>DASRPM010000076.1:0-3087 GCA_035646375.1 Vicinamibacterales bacterium
GGTCCACCTGTAGATTCAATGACTTACGGTGACATGTTATGATTTCGTCTACCCACCGGCGTTGATTGGTTCGCACCGTGTTATTGGATAAACAACGTGGAGATCCGCCCCTCGCGGCGCTCCTCGACATCGCGAAGGACCTCACCGCGTCGCTTGCGGCGAGCGATCGCTACTCGCGTCTGTTGGGGGCGGTGCAGCGTCTGATTCCGTGCGACGCGGCGTGCCTGCTGCGCCTCGAGGGCGACGACCTCGTGCCGGTGGCCGGATACGGGCTGACCGCCGCGGCGCTGTCGCGCCGGTACCCGCGGCGCGAGCATCCGCGGCTCGACATCATTCTCAGTTCGAAGGAGCCGGTTCGCTTCCCGCTCGACAGCCGGCTGCCGGACCCGTTCGACGGCGCGATCGCGCATGCGCCTGGGCCGCTGCAGAAGGTGCACGCCTGTCTCGGGTGCGCGCTCACCGAGGGCGGCAGCGTGGTGGGCGCGCTCACCGCCGACGCGCTCGAGGCCAGCAGCTTCGACCAGCTCGATCAGCGGATGCTGGCAACGCTCGGCGCGCTCGCCGGCGCGGCGCTGCGCACCACGTCGCTGATCGAAGCGCTCGAGCGGCGCGCGGCGCATCGTGGTCGCGTGGTGCGCGAGCTCGGGCGCACCGCCGCCGAACTGCACGGCGGCGAGCTGCTGGGCGCGAGCCCGGCCGTCGAGCAGCTGCGGCGCGAGATTGCGCTCGTGTCCGCGTCGGATCTCGCCGTTCTGATTACCGGAGAGACCGGGGTGGGCAAAGAGCTGGTAGCGCACCACGTGCACGCGGCCTCGTCGCGCGCCGACGAAGCGATGATTCACGTGAACTGCGCGGCGCTGCCGCTGGCCATCGCCGAGAGCGAGCTCTTCGGCCATGTGGCGGGATCGTTCACCGGCGCGGCGCACGATCGGGCGGGCAAGTTCGAGGTGGCCGACGGCGGCACGCTGTTCCTCGACGAGATCGGGGACCTGTCGCTCGAGATCCAGCCGAAGCTGCTGCGCGTCCTGCAGCACGGCGAGATCCAGCGGGTGGGCAGCGACAGCGTCCATCGCGTGAACGTGCGCGTGATCGCCGCCACCAATCGTGATCTGCGCCGCGAGGTGCAGGCGGGCCGATTCCGTGCCGACCTCTTTCACCGGCTTGCCGTGTTTCCGCTGCACGTGCCGCCGCTGCGCGAGCGCCGGCAGGACATTCCGGTGCTGGCGGCGCACTTCGCGGACACCTCGGCGCGCCGGCTCGGGATGGCGTCGGCCCGGGTGACCGATCGCGCGAAGGAGCGGCTGTCGGGTGTGGACTGGCCCGGCAACGTCCGCGAGCTCGAGAACGTGGTCAGCCGCGGCGTGCTGCGCGCCGCGTTCGGCAGGAACCCGCACGAGACCGTGACACTGGACGCCGACGCGCTCGACGTGGGGCCGGTGGACGCAAAGGTGACCGGGAGCGGAACGGCGGCTCGGCCGTCAGACGAGGGCGGCTCTCTCAACGAGCGCGTCGAACGCTTCGAGCGCGATGCGATTCTGGCGGCCGTGGCGCGGCATGACGGCAATTGGGCGGCGGCCGCCCGCGAGCTGGGGCTCCACCGCAGCAACCTGCATCACCGGGCCCGTCGGCTTGGGCTCAAAGACGCCTGATTCGCGCCAGGTGATTCAGGGCTTCACGCCCGTCTCGACCCACTGCACGAGGCTCCCGAACGCCGTCAGCACCTCGGTGGGTGTGAACGTGCAGTGCCCCCAGCGATCGACCGGGATCTGCGTCAGCAGGTTCGAGCGCCCCGCGCCGGCCACCGCCGCCGCGAACATCGTCTCGTGCGCGAAGGGGATGACGGGATCGCGCGTCGTGTGCAGCGTCACGACCGGAATGCCGATGCCGCCCGACGGCGTGTAGTTGTGGTCGTAGTAGTTCACCGCCGCCTGGTCGGCGTCGAGGCGGTTCACGTTGGCGTTCAGCACGCCGCTCAGGAAGGCGTTGAGCACCGGGTCCAACGTGGCGTCCACCACGTAGGTCGTATCGGTGTTGTCGTACGGCAGCTTGCCGTGGACCCGTTCGATGAAGTCGTTCGTGTAGGCCAGGGAGAAGCCGATGAACGCCAGCGCGGAGTTGGCGAGCTCCGCCATGTCGTTGAACGGTAGATTGGCGGCCGATGCCCATCGAAGCGTCGCCGAGGGGTTGGCGGCGAGCGCCGCGACCACGCTCAGGAAGAGGGGCGACGGTCCGCCGGGGTCGAACGGCGACAGGAACGCCGTGCCCGCCGGCACGTTGAACGGTGTGCCCGGCAGCACGCCTGGGAAGTAGAAGTCGAAGATGACGCGGCCGTCGCCCACGTACTGCAGCTCCGGCAGCGCGCCGCCGAGCGGCCCGCACATCGCCAGGGCGCCGTCGTACTGGCGCGCGTGCGTTTCCGCCAGCTTCACCGCCACCAGCGCGCCCATCGACGCGCCGATCAGGAACGTCCGGCGCGGTTCGCCGACTCTCGCCTGGAAGATGCCGCTCAGTTGATGCGTGCGTCGTACGGCGTCGCCGAGCGCCCAGCCGTTGCTCGAGTAGCTGGAGGCCGCAATCGCGAAGCCCGACGCGAGCATGGCCGCGCGGATCTCGTCGTATCTCGGCTGAAGCGAAGGCGGCAAAAGCGGCGCGTCGGCCTGGACCAGGCCGTGCTCGTAGAGGATGAGGCCGCCGTTCCACGCCGCGGGGACGTCGATCTCGTAGCTCGAGCCGGGGCCGATGTCGCCTTCGAAATGGGTTTGGGCGCCGCTCGATGCCGGCGTGAGCGCGAGGACGACGCCGACGAGAACCGCGAGTGCGAGGCCGCGCGATCGGGACGTGTGAGCCATCGGATCCTCGATGTGGCTGCGGGCGTTGCGACGTGGCTGCGGGCCTTCCGCCTCCGCTGAAGCTTCGGCGGACAAGTCAGGCCGCCTACGAGGCGGCATTGTAACCGCGGCCGGGGCCGGTCTTATTACGGCGGGGTATAATCGTGAGTCATCCCTGCTCGTCCCCATCGTCCAGAGGCCTAGGACGCGGCCCTTTCAAGGCTGAAACCCGGGTTCGAATCCCGGTGGGGACGCCAAT
>DASRPM010000077.1:0-6843 GCA_035646375.1 Vicinamibacterales bacterium
TGAAGGGTGGCATGCAGGCGAGCAATTACACCGACGAGCTGAAGGCCGCCGGCCTGCGCACACCCGCCAAGACGAACTACATCTACGACACCAGCTACTCGCTCGGCGGGCCGATCAAGCGCGATCGCATCTGGTTCTACTTCCTCGGCTACTACCGCGGCAGCGAGAACAACATCCCCGGCATGTTCTACAACAAGAACGAGTGGGACCCGTCGAAGTGGGGCTACGTGCCCGACGAGGGCCGTCCGGCGATCTCCGGCGGCCGCGGGCCGCTGCAGCCGGCGCTCCGCCTGTCGTTCCAAGTCTCGGCGCGCGACAAGATCAATGTGTTCTGGGACGAGCAGGTGAGCAACAACAGCCTCGGCGCGGGCTCGGCCACGAGCGCGCCCGAGACCGCCGGCCGCAACCACGGCTGGCAGCGCGTGCAGCAGGTCAAATGGACCTCCACGGCCACGAGCCGGCTGCTGCTCGACGCCGGCCTCGGCACGTATCTCTCCAACTGGAACACGCGCGAACGCTACGCCGAGGATCAGCCGCTCTCGCTCGACGCGCGCCGCGCGATGGTGCAGGTCAACGAGCAGTGCGCCGCCACGCAGCCGTTCGACGCGTTCGGACGCGGCGGCACGTGCGCGCAGAACGGCGGCATCGCCGGCCTGAACTATCGCAACCAGTCGTTCTGGAACGCCGACTGGATCGGCGCCCACACCTGGAACGCGGCGGCGACCGTCGTGAGCGGCTCGAACAGCATCAAGGTGGGCTATCAGGGTGCGTACCACGCCGACAACCGCGCGCAGGAAGGCGGCACCAACGACCTGACCTACCGCTTCAACAACGGCATCCCGAACCAGCTGACGCAGCGCCTCGAGGCGTATCGCACCTACTCGCGCGTGCGCTACAACGCGCTCTTCGTGCAGGATCAGTTCACGCGCGGGCGCCTGACGCTCAGCGGCGCGCTCCGCTACGACCACTCCTGGAGCTACTACCCCGAGCAGTCGATCGGCGGGCCCGGCGTGCGCTTCCTGCCCAACCAGTTCACATGGGAAGAATCGAAGGGCGTCATCGGCTACAACGACCTGACGCCGCGCGTCGGCGTCGCCTACGACGTCTTCGGCAACGGCAAGACGGCCGTCAAGTTCAACCTGGGCAAGTACCTCGAAGCCGCGGTGAACGGCAACGGCAACTACTCGGCCCTGCTGCCCAGCTCGCGGATCGACCTCACCCAGAGCCGCACGTGGACCGACAACAACGGCAACTACACGCCCGACTGCGATTTGTTGAGCGGCGCATCACAGGACCTGCGGGCCGCCGGCGGCGACTTCTGCGGCGCCTGGGCCAACCCGAACTTCGGCAAGGCGGTGGATGCCAGCGGCAATCCGATCTACAGCCTGGGCTACGCTGAGAAGATTCTCAAGGGCTGGGGCACGCGGCCGTCGGACTGGCAGATCGGCGCGACGCTGCAGCAGGAGATCCTGCCGCGCGTGTCGGTCGAGGTCGGCTACACGCGGCGGTGGCTGAAGAACTTCACGGTCACCGACAACCTGGCCGTGGGTGAGGGCGACTTCGATACGTTCAGCATCGTGGCGCCGCAGGATTCGCGCCTGCCGGGTGGCGGCGGCTACACGGTGTCGGGACTCTACAACATCAAGCCCGCGCTCTTCTCGGTGGCGCCCAACCAGCTGCGCACCTACGCGCCGGACTACGGTGAGATCTCGCAGGTCTACAACGGTGTGGACATCAACATCAACGCCCGCATGCGCAGCGGCGTCCAGCTGCAGGCCGGCACCAGCACCGGGCAGCGCATCACCGACTACTGCGACGTGCGCGGCAAGCTGCCGGAACAGGCCGGCGGCTTCTCGACCGGCAGCGAGGTCCAGGCGTACAGCCCGGTCAACCCGTACTGCCACGTCGAACCGGGCATGACGACGCGCTTCACAGGCGCCGGCAGCTACATCGTGCCGAAGATCGATGTGCAGCTCGCAGCCACGTTCCAGAGCTCGCCTGCCGAACCGCTGCAGGCGAACTGGACGGTGTCGAGCGCGATCGTGGCGCAAACGTTGGGCCGGCCCCTTTCCGGCAACGCCCCGAACGTGACGGTGAACCTTCTCGCGCCGGACCAGATGCGTGGGCCGCGCGTGAATCAGCTCGACCTACGGATCGGTAAGGTGCTGCGTTTCGGCACCCAGCGCGCCACGGTGTCGGTCGACATGTTCAATGCGCTCAACTCGGACACGGTGCTCACCTACAACCAGGCGTTCACCCCGGGCGGTCAGTGGCTCGTGCCGAACTCGGTGCTGACGGCGCGCACGGCAAAGATTACGGTGCAGTACGACTTCTGAAGGCTTAAGGCTTAAGGCTTAGGGCTTAGGGAAGAACAGGGGCCGGGTCTTCGGATCCGGCCCTTGTTGCGTACGCCTCAATGCGACCGCCCTGCTGCTCATCACCTTCGCGTACGACCTCAGGCCCGATTTCGTCGAGGGTGCGCCTGCGTGGGTACGAGCCGACCGGTTGGACGTGCAGGCCAAAGCGGCGGATCCGACAGCGAGTGCCGACGACGTGCGAAAGATGCTCCGGTCTCTCCTGGCCGATCGTTTCGGCCTCGTCGCGCGAGAGGTCGCTCAACTGCGCCCGCGCTGCCGTCGATCTTCGCAGCGCTCGAAGAGCAGCTGGGCCTCGAGCTGGTGTCGGAACGGACCCTCGTGCCGACACTCGTCATCGACAGAATCAGCCGGCCTGCGCCCGACTAGCCGTCTAACAACAGAGACAGCGCGACGGGCCGTGCCCCTCGGACAGCACACGTCCGTCGCGGGTCGTCAGGGTGACGATCATCGAACGTCCGTCCCCGAGCTTGAGCGTCACGGAGTTGCCCACCACAGAGTCAGGGACAGGCGTACCGCGCAGGTCGAGATCGCCCTCGATTCGGAACAGGCCAGGCACCGGCAGGCCGTTGCCGGCCATGCCCTGCAGGCGCGTGAGCCGGTAGCCGACCGGCTGCGACCCGCCCCTCCACATCAACTGCCCTTCCCCGCTGTATTCCTCGACAGCCTTCACATTGATCCTTGTCGGGCACATCTGAAGATGTGCCCCTACGACATTCTCCCACGGCGGGCATCGAGCCACATCTCGACGAGCAGAGCCGAGGGGCCGACGAAGCAGAGCGCGTAGAACGGCGCGTACACCACCTCGTTGAGCCGCAGGATCAACTCCACGAACGCCACGAAGAACACCACCAGGCACTGGGCCCACATCGGCCTCACGGTTACCTTGGGGTCGGTCACCATGAAGAAGATGAAGAGCTGATACATCGGTCCGGTGATCGGCGCCACCGCGGCCACCCACGGGATGCCGGTGACGGCGGCGCGCACGAACGAGAACAGCAGGAACGACACGACGTAGGTGGCCGACAAATAGAAGCGGCCGACGCGCCACACGATGACCGACCCGAGGAGCCAGATGACGACCATCGGCGCCACGACGTTGCCCCACTGCACGCTGAGCAGCGACACCGTCTCGGGCGCGAGGAACAGCACGAGGCTCACGCCGAGGTTCGACGGGTTCCACAGGTGCCGCCCGCGGAAGCGGAGCACGTACTTCGACGCGATCGAGATGAACGCGCACAGGATGTAGGGCCACAGGAACGGCGAGCGCAGCAGGATGCCGACGCTGATGCCGGTGATGTAGGCGCTGGCGGCATACGGCCACTTGCCGTAGGTGATTCTGCCGAGCGCCATCTCCGCGGCGAACGCGGTCACGATCGCCGCCGCGGTGCGCTCCCACCCTTCGAGGATGCCGAACGACAGATGCGCCGTCAGCAGAATCGATGTGATCAGCAGCGGCGGCAGGAAGCGGTTGTCGAGCCGCAGCCACTGGCGCCCTTTCGGCAGCGGCCCCGCCGCGGCGACGCCGGTCCATTCAGGCACGCGAGCTCCTCACGCCGGCTCCTTCACGCGGTGCAACTGATCGACGGCGGGCCGCTCGAGCACCTGCTCCCGGCCCGACGGCCAGACGATCCGCACGCGATCGACCGCCGCCGCGGCGCCGAGCCCCACGTGCACGCGGCGCTGATTCTGCGCGCTGAAGCCGCTCGCCGCCAGCACGTCCTGCCGTTGCGTGCGGCCGCCGAACGTCACGTCCACACGCGCGCCGATCGCGCTGCGGTTGCTCGCGGTGCCTTCGAGCTCGAGGTCGATCCAGTGCCGGCCGGACGTCACCGTGTTGCGATACACCAGCGCCGGTCCGGCCTGATTGGCGACGATCACGTCGAGCACACCGCGATTCCCGAGATCGGCCAGCGCCACCGCGCGTCCGTCGTTGGTGTCGCTGGCACCGACGCTCTGCGCCACTTCCGTGAAGCGCCCGACGCCGTCGTTCACCCACACGCGCTTGCGCTGATAGCCGGAGAAGCTGCGGCCGCGCATGTCGGGCCAGTTGCGCGCGTCGCCGATGATGCTGCTGTGCCCCACCGCGATGACGGAGAAGTCGTACCAGTAGCTGCTGCGCTCGCCGGCCGACACGTAGCCGTTGACGAGATAGAGGTCGAGCGTGCCATCGTTGTTCAGGTCGCCGAACTGCGCGCCCCAGCTCCAGCCGCCGAGGTCCACGCCGAGGCTCGGCGCCAGGTTGTCGTACTCCCCCTCGCCACCGCCTTCTTTCGGCACCCACAGGTCGTTGCCCTGCACGAGCACGCCCGGCTCCGAGATGTTGGCCTTGTAGATGGCGAGACGGCCGTCGTTGAAGATGTCGCCGAACGACGCGTTCATGCCGCTCTTCGGCGTGCGACCCACACCAGTGGTCTCGGCGATGTCCACGAAGCGCTTCCCGCCCTGGTTGGCGTAGAGCTCCGACACACCGTAATCGTTGGCGAAGAAGATGTCGGGATATCCCGTGCCGCGCAGGTCCGCCGCCGCCACCGCCAGGGTCCACCGGCGGCTGGTGATCCCCATCGCGGTGGTGACGTCCTCGAACCTGCCGTCGCCCTTGTTGCGCAGGAGGTATTTTCGTCCGCCGTTGTTGGCGTACTCGAAGCTCTCCGGCATGATGCGCGTGGTCTCGAGGCGCCACAGGTTGACGTCATCCGCCCAGTAGCCGGCGATGAAGAGATCGAGCCGCCCGTCGCGATCCACGTCGAGCCACGTCGCGCTGTTGGCGTTCACCCACGCCGGCAGGCCGGCCCGCGCCGACACGTCGGTGAAGCCCGCGCCGCCGTCGTTGTGGAACAGCAGCGGGCCGCCGTACTTGTAGACCAGCAGGTCCTCGTAGCCGTCGTTGTCGTAGTCGCCCCACACGGCGCCCATCGACACGCCGGTCCCCGTGCGATTCACGTCGGCGACACCGAGCTGCACCGCCACGTCGGTGAACCGGCCATCGCCGTTGTTGCGATAGAGGCGGTTGTGCGAGTTGTCGGCGCTGTTGGTGAGGTAGAAATCCTGCCAGCCGTCGCGGTCGAAATCGGCCACCGCCACCGACGCGCCGGTGGAGGCTACCTGCGGCATGATGTGGCCGAGCTGCGGGTCGAATGTCGGCGCCTGGTGGACGAAGTCCACGCCCGCCTCCCGCGCGACCTCCCGCAGATGAAAGCCGAAGCGGGCGGCCCCGCCCTCCGCGGAGGGCGCCGTGGCCAGTGTTTGACGGTTCAGCACCGGGATCGCCGCAACGCCGGCCACGAACAAGACCGTCCACACGACCCGGGCCACGCGCTGCTGGCGATCAGAGACCATCAAGCTCGCGAGGCTCCGCCTCGGACCGACGACCACGCAGGCTCCGCCTCGCTAGCGCAGTGTCTGATTGCCCGCCCTTCGGGCGGGCGTAGACGGCTTGAGAGAGCGTTCGAAGGGTTTGGTACACGTGTATGACTGCGGCGATTCGAGCCGTCTAACGCTACCGTTGGGCGCGCGCCCTATGGAATAGTGGAAACGTAGTAGCGCTACTACCTGAGGCCGCCGACAAAGCGGTCCGGCCGCACGAACCGCGTGTGAAACCGCTCCCAGTCGCCACGGTGCGCCCGGTAGACCGGGTCCGCCTCGAGCTCCAGTTCCTGCGCCCGCGCCTCGGGCAGCCCCTGTCCGTAGGCCGGCTGCGCGTGTGACGGCAGCGGCAGCACCGTCTGCGAGAACCCCGTGTTGTAGTCGCCGTCCTTCTCCCACCCGTCGCCGACGAGCACGAAATCGCGCCGCCAGCCGCGCGCCGGCGCGGGCCGCTCGGGGAATTCCAGGCGCAGTTCGTCGCCGGCGTTCATGATCACGTAGCGATCGTCCACGCCCGCCAGCAGCTCCCCCACGTCGCCGAAGCGGGTGTGATAGCCGATCAGGTCGCGCCACCGCGGCGCCACGTTGGCCAGCCGGGCGTAGTCGGGCGTCTCGGGCGCCTCGCCACGCGGCGACGACGTCTGCGAGAAGCCGCGGAACCGCAACTCCGCCCGCGACGCGGCCAGCCGCTCGACGCGCTGCAACGGCTCGGCGCGCTCGCCCACCGACAGGCGATCCCAGTAGATCTCGAGGTTGGTTCGCAGGCGCAGCCGCCGCGCGCCCCGCGCCGGCGCGAGGTCGATCAGCATGCTCTTGTTCTTGCCCGCCGGGAAGCCCAGGTCGGGCACCACCTGGCGCCATCCGCCCGAGGCATCCTGGGCGTCGAGCGCAAGCCCGCTCGCCTTCGGCGCGCCTCCCTGCCCGACGGCGAGGTTGATGCTGCTGTCGGTGGGATACACCCAGCCCTCGGCCACGAGCACGAGCGGCGCATCGGCGCGAATGCCGGCCGGGAGATCGATCTCGACGGCGTGCGGCGCGGCGATACCTTGATAGGTGCCGCGCGCGAACGTCGCCAGATAGCGGCCGTCGCGCTCGGCCACGA
>DASRPM010000078.1:0-8114 GCA_035646375.1 Vicinamibacterales bacterium
GCCGTCGATCGCGAGCGCTTCGCGCAGGCGGTCACCGACGCCGTGAGCCGCCACCCCCGCATCACCATCGTTCGCGAGGAAGTGACGCGCGTCCCGGACGAGCCGTCGATGTTCCCGCTCGTCATCGCGACCGGCCCGCTCACGAGCGCCGCGCTCTCGGCCGACATCGCCGCCCTCGTCGGCGGCGATCACCTCTACTTCTACGACGCGGTCAGCCCGATCGTCCTCGCCGAGACGATCGACTCCGACGTCGTGTTCCGCGCGTCGCGCTGGGGGCGCAGCCTGCGCGGCGCGGACCCCACGGGCGGACCTGAAGGTCCGCAGCTACGAACGGACGTCGATCCGGCCGGTCCCGCCTGCGGCGTGGACGACGGGGAAGGCGACTATCTGAACTGCCCGATGACGCGCGAGCAGTACGAGGCGTTCTACGCCGCGCTCACGTCGGCCGAATCGGCCACGGTGCACGACTTCGAGAAGGAGACGTTCTTCGAAGGGTGTCTGCCCATCGAGGTCATGGCGCATCGCGGCACCGACACCCTGCGGTTCGGGCCGATGAAGCCTGTGGGCCTCGTCGATCCGCGCACGGGGCGGACGCCGTACGCCGTGGTGCAGCTGCGGCAGGACAACATCGCGGGCGACCACTACAGCCTGGTCGGGTTCCAGACGCAGTTGAAGTGGGGCGAGCAGGCGCGCGTGCTGCGCATGATTCCGGGCCTCGAACAGGCCGAGTTCGTGCGCTTCGGCATCGTCCACCGCAACACCTACATCAATGGGCCGACGGTGCTGCGGCCCACCTGGCAGGTGAAGTCGCGCGACGATCTGTTTTTTGCCGGCCAGATCTCCGGCGTCGAGGGTTACGTGGAGTCGGCGGCGTCGGGACTCATCGCCGGGCTGAACGCCGCGGCGGTGGCGCGCGGGGAGCCGGCGCGCGTGCCGCCGCGCGAGACGGCGATCGGCGCGCTCGCGCACTACGTCTCGCATGCCGATCCGCGCCACTACCAGCCGACCAACATCACCTTCGGCATCATGCCGCCGCCTGACGCGGCGGGCGGCCGGAGCCGCAAGGCCGACCGCAAGGCGGCGACGTCCGAGCGCGCGCTCCGCGTGCTCGGCGAGTGGATGACGCCGTCGGCCGTCTCGTGACCGAGCTCCGCGCGTTCCTCGATCACCTGAGCCTCAATCGCAACGCCTCCGCGCACACGGTCGAGGCGTACGCCAGCGACATCGCCCAGTTCCTGCAGTTCACGGCCGCGGGACGCGGCTGTACGCCCGAGGACCTGAGGCCGGCGCAGCTCGATCTCGCCATGGTGCGCGCCTTCATGGCCGACCTCCACCGGCAGGGGCACGCGCGAACATCGGTGTCGCGCAAGCTGTCGGCGCTGCGCGCGTTCGGCCGCTTCCTGCGCCGCGAAGGGATCATCGACATCGATCCCGCGTCGCTCGCCGCGGCGCCGAAGCGCGAGCACAAGGTGCCGGCCCACCTGTCGGTGGACGAGATGACGCGCCTGCTCGAAATGCCCGATGCCGCCGAGCCGCTCGGCCGCCGCGACCGCGCCATCCTCGAGCTGTTTTACGCGTCGGGGCTGCGCCTCAGCGAGCTCGTGCAGCTCGATCTCGGCGACGTGAACCTGAGCGCACGCATCGTCCGGGTGATGGGGAAGGGCAGGAAAGAGCGGCTCGTGCCCTTCAACACCACGACCAAGGCCGCGCTGGCCGCCTGGCTCAAGGATCGCGTCGCGCTGCGCGAGAGCGCGCTCGCCGTCGACGCCCGGCCCGCCGCCGGCCCGCGGCGAAGCGGGGAGTCGCGCCGCGAGCCGATGTTCGTGAACTTCCGCGGCACGCGGCTGAGCGGCCGCAGCGTGCAGCGGCTCGTGGCCCGTTACGTCGCCATGTGCAGCACGCGCTTCGGCATCAGCCCGCACGCGCTGCGCCACTCGTTTGCCACGCACCTGCTCGAGCACGGCGCCGACCTGCGCGCCATCCAGGAGCTGCTGGGGCACGTGCAGCTGTCCACCACGCAGCGCTACACGCACGTGAACGTGGCGCAGCTGCAGCTGGCCTACCGCAAGGCGCACCCGCGCGCCAAGGGCGATCCCGATCGCCGCTGATCGCGCCCGCCGGTTCACACGACGTCACACGGTCGCCGGCGTTGGTCGCCTCGCGCCGTGACACGGGGTACGCTATCGCCACATGCCTCTGTCGCTTGCGCCCGGCCTGCGCGTCTGGCACGTGCTCGTGCTGGCCTTCGTCGCGCGCTTCGCGACGGGCCTCGCGTCGGATTCCGCGCTGCATCCCGACGAGGTCATGCAGTACCTCGAGCAAGCCCACCGCCTCGTGTTCGGTCCCGGCGTGGTTCCCTGGGAATACGACTTCGGCACGCGATCCTGGGCGCCGACCCTCCTGATCGCGGCGGTGCTCGAGGCCGTGAAGCTGGTCCACCTCGATTCGCCACAGATCTATCAACCGATCGTCAAAGCGGTACTGTGCGCGGCGAGCTTGACGGTGCCGTACTGCGCGTATCGCCTCACGCGCACCCTCGTGTCAGAAGATGCCGCCTGGCTGGCGCTCGTGTTCACGTCTTTCTGGTATGAGCTGGTCAGCTATGGGCACCGGTCGACGGTCGATGCGATGGCCGCCTATCCCGCCTTCGCGGCGCTGGCGCTGGTGGTCAGCGAGCCGCGGCGCCGCACGACGCTTGCGTGCGGAGCCTTGCTCGGCCTGTCCTTTGTCTTGCGCTTTCAGCTGGCGCCGGTGCTCGCCACAATCGGGTGTGTCGCGCTCTGGCGCTGGCGCGCTCGGGCTCTGTATACCGTGGCGGCGGCACTCCTCGTCGTCATCCTCGGCGGCGCGCTCGACGCCTACACCTGGGGGAGCTGGTTCGCTTCCATCGTGAACAGCCTCCAGTACAACCTGGGGCTGGATCTCGCCAGGCGGTTCGGGACGCAGCCCCCCTACTGGTACGCCCGGACGCTCGTGACGCTGTCGGGCGGCCTGGCGCTCCTCGGCGCGATCGGACTGCTGGTGTCGTGGCGGCGATTGTTTCCGCTCCTGGCGGTGGCCATCGTGACGATCGCCTACTTCTCATCGGTCGCGCACAAGGAGACACGCTTCGTGTTTCTGGTCGTTCCGCTGTGGCTCATCGGGTTGGCCGCGCTGGTGGCCGACGGGGAACGCCTGTTCTCAAAAGTCCTGCCGCGGGCGCGCCGGCTGCTGCCGGCGCTCAGACCGCTCGTGATGGCGGGCTTCGTCGTGGTGTCGGTGTTAGGGCTGTTCGATCGACTGCCGTTCAGTCGCGGCTACACGAACCCACATCTCAGGCGCGACCAGACGCGCGCGGCCTACCGGGCCATTGCTGAAGAACGCGATGTCGTGGCGGTACTCGACCTCAGCGGCTCGAGCGGCTGGTTCCTCACGCCGTACTACGACCTGCATCACGATGTGCCGCTGTATTACCGTCTCGTGACCGGTTATCGGGAAGCGCGCCTGAACCCGCGGCGATACGCGAGCCACGTGATCATGCCGTCGGAGAACGCGGGCCCGAGCGGATTCCGCGCGCTGAAACGCGTGGGTCGATTGACGATCTGGCGACGGATCGCCGATCCGCCATTTACCGACGAGCCGTTGGGCTATGAGCCGCGCATCGCCGCGTTGCAGCCGGTCCCGACGCCGCCGACCGTCACACCCCGCTGGTAGCCATCCAGCGGCGCCGGCGTGCGGACGGGAGTAGGCTATCGGGCATGTCTCCTCGCGCCCTGCTGCTTTCCCTCGCGCTGCTGACCTGCCACAGTGCGCTCTCGGCGCAGTGGCTCACTCACCCGACGCCGGGCATTCCGCGGCTGGCGGACGGCAAGCCGAACCTCAAGGCCGCGACGCCTCGAACCGCCGACGGCCGTCCCGACCTGTCGGGCATCTGGTATCTGCACTTCGAGGGCTGCGGCCGGTTCGGATGTGCGGACTACCAGGCGGGCCCGGAGTTTTTCGACTTCGGCGCCACGCTGCCGGGCGGGCTGCCGTACCTGCCGTGGGCCGCGGCACTCGTGAAGGAGCGGCAGGCCGCCAACGCGAAGGATGATCCGATCGGCCTGTGCCGCCCGGGCGGACTGTTTCGATTCCACACGTTTCCGCCGCCGCGCAAGATGGTCCAGCTGCCGAACCTCGTCCTCATCCTGTCGGAGCGCGACGTGATGTACCGGCAGATCTTCGTGGACGGCCGCGCGCTGCCCGCCGATCCCGAACCGACGTGGAACGGCTACTCGGTGGGGCGTTGGGAGGGCGACACATTGGTGGTGCAGACCAACGGTCTGCGCGAGGGAACCTGGATCGATCGCAATGGCAGTCCACTGACCGCCGCTGCCACCGTGACCGAGCGGTTCCGGCGTCCGGACGTCGGCCATTTGCAGATCGAGATCACCGTCACCGATTTGAAGGCCTACGCGCGTCCGTGGACGGTCACGCTCGCGCAGGAGCTGGCCGTGGACACGGAGCTCCTCGACTATCACTGCATGGACAACGAGAAGTTTGCCGGGCGACCGGTCGCCCATTGATGCGGGCAGGCGGGTCTCAGACCCGCCTCGCCGGGGAACGGTGGCTCAGTACGCGGGCGGCGCGAGCTCCACGTCGTGTGGCTGGAGCGCTACAGGCCCGCGGCCGCGGCGCGGAAAGTCGATGCCGAGCGTCTTGATCTTGTAGTTCATCACGCGCGGGCTGATCGACAGCAGCTCCGCGGCGTCCTTCTGCACCCAGTTCGACATCTTGAGCGCTTCGATGAGCGCCATCCGCTCGATCTCTTCGAGCGCGATGCCGGTGGGCGGGATCTTGATCACCGACTGCGAATCGCGCGCCGATCCGACCGTGCCGGTTTCGCCCAGGCGCAGGTCGTCGGTCTGGATGTGCGAGCCGTCGGCCAGCAGCATGGCGCGCTCGATGGCGTTCTCGAGCTCACGGATGTTGCCCGGCCAGTGATACCGCATGAGCAGCTTGAGCGCCTCGGGCGCGAGCCCTTCGATCTTCTTCTTCAGCTCGCCGGAGAAGCGGCTGATGAAGAAGCCGGCGAGCGCCGCCACGTCTTCCTTGCGCTCGCGCAGCGGCGGCATCTCGATGGTCACGACGTTGAGGCGGTAGAACAGGTCCTCGCGGAAGGCGCCCGCGTCCACCATCGTCGGCAGGTCGCGGTTGGTGGCGGCAATCAGCCGCACGTCCACCTTGATGGTGCGCGTGCCGCCGAGGCGCTCGAACTCGTGCTCCTGGAGCACGCGCAGGATCTTGGCCTGCGTGTTCGGGCTCATGTCGCCGATTTCGTCGAGGAACAGCGTGCCGCCGTCGGCCTGCTCGAAGCGGCCGATGCGCTGCTTGTCGGCGCCGGTGAAGGCGCCCTTCTCGTGGCCGAAGAGCTCGGACTCGAGGAGGTTCTCCTGGAGCGCCGCGCAGTTGACCTTGATGAAGCTGCGGCTGTTGCGCTGCGAGTTGTGGTGCACGGCGCCGGCGATGAGCTCCTTGCCGGTGCCGGTCTCGCCGCGCACGAGCACCGTGGTGTTGCTCTTGGCGACCTTCTTCACGACGCCGAGCACGGCCGACAGCGCGCCGCTCGACCCGATGATGTTGTCGAACTCGTAGATGCCGCCCTGCGCGTGGCGCAGGTAGTCGATCTCGTGCTGCATGCGACGGAGCTCGAGGGCCTTCTGGACCTTGACCTCCATCTCTTCGATCTCGAAGGGCTTCTGGACGTAGTCGAACGCGCCCGCCTTCATGGCTTCGACGGCGGTGGTGACGGAGCCGAATGCGGTCATCAGCACCACCGCGCACGCGGGGTGGAGCGCCTTGGCGGTCTTCAGCACCTCGATGCCGGTGCTGCCGCCCATGCGGAGATCGCTCACGACGACGTCGTAGGCCCCCTCATGCAGCTTCTCGATGGCCGCGTTGCCGTTGGGGGCCTCGTCGACTTCGTGACCGTTCTCGGCGAGCGACTGCGCCAGCGTGCGGCGCAGCGTCTCGTGGTCGTCCGCGATCAGAATCCGTCCCATTCAGTCGTTCCTCTTTCCTGTGCGCGTCCGCTCACCCCATGCGTGTGCGCGTGCGCTCACTGCGCGTCCTCGATGCTCGCGAGCGGCAGCGTCACCCGCACGCGCGTTCCTTCCGCCGACGTCTGCAGATCGAGACGCCCGTCGTGTGCGTCCACGATCCGCTTCACGATTGCAAGCCCGAGGCCGGATCCCTTCGCCTTGGTGGTGAAAAAGACTTCGAAGACTTTTTCACGCACGTCCGCGGGAATGCCCGGGCCGTCGTCCGCGACTTCCACCAGGATCGCGTCGCGACCGCCCGCGCCGTCCTGCATGCGCGATTCGCTGGCGGTCACCGTCACCTGGCCGTTGCCGTCCAGGGCCTCGTAGGCGTTGACGATCAGGTTCGTGAGCACCTGCGTCAACTGATGCTTGTCCGCCCGAAGTTGCGGCAAGGTCGGCGGCACGCGCGTCTCGACCGCGATGTTCCCGCGCCTGCCCTTGGCATCGGCGTGCTGCACGGCGGCTTGAACGGCATCGCACAGCAGAGTTGGCTCGACCTGCAGCCGGATCGGCCGCACGAAGTCCAGCACCTCCTGCACGATGGCGTTGGCCATCTTGGCCTCGCCGATGATGTCGCCGAGCACCTTGTAGGTCTCCGACGCGTCACCGACTTTCCGGCGCAGGTGCCCCGCCATCACCTCGATGCCGGCGAGCGGATTCTTGACCTCGTGCGCGAACACCGCCGCGAGCTCGCCGATGGCGACCAGGCGATCGCGCAGGCGCTCCCGCTCGTTCAACTGCTCGACGCGCGTGAGGTCCTTGAAGAACATCGAGGCGCCCACGAGCGTGCCCTTGTCGTCGGTGATGTGCGACAGCGTGTAGCCAATCACCTTGCCCGAGGGCTTCAGCCGCATCTCGGCGCGGTTCTGCAGGTGGTCGCGCTCGAAGACGTCGGCGAGCAGAAAGGCGATCTCGGGCTGGTCCTTGAAGGCTTCCGCAATCGGACGGCCGAGCTGGCTCTGCGCATCGGAGAGGCCGAGCACTTCGCACGCGACATCATTGATCAGAGCCAGCGTCCCCTCGCGCGTGACGGCCAGCACGCCGTTGCGCATGGTGGTGACGATGTGCTGATAAAACGCCCCGTCGAGGCCGCCGGCCAGCCGGGCACGGGCCTGCCGCCGGGACGCCGGTGCGCCGCGCGGCGCAGGCGGGCGGCGCGGGGGCGAGGACGATTGGGACTTCGTCAAGATGCTCTGCTGCATTCCGGCGGATTCCCCGACAGCGCCAACTGGGCAAAGGACGTGCCCTACTCGGCTTGCCCGGAACTGCCGCCTGATGGTGCCGTCACGTCACGTAACGTCGCAGGCCCGCGGCCGCGGGCCACTTACAGATCCGTGTATCGGTTACAGACTTGGTATGTAAGAGGGGGGCAGTGCCTGGCCAGGCGAGAGAGGGTTACGGTTCGGAGGTTTGCTCCGCCGCGTGGTGCTGCAGCGCTTCCCACTGCGCCATCAGGTCGCCCACTTCCCACATCAACGCCTGATGGCGATCGATGACCGGCTTCGATCGCGCTGAATCCTCGTAGAAACCCGTTTCCGACATGGCTGCTTCGAGCTGTTTCACTTCGGCTTCGCTCGACGCGATGCGTGACTCGAGGTCGGCGATGCGCTTGCGCAGCGCGTCCTGCTCGCGCTGCTTCTTCTTCCGCTCCGCCTCCACCCGCTTCCGTTCCTCCCGGTCCTGCTGCTGCGACTGTTGCGGCGCCTTTTCCGGTTCTTTCGTGGGGCCCGGAGCCGTTTTTCCTGAAGCCCGAGGCCCGAGGCCCGAAGCCTTCTGGGCGGCCGGTTGGGGTGTCGGAGCGCCGTCAGATTTTTTCTTGGGCGCGACCGGGGCGCTCGCGGCCGCCTCGTCCCGTGCCTTCTTGCTCCAGAGAAATTCCGTGTAGGTCCCCGGATAGACCACCGCCTCGCCGTGCCCGATCTCGATGATCTTGGTGGCCAGCTTCTCCACGAAGTAGCGATCGTGCGACACGAGGATGAGCGTGCCGCCGTAGTCCTCGAGCGCCTCGAGCAGCACATCCTTCGAGTCGAGATCGAGGTGGTTGGTCGGCTCGTC
>DASRPM010000079.1:0-11782 GCA_035646375.1 Vicinamibacterales bacterium
GCATGCGGTAGGTCGTCTGCGCTTCGCGCAGCAGATCCTCGAACTGCTCGCGATGCGCCTCCGGGACACGCGCGCGAATCTTCTGCAGCGCGTCTTCGGCCGCGGCCTGCCGCGACGCCGGGTCGGCGGTCACCGCGAAACGGATGATCTTGACGATCAGCTCGGGATGCTCGCGGCCGTGGGGGTCCGCGATGTCGTAGCCGCCGAGCACGCGCAGGCCGACGACCGCCAGGTAGGCGCGCATCGCGTTGCCCACGGGCCCGGGGTGCGCCTCGAGGGCGGCCATCACGTCCGCGTCGCGACGGCCGCGTGCGGTCAGGAGCGTCAGGGCCTCGCTATCGGCCAGAAGCGCGCACCGCAGTTCCGCGAGCTCCGCCGTCGCGCCGGCCGAATCCGGCGACAGCCCCTTCATGACGCGCAGCAGTTCACCGGCGGGCAGCCCCGTCCAGGCGATGGCGTGCACCAGGAAATCGCCGAGCGGCACCATCGAGCAGAAATTGAAGCGGTGGTGATAGAAGGTCGCCGAGCGCACGAACTCGAACGCCCGCTGCAGATGGGCGACGAGCTGCGCGTCGGACAGCGAAGCGAGGTCGTCGTTCAGGAGCGCGCGCGCCTCGGCGGCGAGCGTCGGCCTGACGTCGGTGTCCCACCACTCGATGTCGGCTCGCCACACGCGGTCGCGCAGCACCTCGCCGGCCCGGTTGACGCGCCGGCGAATCGCCGGGTGCAGTCGGCGCAGGACCGCGAAGACCAGACGCGGCGGCGTCCCTTTCGAGCTCTTCGGCGCACCCACGGGGCGCGGCGCCATGTAGAGGAACCGATTGATGATCGCGATCTCGAGGTGATCCAGCAGCACACCGTAGTGCCGCGTGCCTGCGGCGAACCCGCGCATCATCGACGGCGGCATCAGTTCGCCGAGCAGGACCGACGGAGGCTTGGTGAGGTGGGTCTGTTCCAGCTCCCACGACCCGGGAGAGGGGGGTATGAATGTTTGAGTAACGTTCATGTAAATCGAACGTTAACACGGCCTGTTGAGGTTGCCCGGCGGCCAAGGAGTCCCCCGGGATCATCGCGCTCGTGTCGTCGCTCCCGCCCTGACGGGCACCCCTAAGATTTCAGGGCGCCGAACCGAGAAAGACATCGGGGGACGTGCGCATGTGGAACAGCGAACAGCAAAACGTACGGGTGGCGACGGTCGGCATCTCCGTCTCGATCAAGGGCGAAATCAGCGGCTCTGAGGACCTGACGGTCGACGGTCAGGTCGAAGGCCGGATCGACTTGCCGCAGCACTCGCTCACGATCGGGCCGAACGCCACGGTCGTGGCGGACATCAACGCAAAGAACATCACGGTGTTCGGCGCCGTCGTCGGGAGCATCGTCGCCCGCGAGAAGGCCGACATCCGCACGTCCGCCTCGGTCGAGGGCACACTCACCTGCGGCCGTCTTGCCGTGCAGGAGGGCGCCACCATCTCCGCGGCGATCGAAACGAAGAACCGCCCGGCAGCGGCCAACCGCGCCAAGGCCGAGGAAGCCGCCTAGCGCCGAAGCTCCGTTATACTCGCGCCCGATGCTGCAGTTCTTTCAATGGGGCATCCTGCTCCAGGTGCTGGCAGTACTGCACTTCATCCGCCGTCGTCCCGAGACGTTCTGGCTGTGGGTGGTCATCTTTTTCGGCCCGCCTGGCGCCCTCATCTACATCCTCATGGAAGTGGTGCCCGACCTCGGACTGATCCGGCAGTCCTTCGAGGGCTTCGGCCGGCGGAAGCGACTCAGGTACCTCGAAGCGCTGGTGCTCCAAAACCCCGCAGCCGGCAACTATGAAGAGCTGGGCGACCTCTATCTCGATGAGCAGAAGTTCGCGCGGGCCCGCGAGTGCTACGACAAGGCCATCACGCCTCGGACGACGGACCTCGATCCGTTTTACCGGCGAGGTGTCGCCAAGATGGAGTTGGGCGACTTCGCCGGTGCCATCGAGGACCTCGGCCATGTGACGTCGCGGGATCCGAAATACGACTCGCACCGCGCCCGAGGCCTGTTGGCGCACGCCTTCGGACAGACCGGGCAAACCGCGGACGCCGAGTCGCTGTTTCAACAGGTCACCGAGGCCTCGACGCTCTCGGAGACCTACGTGAACTACGCCTCGTTCCTCGCCGCACAGCAGCGGACGGCGGACGCGCGCGAGTGGGCCGAGCGCGTCCTGGCCAAGAAGCCGACGATGCCGCGCTACCTGCAGCGCCGTGAGCGGCCCTGGTTCCGCAAAGCCAGCGCGTTGCTGAAGCGGCTCCCGAAGGTGGGCTGACTCGGGACTACAATAGCGCCGCTTCGAGCCCCTCGGACGGCGTTCATGTGGAGACTCATGATGGTCAGAAACACCGCGCTCGCTCTTGTCGGTCTGGCGTTCGCGAGCCCTGCGCTCGCCGCCACGCCCTGCGCCGAACTGAAATCGCTGAAGCTGGCCAACACCACGATCACGCTCGCCGAGCCGGTGGCCGCGGGCCCGTTCGTGCCGCCTGGCCGCGCCGGTGGCCCACCGCCGGCTGCCGCGCCGGCCGCGGCTCCGGCCGGACGCGCGGGTGGCGCGCCGGCAACACCGCCGCTGATGCTCCCGGCCTACTGCCGTGTCGCCGCGACGCTGACGCCATCGTCCGACTCCGACATCAAGATCGAAGTGTGGCTGCCGTCGGAGGGGTGGAACGGCAAGTACCAGGCGGTGGGCAACGGCGGCTGGGCGGGCGTCATCAGCTATCCGGCGATGGCCGCGGCGCTGCGTGAGGGCTACGCGACCTCGTCGACCGACACGGGGCACGTCGGCGGCACGTCGGCGCCGCTCATCGGCCACCCGGAGAAGGTGATCGACTACTCGCACCGCGCCGTCCACGAGATGGCGGCGACGGCGAAGAAGCTGATCGCGGCGCACTACGACCAGCAGCTGCGGCTGTCGTACTGGAACGGCTGCTCGACCGGCGGCCGTCAGGGGCTGATGTCCGCGCAGCGCTTCCCCGAGGACTTCGACGCCATCCTCGCCGGCGCGCCGGCCAATTACCACTCGCACCTGCACAGCAACGACCTGGTCAACGCCGTGCCGGCGCTGACGACCCCCGGCGCGCTGCTGCCGCAGGCGAAGCTCAACATGCTGAACCAGGCGGTGCTGAACGCCTGCGACGCGCAGGACGGCGTCAAGGACGGCCTGCTGAGCAATCCTAACGCGTGCAAGTTCGACGCGGCGACACTCGTCTGCAAGGGCGCGGAGAACGAGAGCTGCCTGACCCCGGTGCAGCTCGAAAGCGTGAAGCGCATGTACGCGCCCTCGAAGTTCAGCGACGGCAAGGTCATCTTCCCGGGCAAGACGATCGGCAGCGAGGCGTCGTGGAGCGCCGTCGTCGCCACGTCGACGCAGCCGATCTTCGTCGCGGTCGGCTCCTTCCAGCTCGCGTATCAGGATCCGAATTGGGATTGGAAGAAGTTCGACGTCGATCGCGACGTGAAGTTCGTGGACGAAAAGACCGGGTTCATCAACGCCGTCGACCCCGATCTCAGCAAGTTCAAGGCGCGCGGCGGCAAGGTTTTGATGTACCACGGCTGGAACGACACGGCGATCTCGCCGCAGAACAGCATCGACTACTACAACAGCGTGCTGGCGAAGATGGGCCGCAACCAGGGCGACTTCATCCGCCTCTTCATGGCGCCGGGCATGGGCCACTGCCAGGGCGGTCCGGGTCCGGATCAGGTCAACTACATGGCCGCGCTCGAGCGCTGGCGCGAAGCCGGCGAGGCGCCGGCGACGCTGACCGCCACGCGCACGGTGGGCAACCGGGTCGACATGACGCGCCTGCTCTGCACCTATCCGCAGGTCGCCACCTACAAGGGCATCGGCAGCACGAACGACGCGGCCAGCTTCGTCTGTAAGTAGGCATCCAGGCAGGTCCCACGACGGCACACGCCTCGAGGGACCTGCCATTCTTCCCCTGACGCCTGCGCCCCTCGGTCTCTTCTCTTCCCTCTTCGCTCGAACGCCGCAAGGCCTCATCTGCCTGGGAGCAGATTCATATCTGTGAGTGGGCAGATAGCGCCTAGCCCTTCATGCGCTATCGCGTGCAAACGGCTGTGCATGGAACTTGCAGCCTCCTGGGCAACCGCACGGCGCACCGTGCGTGCACAAGGAGTTCTTTCAGATGATTTCACGAGCCGCGTTGTTCGCGGGCCTCTTCGCCGCGGTGATGGCGACGACCTCCTGCGGGGATAGTGTCAATGGAATCCCGGTCACCCCGGTCGCTCCCACGGGCCCGTCGTCGCTGTCCGATCTGCTGTTGCCACGACTCGGCGGCAACTGGTACGGCGAATTTATTCTGAACGGCGTGGCGGGCGGCACTGGCCCCGCGGTCAACGCAGGTGTGACCGGGTGCGACGGTGCGTCATTTGCCCAGGTGCTTGGCGAGAAGAACGAGTACACGCTCTCGATCACGCAGTCGGGCAGCGACCTCACGGCCAAGATGGTGTCGGCGTTCAACGGCCTGGCGTGCGAGTACACGGGCCGCGTGGGTTCCGAACAGACCTTCGTGCTGCACGCGGAACAGTGCACGCAGAAGGCGCTGAATCTTGCGTGCCAGAACGGCAACAGTCGCGTGCTCGATCTGGTGGGCTCGAGCGTGACGGCAAGGTTTGACGATCCGATCAATCCCAGGGTGATCAGCGGCACCGCGGCACACACCTACAACGTCACTGGCAGCGGAACGGTGGGAAGCGCGTTGGTCGCAACCCAGTCGTTCCAGAGCCTGACTCGCCGCTAGTTTTCAGGAGCTAATGCGATGAACGCGCGTCACTCGATCTCGGCAGCATTCGTTCTGGCCCTCTTCTCGTCCGCCTCCGCGTTCGCGCAGGAGACCCCGGCTCCCGGCACCAAGACGGAGCCGCACATGTATATCGCCGCGATCGGCGGCGCGGTGTCGCGTCCGCCGGCCGGGCCCGTCTTCGGTGTGGAAGTTGCCGAGAACCTCGGCAGCCATGCCCAGGCCTATGTGACGTTCTCGTACGTCGAGAACCTGATGGCGGAATCGCTGCGCGACGCTCTCGATGTCAGAGCGGCCCAGTTGAGCAGCTTCACCGGCGAGACCTGGTCGCTCACCGGACGCGACCGCGGCGTGACCTTCGTGGGGGGCGGCAAGTACGTGTTCGGCCGCGGTTCCGTCCGCCCGTATGTGGGGGGCGGGATCGGCGCCATCAATCTCAAGCGCACGGTCGTCGAGACGCGCATCGGTGATGTGACGCGGGCCGTCTTCAACGACTACCAACTCGGCGACGCGGACCTGTCCCTCGCGACCGAAGGCATCACGCGCCCCATCGTCGAGGCCGCGTTCGGCGTCGGCATCGGTGCCGGCCACATCCACTTCGACATCGGCTACCGCTATCGCAGCGTCTACCGGATGCCCAGCTCGCTGGATTTCTCGCAGGTCACCGCGGGCATCGGCTACCGCTTCTAGACTCGCTTCCAGACTCCTGGGCGTCGTGCGCCGCGAGCGGCGCGCGACGTCTTTTCCACGTTCGAAGCTACTGAATCAGATCTTCGCGCCCAGGTACGAGCAGACGCGCAGCAGGTCGGCGAACACGCCGCCGGCGGTGACCGCCGGGCCGGCGCCAGGACCCTGCACCACGAGCGGGTTCTGGTCGTAGCGCGACGTCACGAAGCGCACCACGTTGTCGGTGAGGTTGATGTTGGCGAACGGGTGCGAGCGCTCCAGCTCCACCAAGCCGACCGTGGCTTTGTTGCTCGCCGCGTCGAGCGCGCCCACGTAACGCAGCACGCGGCTACGTCCGCGAGCGGCTTCGAGCTTCGCCAGCATCGGCGCGTCGAGCTCGCCGAGCCGCGTCATGAACTCCTCGACGCCCACGCCGACGAGCGGCGGCGGAATCAGCCCCTCGAGCGCCACGTCCGAGAGCTCGAGCTGCATGCCCATCTCGCGTGCCAGGATCACGAGCTTGCGCGCCACGTCGGTGCCGGACAGGTCGTCGCGCGGGTCCGGCTCGGTATAGCCCTTCGCCTTGGCCGCCTTCACCACCGACGAAAACGACTCGCTGCCGTCCCATACGTTGAAGAGGTACGCGAGCGTGCCGGAGAAAATGCCCTCAACCTTGCGGATCTCGTCGCCGGTCTCCCGCAAGTCGCGCAGCGTCTGCATGATCGGCAGGCCGGCGCCGACCGTGGCCTCGTACAGGTAGTGCGACCCGCCGGCGCGCCGCGACTGCTGCACCTTCGCGAACAGGTCGAGCGGGCCGCTGTTGGCGCGCTTGTTCGGCGTCACCACGTGAATCCCCTCGGCCAGCCACCGCGGGTAGAGCGCCGCCACCTTCTCACTCGCCGAGCAGTCGATGATGACCGCGTGCGGCAGGTGATCGGCGTGGACGTGATCCTCGAACTTCTCGAGATCCACCGCCGCACCGGCCGCCAGCTTCGCGCGCCAGCCGTCGATACCGATCGGCTGATCCGAGAGCAGCATCTTCTTCGACGTCATCACCGCCCGCACGCGCAGATCGAGACGGAAATCGCGCAGCAGGCGCGGCGCCTGCGAGGCGATCTGCTCGAGCAGCACGCTGCCCACGACACCCGGTCCGACCAGGCCGATCGAAACGGTGTGCGGCGAGAGATAGAAGCGGGCGTGCACCGACCGCAGCGCCCGCGTCGTCTGGCGCGCATCGATCACCACCGAGATGTTGCGCTCCGACGAGCCCTGCGCGATGGCGCGCACGTTGACGCCGGCGCCGGCGAGCGCGCCGAAGACGTCCGCGGCAATGCCGGGCGTGCCGGCCATTCCGTCGCCCACCACGCTCAGGATGCTGTGGCCGGTCAGCGCCTCCACGTCCTGAATCTGGCCGTCGCGCAGCTCCACGGCAAACGCGCGCCGCACCGTCTGCGCCGTCCGCTCGGCGTCCTTTTCGGGCACCGCGAAGCAGATCGAGTGCTCGGAGCTGCCCTGCGAGATCAGGATCACCGAGATGCCGTCTTCGCGCAGCGCGCCGAAGAGCCGCTGCGCGGTGCCGGGCACGCCGATCATCCCGGCGCCCTCCACGTTCACCAGCGCCACGGCGTCGATGCTGGTGATGCCCTTCACCGCGTGCGTGGACTCCGGTGCGGCGCAGATGAGCGTGCCGGGGTGCCCGGGCGCGAAGGTGTTACGCACCCAGATCGGGATGCCTTTCGTGACCGCCGGCGCCATCGTCTGCGGGTGGATCACCTTGGCGCCGAAGTAGGCCAGCTCCATCGCCTCGTGGTACGACAGCGAGTCGATGACGGTGGCGTCGGGCACGCGGCGCGGATCGGCGCTGAGCACGCCGTCCACGTCGGTCCAGATGTGGATCTCCGAGGCGTTCAGCACGTCGCCGAAGATCGACGCCGAGAAGTCGGAGCCGTTGCGGCCGAGGGTGGTCTGCACGCCATCGGGCGTTCGGGCGATGAAGCCCGGAATGATCAGGGTGTCGTCGGAACCGGCAGGCACGAGCGCGGCGGCGCGCTGGCGCGACACCGGCCACTGGACGGCCGGCCCGAGCGGCCCCCATTGCACTTCGACCACGTCGCGCGCGTCCAGCCAGCGAACGGTGCCCCGCTTGCCGCGTGAGGCCAGGCCGCGAGCGAAGAGCCGCGAGGACCACAACTCCCCGTACCCCGCCACCACGTCGCGCGTTTCCTGAGTCGCCGCCTTGGCTTCGGCGGTGGTGCGGAGGCGGCGCTCGACGTCAGTGGCGTCGGCATCGAACTCCGCCGCGAAGGCCTTCACCTCGTCCGGCGTGCAGATCTCGTTGGCGATGCCGACATGGCGCTGCCGGATGTCGGCCAGCGCGGCGGCCGTCGGCTCCTGCCGCTCCGCCGCCGACACCATGTCCAGCAGGCCGTCGGTGACGCCCTTGCAGGCCGACAAGACGACCGCCAGCGGCCCCGCCGGTTCCCCTTCGATGATGTCCGCCACCCGCCGCATACAGGCGGCGTCGGCCACGCTGGATCCCCCGAACTTGAACACACGACACGACTTCGCCATGACTCCCCGATGCGCCTCCGGCACCCCCGCCCGCTCTTAATAGCGGAACAGCCGGTTGACCTTGACGATGATGGATCGGGTCGAGAGACCCTGCACGCCAAGCGCGGAGGTGTTCCTGTCTTCGTTGTACACCACAAACAGCTCGCTGCCGGGCTGATATTCCCACCGCAGCCGGGCGTTGGTCGAAACCGACCCGGTGGACGAGTTGTACTGAATCAGCGCGCTCGCGAACATCAGCGGGGTCATGGTGTAGGTGACCCGCGATCCGAACAGGTTGTTCGTGAAGTCGCCCTGATCGAGCTCCACCTTGTTCAGCGTGTACGTCGGCTCGATGGCGAGCGCCGTGGTCACGCTCACCCGCGACTGGTTCAACGTCACCGTCGTCTGCTGCCCGTTGTAGAAGGGGCCCCACTCGACCGCCGCGTTGCCCGACAGCCGGCGCTGGCGGCCGACGTTGAAGCCCAGACGGTAGGTCTTGAAATCGTAGGCGCCGACCGGCAACGTGACGCCGGTCGCAATGGGAAACGGCTGCGACAGGAACTCGTAGTTGTCCGCGTAGCGGGCCTGGAACTGATCGCCGCTCTGGAATTCGACGGCAAACTCGCCTTCGAGCGCACGCGACTCCAGGCGCCCGGTGTTGTCCTCGATGAAGCCGGCATTGGTCTGGTAGCGGAGCTTGCGGATCCGCGTGACGCCATTCGGACGCGGGCTGAAGCGGAGCACGCCGTAGGTGCGGCGCATGTCGTCGCGCCGCACGAAGCCGAGGCCCGGGTTGAAGTCCTCGCCTACCGTCACCCGTTCGAGCTGTGCGCCGTACCGATCGGCGTCGTAGTTGAACTGCGCGCGGTAGCTCGTGTCGTTGCCGTGGCGGCCGGGGGTGTCGCTCTTGGCCCAGTACGTGTTGATGGCGACGTTGTCGAAGAACGCGAACGTGCCGTCGAGCCCGTAGACCGCGTTGGAGGCGCCGCTGCCAGACGGGTTGACGCTCGTGACGATGAGGCCGACGGCGCTCCGGCGCAGGATGTCGCGCTTGAGCCGCACCACCGAGTAGTTGGTGGACCGTGCGGGAGCCACGAGGTCATCGTCCTCTTCACCGGTCTGCGTGCTCACGATGCCAAGGCTGTAGGCACCCGCGCGCCCTGTCAGCCGGCCGCCGGCGCGCAGCGGCACCACTCGCGTGCCGTTCAGGCCGATGCGGCGGCTGTAGAACAGGATCGGCGCCACCTGATCGTTGTTCTGCATGCCGGTGAGGTTGCCGGTCAACTGCACGCCGCCGAACGAGAACATGCCCTGGTTCTCGAGGAAGAACTCGCGCTTTTCCGGGAAGAACAGGCTGAAACGCGTCAGGTTGGCCTGCTGCTCGTCGGCCTCCACCTGCGCGAAGTCGGTGTTGAGGGTCAGGTCGGCCGACAGCCCCTTGCTGACCGCGTACTTCAGGTCCACGCCGCCGGCGGCGGTGGGATCGTTGGACACCACGGGCGACACCGTGCGGTTGGTGGTCAGGCTGCTCGTCGCATACGGCTTGACGTCGAGCGCGCGGCGCGCGGGCGGCGCCTCGAACCCCACCGCCGACGCGGCAAACGAGGTCTGGGCGAGGGCGGCGTCGCCGCGGCCCGGCGGCACCTTGGTCAGCAGCGACCGCTCGTTCTTCGATCGCTTGGTGCGCATGACGTTGAAGCCCCACACCTGGCCCGTGCCCTCGCCGTAGCGGATCGACTTGAACGGGATGGCCGCTTCCATCGTCCATCCGCCCTCGAACCGGCCGGTCTTCACCGACCACACCGGGTTCCAGTCCTGGATGAACTGCCGTTCGTTCGTGACCTGCGAATCGGACCGCCCGGCGATCGGGTTGATCGTGAAGACCAGCCCGTTGCGGCGATCGTAGAAGGGGTCGAGCATGAACGAGATGATGTCGTTGCCCTGGAAGATGACGCTGCTGTCGCGCCGCATCTCCGTGGCGACCAGGTGCTCCATGTCGCTGTCGTGCATGCGGGCCGACACGTAGACGTGGTCGTCGTCGAACGACAGCCACACCTCGGTCTGCTCGGTCGCCGGCTCGCCTGGCTTCGGATCGATCTGGATGAACCCCGACATCCCCGGCACGCGCTCGTAGTGCGCCTCGTCGAGCACCCCGTCGATGCGCCTTGGCTCGGCGGCGCGGACGGCGCGGACGGTGGCGCGGCCTTCGCCGTCGCGCGAGATGATTGAGGGGGCCACCGGCGCCGGCGGCGCGTTGGCGACGAGCGGCATTCCTGCCGGCACGTCAGGTGTCTCGCCGCTTTGTGCGAAAACGCAGTGCGGATCCGCCAGAACAATCGCCAGCAGGATGGCGGGGATGAGGTGGTCTCGACGCAGGGCGCGGTGAGTATGGCATGGGACGCCGCCCCACCCGCGCTACCGTGCCTCTAGCCTCTGGCCTTTGGCCTTTGGCCTCTAGGGTTGTCCTTTCGCGGAGCGCGCGGCCCATGGCACGAAGACCCGCCGCGAGCTCCGAATAGCCGTGCTCGAGGCTTGCGGCCTCTCGCTCCTCGACCAACCCGATTCGGCCCGCCACATTGGCAAGGTAAGAGGCCCGGGTCGCGGAGCCGGCAGCGATGTTGAGGAAATTGAGCCATTCGCGGGTCGAGTAGCGCGCAGAACCTTCAACGATGTTCGCCGCCACGGAGACGGCGGCGCGTCTGATCTGGGCCTGGAGCCCATATCGTTCTGCGTTGGGAAAGCCTATTGAAACGCGGCAGCTCTCTAGGACGAGCTGGATCTGCCAGGGCAAAGACTCTGAGCTTTCGATAATCGCGAGACATGTCCGGTCGCTTCGCAACAGCCGTGCCTGGTTAGGCCGCGCTCAGTCCCGCCGCCGGAAATCGATGCGAATGTCGTGTTCGGTGCCGTCCAAATGAAAGGCGACGCGCAGGGCAGCCCTTTCGTCGAACACCTCATCGAGCGGGCCGTCGAGTGACCACAACAGACTGATTTGCTCGGTCGCGCCGGGCGACACGCTCGGCCACTTCTCCGTAACCTCCCGGGGCGTTTCCGCCTTATAGATCTTCCCATTCGTTTCGAGAAGCGCCTCGTCGACCACAAATTGGGAAGACGTTCGGTTCTGGACGGTGAGCTCGAACGAGCCGTACTCGCTCCCAACCAGGCCACCCATCGACGACACCACAAAACGAACGCCGTCTGACTCCGCCTCCCATTGAAGGTTTCCCGCTGGCGTCCACCCGACGGGCTCAAGCCTAAGGCCAGGTTCGCACGCGGTGACGACCAGTGAGGCCAAGATCGGGAACAAGAGAGACCGCCTAACTCGACTCATCATGATTTCTGCCTGGCGCTCCAAATGAGCCGAGCGCGCTTCATGACGCACCGCGTGTCGGCTCCATTGGATGTTAGCCGGTCAAGCCGAGCACTGCTACTCACCATTCCACTAGTACCGACTGGAGTGCCCTTCTCCTCGAAGCTGCCGCCAACAAATCATTGAAACGCTTGATGCGAGGATTGATACGGCGCAGCGAAAGGCGAGAGGCCAGCGGCTAGAGGCCAAAGGGCTACGTCGTGCTCTTTTCTTCATTGAGCACGCGGACCTGCGCGGCGCCGGCGCGCATCATGCGGGTGAAGGTCGCCACGAGATCAGGGTCGAACTCGGTGCCCGCGCGCTCGTCGAGATAGCTCAATACTTTATCCAGCGGCCACGCCTCGCGATACGGACGCGTGGTGCTGAGCGCATCGAACACGTCGCACACGTGCACCAGCCGGCTGGCGAG
>DASRPM010000080.1:0-7813 GCA_035646375.1 Vicinamibacterales bacterium
CGCGGCAATCCGGCCACGCTGGCCGCGCGTCTTCCGGTCATTGCGGCCGATGTCGATGCCGCCCTCTACATCCGTGAAGCACGGCCGCTCGAGACCTTGATCCGTGAGCGGGACAACACTCTGTCGACGGAAGCCGCGGCCTTCGCGGGCGTCACCGCGCTCGTCCTGTTCCTGTCGGCGCTGGGCATCTTCTCGCTGGTGTCCGTGACCGTGTCGCGACAGACGCGCGAGATCGGGTTGCGCGCCGCGCTCGGGGCCAACCCGCGTCATGTGCTCACCGGCATCCTCACCCGCGCCGTCGTGCTCATGACGAGTGGCGTCGCCGCCGGAGGCGCCCTTCTGCTGCTGTTCGTGGCGTCGGGAGGAGGACCTACTGGTCGAGGCAGGGAAGACACGGTTCTCTTCACTGGGTACCTGGCGGTGACGGCCGCAGTGATGCTGGCCGCCTGCCTGCTGGCCTCCATCGGGCCAGCCCGGCGCGCGCTCAGGATCAACCCCACAGACGCTCTGCGCGACGTCTGACCGCCCGGCTTCAACCGCCGTGCTGCTTTCGGATCACGGCGATCGATTCCTCGATCAGCTTCTTCAACACCGTCCGATCGACGTCGTCCAGCCGCTTGATGTAGAGGCAGCCCTGGCCGATCTTGTGTTTTCCCAGCTTGGCCATGAGCGCCGAGTTCTGGATGTTCTCGCCGAGATAGAGCACCAGCTCCTGCTTGCGCGGCGAGAAGCCGGTGATCATGCTGTCGCCCTCGCGCCCGCTCGCGTACTTGTAGCGATACTGATCGAAGCCCACGATAGCCGTCCCCCACATTTTCGGCGGATGACCAGTCGCCTCGCGCATCAGCGCCACGAGCGCCTTGCAGTCCTTGCGCCGCTGCTCGTCGCTCAGTTGATCGATGAAGGCTGACGGACTGACCGCCGTCGGGATCGTCTTGTTCTGGGCCATGGCAGGTTTTTGAGGCGCCTATCGTAACGCAGCCCGCAGAGGCGTGTACGATGGAGGTTTGGTTCGAGAGAGAGAGGATGCGCGGGTGAAGAAGATCGGGTTTCTATCGTTCGGGCACTGGACGCCGTCGCCCCAATCGCAGGTGCGCACGGCCGCGGACTCGCTGCTCCAGTCGATCGAGCTGGCCGTGGCTGCCGAGGAGTTGGGCGCCGACGGCGCCTATTTCCGGGTGCACCACTTCGCCCGCCAGCTCGGCTCCCCTTTTCCGCTGCTCGCGGCCGTCGGCGCGCGCACCAGCAAGATCGAGATCGGCACGGCCGTGATCGACATGCGGTACGAGAACCCGCTGTACATGGTCGAGGATGCGGGCGCGGCGGACCTCATCGCGGGCGGCCGGCTCCAGCTGGGCATCAGCCGCGGGTCGCCGGAGCAGGTGATCGAGGGCTGGCGCTATTTCGGCTACGCGCCCGCGGAGGGCGAGACCCACGGCGACATGGCCCGCCGCCACGCCGAGGTGTTCCTCGAGGTGCTCGAGGGGAAAGGGTTCGCCAAACCCAACCCCCGGCCGATGTTCCCCAATCCGCCCGGGTTGCTACGGGTCGAGCCGCATTCCGAGGGCCTGCGCGAGCGGATCTGGTGGGGCTCCAGCTCGAACGCCACCTCCAAGTGGGCCGCGAAGCTGGGCATGTACCTCCAGAGCTCGACCCTCAAGGACGACGAGAGCGGCGAGCCGCTGCACGTGCAGCAGCGGAAGCAGATCGAAGCCTACAGGGAAGCCTGGAAGGAGGCCGGGCACCAGCGCGAGCCGCGCGTGTCCGTGAGCCGCAGCATCTTCGCGCTCGTGGACGACCGCGACCGCGCCTACTTCGGCCGCGACGGCCGCGACCAGGATCAGATCGGCTACATCGACGAGCACACGCGCGCCATCTTCGGGCGGTCGTACGCCGCCGAACCCGAAGCGCTGGTCAAGCAGCTCGCCGCGGACGAGGCAATCGCCGCCGCCGACACGCTGCTGCTGACCGTGCCGAACCAGCTGGGCGTGGACTACAACGCCCACGCCATCGAGAGCGTTCTGAAGTTCGTCGCCCCGGAGCTTGGCTGGCGCTGAGCCCGCTACTCCGTTCGAAGCGCCTGCGCGGGATCGATGCGCGCTGCCTGTCGCAGCGGCAGGAGCGCGGCCACAGCGGTGGCGGCGAGGACCACCATGATTCCGACCACGAACGGGCGCGCGCCGTAATGCGGCACGATCGGGTTCGTACCGCTCAGCAGGCGGACCAGGCCGAGCGCGACCGCCGCCCCTGCGCCGACGCCGACCGCCGCGACACGGCCGGTCTCGAGCATCATTCCCGACACGATTTGTCCGGTGCTGGCACCGAGCGCCATGCGGACGCCGAACTCCCGCCGGCGCTGTGCCACCAGGAACGACACGACCGCATGCGTCCCCGAGTACGCGAAGAGCAGGGCCACGAAACCGAGCAGCGACGCGCCCACCGAGAAGGCTTGAAAAATCCAGACGGCGCCCCCCAGCAGCGACCGCATCCGGCTCACGGTGAATGGTGTATCAGGCGCAAGGTCCCGCACGGCGGCCGTGACTGCCGACGTGAGGGCCCCGATGTCGTCGACCGGCGTCCGCACGAGCATCGTCAGGTCCGGCGTGGCCTGACCGTTGGCGGCGAAATAGACGCACGTGGGATCGAGTGTCGCGTCGGTGAGCGCACCGGAAGCCACATCCTCCGTCACGCCGATGACGCGCACGGTGCCGCGCGGCAGCCGGTGGTCGGATCGCCCGTCAGCAACGCTGGCAAGGTCGAGGGTCTGCCCGATCGGGTCGAGCCCTGGCCACAGCGCCGCCGCCGTCGACCGGCTGACGAGCACCACTGCGGCCCCCGCCACCGCTTCGGCGGACGTGAACGCGCGGCCGCGCACGACCTGAATGTCGAACAACGGAAAGTACCCGGGCGACACGAGCGTATAGCCAAGACTTGCGACGACGTTCGTGGCCGTCGCCGTCATCCTGGCCACCGGCAGGCCGCGGCCCAGGCCCGGCGGTTTCGAGGTGTAGGCGAGGTCCTGGACGGCTCTCGAGAATGTCAGGCGGTCGGCGATTCGGCTTCGCACCGCCGGATCGATCCGAATCAACGACACACGGTCGTAGCTGATGTTGGGAAGCGGGTTCGTGAGCCGCGACGCCTCGTCCACGAGCCCTCCGGCGGCCACGAGGAACAGCGCGCAGGCGCCAATCTGCATGGCCACCAGCCCCGATCGCAGACGCGAGCCGCGCACGTCGGACGACGCCTCGCCGCGCGACGCGCTCGCGAGGCGCGTCGCGGCCAGCCGACCCGCGGGGACCAGTGTAATGAGCACCGCCGACAGGACCGCCGTCACGGCGAGGAAAGCCATCACGCGCCAATCGGGGTCGAGCGGGACCAGGATGTTCTCGACCGAGACCGACGCGAAGTCGAGCGGAAACGTGGCGACGACCACGGCCGGAAAGACGCGGGCGGTCACCACGATCAGGCCAAGCCCCGCCGTGGCCGCGGGAATCGCCAGCACGAGACTCTCGACGATCAATTGCCGCGCCACGCGCCACCGGCTCGCGCCAAGCGCCAGCCGCACGGCTATCTCCGGCTGGCGCCCCAGGGCGCGCGCCAGCATCAGGTTCGTCACGTTGGCGGACGCGACCAGGAGCACGAGCCCGAACATCGACATGATGAACACGAACAGGCTCAAGACCGCGCCTTCGAGCGTGATACGGGTCGCGAGCGAGTTGACGCGCACCGTCACCGGCGCGGCATCCGAGTCTGGCGGGATCTGCTGGCGCAGCCACACGTCGAACCACGCGCGCATCGACGCGGCCGTCGCATCGGGCCGCAGGCGTCCGACGACGATGAGCGACCGCGCGTCCCGGTCGGACCACGGATCGACCCCTGGAAACGCGCCGGCCATGGTCAGTGGCGCCCAGAAGCTCATGAGCTCCTGCCCCGACAGATACGCTTGGGGCTCCGTGACGCCAACCACCTCGAACCGCTGCCGTCCCAACGCAATCTGCCGGCCCACGATCGTGGGGTCCGATCCGAAGCGGGACTTCCACGCGTTGTGCGAGAGCACGACGACCGGCGCCCCACCGCGCGCCGCCGCGTCGCCCGGCCGCAGGAGTCGTCCCAGCCCGGGTCGGGCGCCGAGCAGCTCGAAGTAGTTGCCGGTCACGAGCAGGCCGGTCATCGACACCGACTGCACCATGACGTTCACGTCGTGAGCGGCCGCCACCGACGCGTAGCGCCGGGCCTCGGGCAGCAAGGCCTCGTACTCCGCCAGGGTGAACTGCTGCCGGCGCGTGGACTCGGTGTCCCAGCTCAGGGAATACAACCCGTATGGGTTGGGCAGGTTGATCGGCTTCAGCAGGTAGGCGTTGAGAATGGTGAAGGCCGAGCCCAGCAGCCCGAGCCCCAGCCCCATGGTCGCCACGACAGTGGCGGCAAAGAGCGGCGCCCGCCGGAGGGTCCGCAGCGCATAGCGGATGTCCTGGAAGAGTGAGTCGGTCACACGAGCCGCTACGTGCCTCCCAAGGAATTAGTTCCGCCGCACCTCGGCCCCTGGGGATATCCTCGTGTCATGAGACTGGCCATCGCAGTGGCGGCCACCGTATTTGGTGCGACCGTTGCGGCGCAGCAGGCAGTTCCCCCGATTGCCACTTCCCCGAAGTGGGACCCGGCGGCAGCCGCCGCGTATCTGGATGCGAGGATGGACCTGTGGTTCGCCAACGGCACCAAGCTCAAAACCGGAGACTCGCAAACGGCGTGCGTGTCGTGCCATGCGGGACTGGCGTACGCACTCTCACGCCCTGTCCTGCGCCGCGTCATGCATGTCGACACGCCCTCGGCCCAGGAAGCCAAACTGATCGACGACACGACGCGCCGCGTCGAGACGTACAGCACCCACCAGGTGCTCTATGACTTCAACGAGCGCCGGCAGATCGAGTCGCGCGGAACCGAGGCGGTCCTGAATGCCGTGATCCTGACAAGCGCCGACGCGGCGCGACGTCTGCGCGAGCCGAGCGCGTCGACAAAGAAGGCGCTCGCGCGGTTGTGGGAGACACAGCGAGCCGATGGGCGATGGGACTGGCTCGAATTCGGACTCGAGCCGTGGGAAACCACCGAGGCCGCGTACCATGGGGCCACGTTTGCGGCGTTCGCCGCGGGCACCGCGCCGGGCCAGCCCGATACGGCACCCACAGCTGGCGCCGCGCGCCTTCGCGCCTATCTCTCCGCCAACTATCAGTCACAACACCTCTACAACCGCACGTGGGCGCTTCTCGCTTCGACGCGCATGAAGGGTGTGGTCACGGACGCGCAACGCCGCGCGCTCATCGACGAGCTCGTCCGGGCACAGCGTGACGACGGCGGCTGGTCCCTCCACTCGCTGGGCCCGTGGAAGTGGAGCAAGACCGCACCACCCCTGAAGTCGCCTGGCGATCTCGAGGCGTCGCTCGTGACTCAGTCGGACGGCTACGCCACCGGACTGGTGGTCTACACGTTGAAGCAGGCAGGCGTGGCTCACAGTCACGACGCGATCCGCAAGGGCCTTCGCTGGTTGGAGGCGAACCAGCGCGCCGTCGCCGTGCCTGACGTTCCCGGGCGCGCGTGGCTGGCGCATTCGCTCAACTACGACCGCGAGCACGGCGGCGAGAAGGGGGAGCCGTGGCGGCGCCTGTTCATGTCCGATACCGCGACCGCGTTCGCCATCCTCGCGCTCGACCCGGGGAATTGAACAGCTAGCCGATCAGCATAAGCCCGCTCACAGCGTGTCGCGGATGCCTTCGAGCTCCGTCATCAGCCGCGACACGCTTCGCTCGATGTCCTGGCACGCGCGACTCGCCACCGAGATATCGCCGCTGCGTGCGCGCTGTTCCAGCGTGCGTGCGTCGGCGTACACCTCGCCCTGTGAGAACAGCCCCGCCGAGCCCCCGATGGCGTGAGCGGCTGCGGCCACCTCCACGGCGTTCGACGCCCGCACGGCCTCGTTGAGGCGGCCGAGCATGACCGGCGCGTCGGTGAGAAACACGTCGATCACCTGCTTGACGAGGTCGCCGCGGCCGCCAAAACCGGCCAGCAGCGCCGCGCGGTCGACCGAGCCGGCGGTCTTCTGATCCGGTGACGGGGCCGGAACCGCCGGCGACGGCGCTCCAGGCGCAGGCGACCCGGCGATCGCGTCGATGGCCGCGAACAGTTCGTCCGCTCGCAGCGGCTTCGGGACGTAGGCGTCCATTCCGGCGGCCAGACACTGTTCGCGGTCGCCTGTCATGGCGCGGGCGGTGAGCGCCACGATCGGGATATGACCGCCGGTGCGCCGTTCGGCCTCGCGGATCGCGGCGGTCGCCTCGAGTCCGCTCATCTCCGGCATCTGCACGTCCATCAGAATCAGGTCGAACGGCTCCTGCGCCAGGCGTTCCACGGCGAGACGCCCGTTGTTCACGATCGTCACGTGGTGGCCCTGTTGATCGAGCAGGGCCGAGACGAGCGTCTGGTTCGTCGGGTTGTCTTCGGCCACCAGCACTCGGAGGGCGCGCGCGGCTCGCTTGGAGCGTCGTGCAGGCGTCGCACGCCGGCGCCGGCCGGCCGTGGCCGGGGCCGCGAACGCCGTCACGATCGCATCGAGCAGTTCCGATTGCTTGACGGGCTTGACCAACATCGCCACGAACATCGACGCACGCCGCCCCTGGAGTGCCGCTGACCCCGCCGACGTCAGAAGCACGATCTTCACCGCGCTGATGTCAGGGTCGGCCGCGATCTGCGCGGCAAGCGTAAACCCATCGACCTCCGGCATGAGCGCGTCGGTCAGTACGAGATGAAACGGCCGCCCCGCGTGATGCGCGCCCCGGAGCGCCTCGAGTGCCTCGCCTGCCGTGGCCACGCCCACCGCCGCCATCTGCCAGCTCTCGAGGATCTCGGCGAGGATCCGCCGGTTGGTCGCGTTGTCGTCGACGACGAGCGCGCGGATCGTCCGCAAGTCGAACGCGAGCGGCGCGATCGCGTCGGTGTGCTCGGGGACGGCGAGCCGCACGACGAAGTGGAACTGACTGCCGACTCCGGGCTCGCTGTCGAGCCAGAGACGACCGCCCATCATCTCCACGAGCTGTGACGAGATGGTGAGACCAAGGCCGGTGCCGCCGTATCGGCGTGTCGTCGATGCGTCGGCCTGAACGAACGCTCCGAAGATCTCCCACCGCTTGTCCTCGGGCACTCCGATGCCCGTGTCTCGCACCGTGAACCGGACCAGCACCTCGTCGTCGCTCTGTTCCGACACGGTGACCTCGACGCCGACCTCGCCCTTGTCCGTGAACTTGAGGGCGTTGCCGACGAGGTTGAGCAGGATCTGACGAAGCCGTCCCGGATCGCCGGCGAGCGTCGCCGGCACATCCGGCGCGATGCGGCACGACAGCTCCAGCCCCTTCTGAACCGCGCGCGGCGCCAGCAGCTTGACGCTGTCTTCGATGGTGTCGCGGACGGCGAACGGCACGTGCTCGAGCGTGAGCCGGCGCGCCTCGACCTTCGAGACGTCGAGGATGTCGTTGATGATCGTCATCAGCGCTTCCGCCGACTCCCGTGCCGTGCGCAGGTACTCGCGCTGACGCGGCGTGAGCTTCGTCTGCAACGTGAGATCGGTCATGCCGAGGATGGCGTTCATCGGCGTGCGGATCTCGTGACTCATGTTGGCCAGAAACTCGCCCTTGGCGACGGTGGCCGCCTCGGCGCGTGCGCGCGCCCTCTCCAGTTCACCGGCATGGCGGCGTTGCGCGTCCTCGGCCGCCTTGCGATCGGTGATGTCACGGCCGACGGCGTAGACGATGCCCTGCTTGAGGAACGG
>DASRPM010000081.1:0-41008 GCA_035646375.1 Vicinamibacterales bacterium
TAGGTGCCCACGTCCTTGTAGATGAACGGCGTCGGCGCAATCGTGAGATCGATCAGCCGGTTGAGCGCATCGATCTCGCCGTTGATGCTGCCGCCGTTGGCGACGTCGATCACCGGGAAGCGCGTGGTGTCCATCACGTCGCCGGTCACCACCACGTCCGACCCGCGGAACAGCACGAAGCTGTCGGCGCCGCTGTGCGCCCGCGGCTGATGCAGCACTTCGATCCCTTCGTCGTTCATGCGGAGCGCCTTGCGCGGCGCATAGAACGCTTCGGTGGGCGCGGCCGCGGCCGGATAGTTTTCCTTCGTCATCCGGCCGAGCACGCTCTCGTGCGCCAGGATCGCGGCGGCGCCGCCATTGGTCATCGAGCCGACGAAGCCTGTGTTGCCGAGCGCATTGGTGAAGATGGTGAACCCGGCCTTCGACAGCTTCTCGTTGCCGCCCACGAAGTCGCGGCCGGCATCGGCGTTGATGATGTAGCGGATGGGCAGGTCGGTGAGCTTCTTCAGCTCGGCCAGGACACGGTCCGACGCCTGGGCGGTGCCGGCGTTGACCAGGACGATGCCGTCCGAGCCGATCTGGACGCCGATATTCCCGCCGGCGCCCGCAATCATGTAGAAGTTCTTCCGCACCTTGACCACGTCGAGCGCGTCCTCCGCCTGTGCGGCGGCACGCGACGAGGGCACCTGCAGCACGGCCGCGAGCGCGAACGCGGCCGCCGTGGTCGAGCCGGCGATACGGCGCAGAAGAGCTGTGCTCACCATCCCACCCCCTGAAACGCGCGCAGTATATCCGAGGCGCGGATGAGCAGGACGGCGCGAAAAAAGAGCCGGATCGCCACGACGGCGACCCGGCTCTTTCAAGGCCGGAACGAACGACGGCGAGTTACTGCTTCTTCGGCGTGACGCGAATCTCGCTGGCCACACGGTCCTTCGAATACATGACCGTCACCTGCGAGCCTTCCATGGTCGCAAGACCCGCGGCGCCCTGGGCGCCCGTGATCTTCGTCTGGTCGTTGAACGTGAACTCCTGATCACGGCCATCGGCCTTGACGGTGATTGACTTCGCCGTCGCATCGACCTTGACAAGCTCACCCGAGGCGGACGCCGCCTGAGCCTGTGCAGCCGGTGGCGCACCCGCCGGTGGAGCCTGCCCCGCGCTGGCAGCCAGCGGGAGCCCGACGAACGCGACGATAGCAGCAGCGGCGATCCATCCCTTGACCGAATTGCTCATGGTGAAATCCTCCGGTCTCGCGTAGCGCACGTCGCGTGCCACGAGAGTGGCCAGGGAAAATCCTTGGAGATCGCCACATTCGATCGAAATGGCCGCATGCACGCCATCACTCGGGGAATTTTCTACCTACCGGCGCCCGCGATCGCCGCCGTCGCGCACTTTCTACATATCGTGAATTCCAGAGCGTCATGCTAGCCTGAAGTATCCGAAGAATTGCTCCGATAACACGTACGGTCCACTATATGCACCTCAGAACTTTCCCCCTGAGAGTGCTCGTCGCTAGTGCAGTGATCTGCTGCGCGAACGCAACGAGCGTCATCGCGCAGAACTCCGTCGCACCGGATCCGATTTCAGCTCAGCAGGCGCGCGTTCAGCGGATCGTCGATGACCTGACGGCGCGCCTTGGCATCGCCGAAGCTGTGCACGCCTCGATGGTGCCTGCCAATCGCCTGCTGATGTCGGTGGAGCCCACTGCGCACACCTTCGAGCTGAAGGTCGAGGACGGGTGGGCGGAGACGCTCAGCGACGCCGAGCTCACCGCGGCGGTTGCCCACGAGCTCGGCCATGTGTGGATCTTCACGCATCATCCTTTCCTGCAAACCGAACAGCTGGCCAACGAAGTGGCCATGCGCCTGATTAGCCCGAACGTCCTCGCGCAGCTGTACGACAAGGTGTGGAAACGCGCCGGTGTGAAGGGCGATCTCGCCCGGTTCCTCGGCCCCGAAGTGGCGCGCGGTCTGGCGTCACCCGAAGCATCTCCTGAAGCGTCGCCCGAACCCTTGCCCGACGCCACGCCCGACGTTCCACCCGCCTTGGTTCCCTAGTCCGGGGCTACTGCGCCCCGAGCCTCGCGTGCCATCATGGCGCGCATGAGGCGCGCATCATTCGTCCTCGGCTCGCTTCTCCTCACCGGCTCACTCCTCGCCGCGCAGGCCCCGCTGGCCGAGTACGAAGTCGTCTCGATCAAGCGCAGTCCCGCTGACGCCGTCGGCGGCAGCCTGCAGACGCTGCCGGACGGCACCTTCATCATGAAGAACAGTCCGATGCGCTCCATCATCCTCGCGGCGTCTCCGGTGCCGACGCGCGAGGTCGAGGGATATCCCGCGTGGGTCGACCGCGAACGCTACGACGTCACCGCAAAGCCGCCGCCGGGCGCGACGCGGCAGCAGAGCGGCGCGATGATGCGCCGCGTGTTCGAAGACCGCATGAAGCTGAAAGGCCACGTCGAGGAGCGCGAGCGCACCGTCTTCGCGCTCGTGCTCGCGCGAAACGACGGACGCCTGGGCCCACAGTTGAAGCCGTCGGCGCTCGATTGCACCGCGCCAGTGCCGCCACGGTCGCCGCAGACGCCGCCGCCGGAACCTCCGGAAGCCCGGTGCGGCGGCTCGTTCGGAGCGGGGCTCATCGTGTCGGGCGGCATCACGATGGATCAACTGGTGCCGTCGCTCAGCGGACTGGCGGGCGGGCAGGTGATCAACCGGACCGGCCTCCAGGGCTACTACGCGCTCACAGTGCGCTACGCCATGCCGCGCGGGCCCGGGGCCGATCCGCCGGCGGACGACCTGCCGGAACCGATCACCGCCATTCAGGAACAGCTCGGGCTCAGGTTTCAGCCCGAGAAGATGAAGATGCCGGTGTTCGTCGTGGACTCGATCGAGCGGCCGTCCGAGAACTAGCGGTCAGCCCACGCGCAGGCAGTCGGCGCTCGGGCCGACGTCCGACGGCTTTTTCTGCAGCTCGCCCAGACGTGCGCTGGTCAGCTCGATGATGCGCCGGCCGAAGCGCTCGGCCTCCCCCACCATGCGCTCGCGCCACGCATACGGCGAAATGAGGAAGCGGCGAATCTCGGGGTCGCGCCGCGCCTCGCCGAACGCCGGCTGCACACCGTGCTGCAGCTCGTCGATCAGCACGAGGTTGCCGAGGATCACCGGCCGCAACTTGTTGCTGGTGGCGAGCACGTCGTTGGTCGAGCGGCTGGTGTAGCGTGGACCGGCCACGAGGTGATAGTTCACGTCGGCCCAGCGCGGCAGCCCCGCCTTCGTGACCCAGAACAGCGCGACGGTAAAGGCGCTTCGCGCCGCGCGCTCCTGCTGCTCCACCTGCGGCCAGACGCGCTCGGGCACCAGACGCGCGAAGTCGGCGCCGAGCGCCTTGGCCAGCGCCTCGGCATAGTCGTCGCGCCCATCGAACGGCCGTGTGCGCGCGAACGCCTTGACGCGCTCGACGACGTCGAACAGCGTCTCGCCCTCGATGACGCGCCGCAGGCCGGTGGCCGCCGCGACCACCCCCGGGGCGAGCTCGAACACCTTCACTTCGTCCTCGGTGGGATCGACGAGGTTGCTCATCTTGCGCTTGTCGCCACACACCACCCAGCCCGGCGCCACGGGCAGCGCAATCACCAGGCTGCCGTGTTCGATCGAGGCGGGGGCGAGCGCGAGCGGCGTGGCCGCGATCAGGCTCGAGATGAGAATTGCAACCGCGAAGCGCATGCGGGAACGTAGCATGGCCGCGGCGAAGTCAAAGCTCGTCCGGCCGTCTGAAGGCGGCCCTACTTCAGGCCGGTGACGACGTAGAGGCTCGAGAGGAGCCGCGAGTAGCTGAAGAGGACACTGCGCCCGTCGGGCGTCATCGAAATCTCCGTGCGACGGATACCGGACGTCTGCGACGGAGACAGTTCTTTGACCGGTGTGCGGCCTCCCGTGGCCACGTCCACGCGGGCGATGCGCTGCGGCACGCCACGCAGGTTGCTCACGAAGATCCCCGTGCTGTCCGCGGTCCAGCGGATCACGCGCTCGCCCGGTTCCACACCCGGCAGTGGCGCCGGCGTCCCGCCGGCAATCGGATAGAGATACGACCGTCCGTCCGGCCCTTCCAGCCACACCCGCGCGCCATCGGGCGAAATGGGCACCGTGTTATACGACGCGGGCGTGATCCCCTTGCTGGTGAACGGGCGGGTCGTGCCGGTGTCGATGTCCTGCACGTAGCCGATGTTCTGGTCGCGCCCCTCGCCGGCCACGAACACGACCTGTCGGCGGCCCGGCACGAACGCCGCCGCTTGAATCGTCAGCTTGTTCGGGTTCGGGAGCTCCACCGTCCTGCCCGCGCCGACCGGCAGCAGGACGATGCGCGACGGCGGGCCGTAGATGATCGACAGGGCCCACTGCCCGTCGCTCGAGAAATCCACCGACTGCCCCTCGCCCAGACGCACGGCCTCCTGCTGATCCGCGCGACGGAGAAACGTGGCGTAGGTGGCGCCCGTCTGGCTGCCCTGATCGGCGATGAGCGCCGACATGCCGTCGCTCGACAGCGCACCGCCGAGCGACTGATCGAACAGCGTGAAGTCTCGCGGCTGGGCCTCGCCGTCGCGCCACAGCTCGATCTGCCGCTGGACGATCTCGCCCGAGATCAGCACGCGGCCGTCGGCGGCGATGTCCATGATCCGCCAGTCGGTCGGCAGGGTCTGCACGGTGCGGCGGCGCCCGTCCAGGGTCGCGGCCCGGAGCTCGACGCCGGAGCTCGGCGCCTGTGCCGCCGCGGTGTACCACACCTCGCGATCGTCGCGGGACCACGCCACGCCGCGAGCGCCCTGATAGCCGCTGGCCAGCGTCGTCTTCGTGCCGGCGCGATCCACCACGGCGATATCGCCGTTGTCGTCGCTGTAGAGCGGATGGTCGACGAACGCGATGCGCTGGCCGTCGTGCGAGAAGCGGATGTGCGAGATGTAGCCGTTGGTCTGGTAGAGCACGGTCCCGATCGGGAACTCCAGGCGCTCGAGGCCGTTCAGGCGCCGCACGATCGCGAGGTCGGCCCCGTCCGGCGTCCATTCGGCTTCGCGGACGTGCTCCACCAAGGCGCGAGGCGCGCCCGAGAGCAACGCCGCCCTGGCCAGCGTGCCCTCGCCCATCCAGCCGTCGTAGGCGTGGGCGAGCGAGACGGCCAGCTCGCCCGTCCTGGAGACCGAGAAGACCGACGCATCGGGCAGGCTGAGCGCCGTGGCGCCCACGCGGTCCGTGCGCGACAGGAACGCACGAATCGGCCCGCCGTTCCAGGCGCCTGCGAAGACCACGTTCTGGCCGTCCGGCGTGAACCGCGCGTTCCAGATCGTACCGGTGTCGTAGGTCAGGCGCAGGTACGACGGCGGGGCGTTGGCGGACCCGCCACCCCACCACCGGGCGCCGACAACAGCACCAGCCACGAGCATCGTCGCGGCCACCGCCACCAGCGGGATGAGCGCGCGGTTGCGTGGCGATGGCACGCCGGGCTGCGCCTCCACCGGCCCGCTCGCGCGATCGCTGCGCCCGCGCAGCGCCTCGAGGTTGAACGCCAGATCCTGCGCCGACTGGAACCGCGCGCCCGTCTCCTTCTCGAGGCAGTGCTCGACAAGGCCGGTGAGTGCTGGACCCAGCGACGCCTCGGCAACCGTGAGCGGCGGCGGATCCTGCGTGAGGATGGCATTCATCGTCTCCACGGCGCTGTCACCGCGGAACGGCCGCGAGCCCGCCAGCAGCTCGTAGAGCACCACGCCCAGGGCGAAGATGTCGGACCGGTGATCGACGGCGCCGCCGCGCACCTGCTCGGGCGACATGTAGCCCACCGTGCCCAGCACGACGCCCGCCGCGGTATCGAGCCGCGTCGCCGTGGACGCCGCCGTCTCCCCCGCCCCCAGCGCCGGCTCGACGCGCGCCAGGCCGAAGTCCAGCACCTTCACGCGGCCGTCGGCCGTGAGGAACAGGTTCTCCGGCTTGATGTCGCGGTGCACGATGCCCTTGCCGTGCGCGGCCGCGAGCGCGCGGGCCACCTGGGCGGCGATGTCGATGGCGCGGCGGGCGGGAATGGGACTCGATTCGAGACGCTGGCGCAGCGTCTCGCCCTCGAGCAGCTCCATCACCGCATAGGTCTGCCCGTTCGCCTTGCCGAAGTCGTGAATCGAGAGGATGCCGGGGTGCGAGAGCGCGGCCACGGCCAGCGCCTCCCGCTCGAACCGCGCCAGACGATCGGGATCGGCGGCAAACGCCTCGGGCAGCACCTTGATGGCGACATCGCGCTGCAGCTTGGGATCGCGCGCCCGGTACACGTCGCCCATCCCGCCGGACCCGAGGTGTACCGTGATCTGGTAGGGACCGACGAAGGCTCCCGGCTGGAGACGCATCAGGACTCTGGATTATATGCGCCGCAATTCCGCAGCCGAGTTTGCATACTGGTGCCATTCGCACCGTTCGCCCGCTTGCCGTCGCCGGTGTCTGCGCCCTGACGCTCTTCGCAGGGCTTGGCCGCGCTGCGCTCTGGGAGCCGGACGAAGCCCGGTATGCGGAGGCCACGCGTCTGATGATCGAGCGCGGCGACATCCTGACGCCCTGGTACAACGGCGAGCCGCGGTTCGAGAAGCCGATCCTCTTCTACTGGATGCAGCTGCCGTTCGTGGCCGCGCTCGGCTCGACCGAGCTGGCCGCCCGTCTCCCGGCGGCCCTCTCGGCGAGCGGGTGCGTGGTGCTCACCTGGTTGATCGGCGCGCGCCTGTTCGGCGCGACCGCCGCATGGCTGGCCGCGCTCGTGCTCGCCACGTCGTTTCGCTTTGTCATGTTCGCGCACCAGGGGTTGACCGACGTGCCGGCGCTGTTCTTCGAACTGCTGGCCTTGTACGCGTTCCTTCGCGCAGAGTCCCCGTCCGCGTGGGTCGTGGCGTGGGTGGCGGTGGGTTTGGCCGCGATGACCAAAGGGCCGGTCGCCATCATCCCGGTGGCGATCTGGGTGGCGTTCTACGTGTTGAGGCGCGAGTGGTCCGGCCTGCGGAGGATGCGCCTCCTTCCCGGCTCGATGATCGCGCTCGCCATCGCGGCGCCCTGGCCGATCTACATGACGGTTACGCATGGACGCCGTTTCCTGGACGTGATCGTCCTGAGCGAGGTGGTGGCGCGCGTCCGCGGCCAGGTCGGAGGGTCGCGAGGGCTGTTCTACTACGTGGACGTGTGGCCCGCCGATCTGCTGCCGTGGACGCCGTTCTTTCTCGCGGCGCTGGTGTGGCTGGCCCTCGTACGCGACAGGCTGGAACCGGACACGCGCCGCGGCGTGTCGCTGGCGCTGGTGTGGTTCGCGGGTGTCATCGCGCTCTTCACGCTGTCGAAGGCCAAGGTGCCGCACTACCTGCTGCCATCGCATCCGGCCGCCGCGCTTCTGACGGGCCTCTTCATCGAGCGGGTCGCGAGAACCGAAGCGTCGCGCGGGCTGTGGCGCGCCGCGACGTCGGTGGTGCTGATCCTGCTGCCGGCCGCGGGCGTGTTGGCCTGGGCGCTCCTCCGCCGCGCGCCCGACCCGGCCATGACCCTGCCAGCGGTGCTCCTGCCGGCGCTGCTGGCGCTCGGCGCGATCGCGATTGCCGTGTCTGGACGGCGCGGCGGCCCGATCGCTGCCGGCGTGGCGCTGGCGACGACCAGCGCCATCACGGCGGCCTATGCGGCGCTCGTCGTCGTACCGGGGCTCGCCGGCCTGCAGACCGTGCCGCAGCTGGCCGCGCGCATCACCGCCACCGCCGCGCCTGCGTCGCGTATGGGGCAGTACGGCGTGGTCTCCGCGGGCCTCGTCCACTACACGCGACAGCGCGTGGATCTGTTGACGAGTGCCGAGGCCGCCGCCGGGTTTCTTCGCGCCCCCGGCGACGCGGTCCTCGTGCTGCCCCGTCCCGACGTTCCGGAGATTGCCGCTCTCGCGCCGGGAGCCGCCCACGAAATCGCGGCGGGCACGCGCCTGGTCCTGCGCCTGGACCGGCTGTTCGGCGATCGATCCCCTTTCGAGGACGGCCTGGTCGCGCTGACGAACAGGCCGTCGTTCGGCAGAGTAGGCAGAGTGGGCGGAGTAGGCAGAGTAGAAGCTCTCCCCACTCCGCTCACTCAGCCCACTCCGCCTACTCTGCCCTAGGTCCGCTCGCGCAGGATCTCGCGAGCGGCGTTGTAGCCGCACGCGCCCATCACGCCGCCGCCGGGATGCGTGGCCGCGCCGCACAGATAGAGCCCGCCGATCGGCGTGCGATAGTCGGCGTAGCCGGGTAGCGGCCGCATGAAGAAGAGGCTCGACGGCGACATCGCACCCTGCATGATGTTGCCGCCGGTCAGCCCGAACGTGACCTCGAGATCGGCCGGCGCCAGCACCTGGCAGTGCAGCACCGATCGCCGGAAGTTGGGCGCGTAGTCCGTCATGATGTCGATGCACCGCTCGGCGTAGCGCCGCTTGTTCTCCTCGAGCGTGCCCGCGTCCGGCGCGAGCGCGTACGGAAAGTACTGCGTGAACATCGACATCACGTGCTGGCCGGGCGGCGCCAGCGTGGCGTCGAGCGCGCTCGGCAGCGTGGCCTCGATGACCGGATGCTCGGAGATGTAGCCGTACTTCGCGCGGTCGTACGCCTTCTCGATGTAGGTCCGGTCCGGACAGATGTGGATCGTGCCGTGATGCTGCGGGCCGACGCCGCTCCCGGGCCGCGACGTGAAGGCCGGCGCTTCCGACAACGCGAGGTTGATCTTGCAGCTGGCGCTCGCGTAGTCGAGATGCCGTACCGACTCCACGAAGTCGTCCGGCAGATCCTTCGTGTCCACGAGACGGAGGAACGTGGCGTGGGCGTCGAGGTTGGACACCACCCGCGGCGCGCGGTACTCGTCGCCGTTCGCGAGGACGACGCCGGCCGCACGCCCGTGCTCGACGAGGATGCGCGCCACTCCCGCGTTCACCGTGATCTCGACGCCGCGCGCCCGCGCGGCCGCGGCGATCGCGTTCGACAGCGCGCCCATGCCGCCGCGCACGTAGCCCCACACGCCGCGAACGCCGTCGCACTCGCCCATCACGTGATGAAACAGCACGTAGGCCGTCCCGGGCATCGACGGCGTGGCGAAGGCGCCGATGATCGCGTCGGTCGAGAGCGTCGTCTTGAGCACCTCGGATTCGAACCAGCGGTCGAGGATGGGATTGGCCGCGCCGGTCAGGATTTCCACCGCGCCGCGGCCGTCGCGGCCGAGGGCCCGGAAGCTCCACGCCAGCCGGGCGAGCTTCAGCAGGTTCCGCGGCGCCGCCGACCAGGGATCGGGCGGCGTCTCGAGCAGCGTCGGCTCCACGAGGGCCGCGATGCGTTCGAGCATGGCCTCGAAGCGCGGGAGGTTCGCCGCGTCGCGCTCGGAGAACTTCCCCACTTCGCGGGCGGTCATCGCCTTGTCGGGGCCCATCAGCAGCGAGCGGCCGTCCGGCAGGGGCGTGAAGCTCGAGGGGCTGCGCGGGATCATCGCGAACCCGTGACGCTGGAGCTCGAGGTCGCGGACGATCTCGGGGCGGAACAGGCTGTTGACATAGCTCGCGGTCGAGACCTTGAACCCCGGCCACGGCTCCTCGGTGACGACGCAGCCGCCCACCAGCTCGCGCCGTTCGAGCACGAGCACCTTGCGGCCGGCGCCGGCCAGATACGCAGCCGCCACCAGGCCGTTGTGCCCGGCGCCGATCACGATGACGTCGTAGCGGGAAGGTACCGTCACGTCAGCGATCGGGGCGCTCGAAGAGCACGATGTCCGATTCCTCTCGTGCCCGGTCGAAGACGATTTCGCGGCCGTCCTTGGAGACGTCGAAGTCGCCGATGGTGAACTCGCGGCCGAGATTGGTCAGTGGCCGTTCCCGGCCAGTCACGAGATCGACGCGCCAGAACTCCTTGTGCGAGATGTCTCCTTTCAGGACGACGAGGGCGTCCTCGCCGCCGATGAAGGCCAGGCGCCTGGCGCCGCGCGTCAGGATCAGCGGCGGCAGATCGTGTGGTGTGCCGTCGGCGTTGACGGCTTTGACCGGAAACGTCGTGCCCACGTCCGCGCCCGAGTAGACGAGAAACGTTCCTCGCGGCGACCAGATCGGATCGGTGGCGTACTCGCCGACCAGCCGCACCGGCGCTCCGCCCGCGACGGGAATCTTGAACAGGTGCGGCTCGCGATCGCGAACCGCGGCCACGGCCAGCCACTGCCCATCCGGCGACCAGGCCGGGGCGCCTCGCACGTCGAGCTCCTCGGCAACCCGCCGCGGGCGGCTGCCGTCGGCGTTCGCCACGTACAGCTGCGTCCGTCCGCGCCGTTGCACCAGAAACGCGAGACGCTGCCCGTCCGGCGCAATGGCCGGCCCGCCGAGCACCCGCCCGTCGAGACCGTTCCAGAGCTCGGTCTTCTCGCCCCCATCGGCCAGCTTCCACAGGCCATCCGTGCCGGCCTTCGGCGCGCGGTAGACCAGGAACCCGGGCCCGAGACGGGGCGACAACCCGCTCGCGGTCGGAAGCGCGAGTGGCGTGGCCTCGGATTCGGGGACGACACCGTCGGCGATGGGCACTCGCCACAGGCCCGCCTTCGAGCGTGACACGGTGGCGACGAGCCGGCGGCCGTCGGTACTGGCGCCAAGCGACATGTACTCCTCGACGCCGGTGCTGATGCGATGGGGCACGCGGCGTTCGACGTCCATCGCGTAGATCCACGGGCCGGATCCGTCGTCGTCGGTGGCGAGGTAGAGCAGCGTCCGGCTGTCGAGCAGCGTGGGAAACGTCACGCGCGAATTGTGGAAGGTCAGTCGCTCGGGCTCGCCGCCGGCCGGGCGGATGCGCCACACGTCGCTTTCCTCGAGCGGAAAGCCCTGCACGAAGTAGATGAACGCGCCGTCGGGCGACCACACCTGAAAGTGGCAATGCACGCCCGGGCGCGCCACGTAGATCTGCCGTCCCACTTTCTCGCCTGGCTCGGTGACGAACGTCGGATCGCCGGGCTCGGCCGGGTGGTACACGAGACGCCGGCCGTCGGGCGACCAGTCGAGCTCGGACACCCCCCTCAAGTAGGGCCGAAGCGGCCCGCCCATCGTAGGGATCGCCCACCCGGCGTCGACCAGACCGCCCCTGGCCGGATCCGGCACGCGAGTCCATAGGCTGACGAACGACCCGTCCGGCGAGAAGCCCACGGTGCGGGTGGCGGGATTCCGCAGCTCGTGCACGCTGCCGTTGGTAAGGTTGTGAAAGTCTCCCGTCCCAATCTGACTCACCCACGCGTCCCAGGCGCCAGCGCGGTCCGCGAGAAACGCGACGAACTTGCCGTCACGCGAAATGGCGGCGTGCTGTTCGGCGCCCTCGAAGTCGGTCAACCGCGTGACCTTCGCACCGTCGAGCGGATTCCGCCAGAAGTACTCCGACCGCTGCAGTTGCCACGCCGCGGCGCCGCCGGCGGCGAGCAGGGCCGCCGCGGCCACGCCCCACGGAGCCAGCCTGGCGCGAGCGGGTGTCGCCTGCGCGCGACGGTCGAGCGCTTCCTCGATTTCGAGACGCGCGTCGCCAATGTCCCGAACGCGGCGCCTGGCGTCCTTTTCGAGGCAGCGCTGGATCAGCTGACGGATGCGCGGCGGCGTGTCGGGGGGCAGGCCACTCCACTCGGGCTCGTGCTCGAGGATCGCCGCGATCGTGTCGGAGGTCGTCTCGCCGGGAAACGCCGGCCGCGCCGTCAAGATCTCGTACAGCACACAGCCGAACGCCCAGATGTCCGTGCGCTTGTCCACTGCTTTGCCCCGGGCCTGCTCGGGGCTCATGTAGGCGGCCGTGCCCGCAATCACCGTCGTGCCGGTGTCCTCGAGGGCGATCGAGGCACGCGGCGGCGCGGCGCCGCCGGCACCGTCGGGCGCAAACACCTTGGCGAGGCCGAAGTCGAGCACCTTCACGACGCCGGCCGGCGTGATCGTGATGTTGGCCGGTTTGAGATCGCGGTGCACGATGCCGCTCTCGTGCGCCGCTTCGAGCGCCTCGGCGATCTGGCGGGCGACGGCGAGCGCCTCCGGGATCGGCAGCGGGCCCGACACGAGACGCTCGGCCAGCGTGGCGCCCTCGACGAGCTCCAGCACGAGCCCGCGGACGCCTCCGGCGTCCTCGAGGCCGTAGATCGCGCCGATGTGCGGGTGGTTCAGGGTGGCCAGCACCCGCGCCTCGCGTTCGACGCGCGCGACCTGCTCCGGATCCGAGACGAACTCGCGCGCGACCACCTTGATGGCGACGTCGCGGCCCAGTTTCGTGTCGCGGGCCCGATACACCTCGCCCATCCCGCCGGCGCCGATGAGCGACAGCATCTCGTACGAACCAAACGGCCGCCCCTCGAGCGACGCCGGCGCCTCCCCGGCCAGGACGAGCGCCGCCAGCTCGCCGAGCGGCGCTTCGAGGAACGCCTCGGCGGCAGGCGCGTGCGCCAGCAGCGCATCGACCTCTCGACGGAGCGCGCCGTCGCCACCGCACGCTTCCGCCAGGAACGCCTCGCGCTCACCAGCGGCGCGCGCGAGCGCCGCCTCGCACAGGTCTTCGATCCGCCGCCGGCGCTCGGGGTCGGTCACCGGGATTCGCCTTCGAGCTCGCGCAGCAGCCAGAGCTTGGCCAGGCGCCAGTCGCGCTTGATGGTGTCGGTCGAGACGTGCAGCACCTCGGCCGTCTCCTCGACGCTCAAGCCGCCGAAGAAGCGCAGCTCGACGACCCGCCCTTTTCGCGCGTCGGCGGCCGAGAGCGCCGCCAGGGCACGATCCAGCGCGAGCACGTCCACTGACGGCGGCGGCGATGCGGAGACCGCCAGACCTTCGTCCAGCGTCACGCGATGGGCAGCGCCGCCGCGCTTGCCGGCCGCGCGTGACCGCGCGTGATCGACCAGCACGCGGCGCATCAGCTGTGCGGAAATGCCGAGGAAGTGCGCGCGGTCCTGCCACCGGACCTGCCGGGCGTCCGTCAGGCGGAGAAAGGCTTCGTTCACGAGCGCCGTGGTCTGCAGGGTGTGCCCGCGCCGCTCGCGCCGCATGTAGCCGCGAGCCAGACGCCGCAACTCCGCCTCCACCAGGGGTGCCAGCTGCTCCACCGCGGCGTCATCGCCGTCGCCCCACGCCCGCAGCAGCTCGGTGACCGGCCCGCGTGACGATGTCTCCAAGACCCTCTCGATTGCCGGCAGTATCCCACACTCTCCTGCCGCGGGCCGGCGCCGCGCCGGGACCTTTCCGGAATGTTTTTGCACATGTTCACCCTGGTGCCCCCTGTTTCCGCATTCCCGCGTACCGGCGGCCCCTGCGGGCCGTCCGGCGGAGGGACACGTCATGCAGAAGATGTTTCGGAGCGTCATCGTGGCCGTGAGCGTCACGGCCGGGCTGGCTATCGCGGGGTGGACCGTCTCGGCGACGGAGAGCCGGGGTCGCGCGACGAGCGGGATCGCGTCAGCGATCCTGGACTGGAATCAGATCTTCATCGACACGCTCATCGCCACCAACACGGCCAACTCCGCGAGCCCGCGGCTCGGGGCCATCATGCACACGGCGATCTTCGATGCCTACAACGGCATCGACCGGCGCTTCACGCCGGTCTTCGTCCACACCAGGGCGCCGCGCGGCGCCGCGCCCCGGGCGGCAGTGGTCGGGGCCGCCTACACGGCGCTCGCCGGCCTGTTCCCGTCACCGCAGACGCAGGCGACGCTCGAGGGGCACTACGCGGATGCGGTGGCGGCGCTCTCCGCCCACTGCGACGGCCCGCGCAGTCTTCGCGGACGCGAATCGTGTCTGAAGCGGACCGAGCGGGGGCTGGCGTGGGGCGCGGAGGTGGCGCAGGCCGTGCTGGCGTGGCGCGCGAACGACGGGTTCAGCGGGAGCTACCCGGCGTTCAGGGGCGGCGAGGCCGTCGGGCAGTGGCGGCCCACGCCGCCGGCGTTCAGCTCGATGAGCAGCCAACCGCTGGCGTTCACGTCGATGTTCGTCCTGGAGTCCAACACCCAGTTCAGACCACCGTCACCGCGGACGCTGATCAGCACGACGTACGCGGACGACTTCAACGCCGTCCAGACGCTCGGGCGCAAGACGGGCTCGACGCGCACCGACGACCAGACGGCGCTGGCGCCGTTCTGGGAGGGGAACGCCAGCGTGCACTGGAACCAGGCCGCCAACCAGAGCGCGCGCGCCAACCGCCTGTCCTCGTTCGACACCGCCCGGCTGTTCGCACTCCTGAACCTGGCGATGGCCGACTCGGCGTTCACCGCCTTCACCGGCAAGCGTTTCTACGGCTCGCTGCCGCACGAAGTGACATGGCGGCCGCTCACGGCGATCACGCTGGCGGACACCGACGGCAATCCCGGCACGGCGCCCGACGCGACGTGGCAGCCGCTCATCACCACGCCGGCGCATCCGGAATACCCGGCAGGGCACCCGAGCCTCAACGGTGCGGCGTCACGGGTGCTGCTGATGTACTTCGCGCCGCAACAGACGTTCACCGTGACGACGGCGGGGCTGCCCAGCCGCACGTATCACAGCATCACGGACGCGCGCGCGGATGGAAACAACGCGCGCGTGTGGGGCGGCATGCACTACCCGAGCACGGTGGCGATCAGCAGTGCCATGGGTGAGGCGATCGCCGACTACATCGACGCCCACGCCATGCAATAGGCCCACACAACGCAGCGTCGATGCGACGCGCGGCGAGTCACTTGCGGCCGTTTGGTCGTTCGGTGACAGACCGCGCGACGCCCGTTCCGTTAACATCCGCGCTCCACATGGACGCAGAGGCGCTGCTTCGCTACTGGACGCTCCAGAGCCCGGAGGGCGACATCGTCACGTGCGAGCTCGTTCGCGGCGCGAAGGGGCTGGAGGTGCGATGCGCCTCGACGAGCGATGGCGCGCAGTCGCGCGTCGCGCGAGCGGCGTCGATCGAGGCCATGACCGACGCGCTCAACCTGGCGGAGGCGTGGAAGGCCTTCTACCTCCAGAACGGGTGGCTGGCGAACTCGAAGCGCGAGCCGCGGGGCGCTCGCTAGAACGCGACCTGCGTCTGCGCGAGCAGGCGCCGTCCCAGCAGCTCCGAGTTGGACGTCTGGAAGTGCTGCTCCAGCGTGACCACGATGCCGAGCCGTCCGCCGCCCACCTGACTCCAGTGCGCGCCGCCGAACAGGAGGCGGCGTCGCGAGTCGGACTCGTTGTCCGCGTCCGGGTCGAAGAAGTCCAGGCCGGCAACCCCGGCCCAGCCCGTGGGGCCCTGACGGCCTTCGCCGAAGAACGACAGCCCCTTTCGCTGCACGTCCACGGCGACGAACGGGTTGTCCGTGGCCTGGAGGTACTGCGCCGTGGCCAGGACGTGGGTGCTCTCGTAACTCCCCATCGCGATCGCGACGTTGCGCGGCCGGTCGCGCGCGTACCACCCGTACTGATAGAAGCCAGAGATCGTCACGTTGCCCAACTCGGTCTCCGGATCGAACGGGCGAAACGTGGCGCGGCCATCAATGGCCTTGTAGCGATCGAGCTCGGCCTGCCCGTAGCCCTCGCCGTTGTAGACGCCGGCGTGCACTTCGGTGCGGCCGCGCGTGGCCTTGATGCTGGCGCCGAGATCGGTCGGGCCCGGAATCAGGCCCAGGCGCTCCGAGAAGAACGGACCGATCACCCGGTAGCGATTGACCGACTCCTCGAAGGTGAGCCACGGCGTCTCGTGCTGGCCGAACATCACTTTCACGTTGTCGCTCACCTGCACGTCGAGCGCGGCGTACTCGAGGCGCAGCGCCAGGTTCCGATCCAGGTTGGCGTCGGTGGTGGGCCGCACGTCCGGCGTGAAGCGGAAGCTGACCTTCTCCGAGAGCTGCGCCTTGATGTTCAGATAGCCGCGCGTGACGTCGAAGGCGTTGTAGCCGTCCTGCTCGTGCAGCTCGGCGGAGTACTGCAGGAAGGAATCGACGCCGAACGTCACGAAGGGATACGACGTGGGCTGCGTGCCCGCGGGCGTCCCCTGTGACTGGGCGAGCGCCGGCGCCGCGAGGCCCCACATCACGAACGACAGCACGCTCAGTTGATACAGACGTCGATACAGGCTCTTCATATGGGGAGACCTAGAAGATGGCCGGCGCGCCGGCGTTGAAGTCGCCGTTCAGAATGGGGACCGAGTTCACGCCCAGCCAGTCGTCGAGCAGCCGCGCGTAGACCGATCGGAAGTCGGTCTCGTAGCGCACGTCACCGGAGTTGTTCTCGAGCGTCGGATGCCCGGGCGACAGCGTCGCCGCCGTGCCGTACAACCCGCCGCGCACCCCTCCGCCGAGCACCATCATCAGACCCGCGGCGCCGTGGTCGGTGCCGTTGCTGCCGTTTTCGGAGATGCGGCGGCCGAATTCGGAGAAGACGATCACCGCGGTGTCGTTCAACAGCCCCTGATTGCGGATGTCGGTGTAGAAGGCGCCGAGGCCGTCGCCGAGCGTGCCCATCAGATTGGCGTAGCCGCCGCCGGCGCCCGCGCCTTGCTGGGCGTGCGTGTCGTAGCCGCCAGTCGAGACCCAATAGACCTTCGAGCCGATGCCGCGCACGATGGCGCCGGCCACGGTGCGCAGCGCCAGTGCGAAGCCGTTGTTCGGATAGGCGACGGTGGGCGCGTAGACGCGCGCCTGCGCCACGCGGTCGAGCGTTTCGATGGCGCCGCGGTTGGCGCCGTTCAAGAGCGCGAGATGTGGACGGCCCGGTGCCGGATTCGACGCCATGACCTCCGCGGTGTTCCGCTCCTGCTGCGCCGCCGTGCCCTGGTTGGGGCTCCCGAAGTTGTAAGTCGCCGCGTTGGCGATCGCGGGGACGCCGGTGACCGCTGATTTGAGGGCACGCGGCGTCTCGTCGGTCGTGTTCCACGCCGCCAGGGCGTCCACGGGCCGCGGCAGCGTGTCGAGGTAGCGTCCGAGCCAGCCCGACGTGGTGGAGTTCTGCGGGTTCGCGGTGCCCCAGATGTCCGACGCTTCGAAGTGCGAACGGCTGGAGTTCGGATAGCCGGTGCGCTGCACCAGCGCCAGGCGGCCGTCGTTGAAGATGCTCCGCAGCGCGGCGAGCCGTGGATGGAGGCCGAGCGCGTGCCCCGCCGCATCCGTGCCCACCTGCAGGACCTGGCCGGCCGGCACGCCAATCGTGGGACGCCGGTTGTAATACGACCCGTCCTGATACGAGACCAGCGTGTTCAGCGAGTCGTTGCCGCCACCCAGGTAGACGACCACGAGCCGGCGGCCGGGAATCCCTTGTGCCTGCGCGATGTCGGCCAGGAACGCCGGGGCCGCGAAGCCGAGGGTGACGGTGGCGACACCATCACGGATGAACAGTCGTCGGGAGCGATTCATGGCGGCCTCTTGTCAGACCAGCTGGTATTCGGAGGACGCGACCAGGAGTCGCGCGAGGCCGGCGGCCCGGGTGGACACCTGCGATTCGCTCCCGCTCCACGCCCCGCCGGCGAGCAAGTAGTTCAAGAGCGCCTGCTGCGGCTGCGAGTCGAACGGCGCCGGTGTCACGCGCTCGAGCATGGCGGCCAGCAGCGCCTGCGGCGTCGACGCCTCGGGCTGCAGGTTCACGGCAATGAAATTCTTCTGGCTCGACGCGAGCGCGGCGGCGAAGTTGGACCGTGCCAGCATCGTGGAGGTGGAGAACCAGCCGGCGCCGAGCGGCCAGCCTCCGACGTTCGGCGGCTCGTACAGCGCCTGCCCCATGTTGGCGAGCGGCGCCCGCACCTTGTCGACCGAGAAGTTCTGCCAGCCGACTTCCTTGATGGCGCGCGCCACGAACTCCGCCGGCCACGAAAAGCGCGCGTGGTGCATCGCCGGATCGTTGAACCACGGCGAATTGAGAATCGAGTAGACCACCGGGCCGATGCGCGTGCCGCTCTGCAGGTAGACGTTGGCGGTGGCGGTGACGAACGCCGGATCCGGCGGGTGGATCTCGCTGACGAAGAAGTTCCAGAACTTCCGCGCCAGCCGCCGCGCGGTCTCGGGGTGCACCGCCAGCGCCGTGATCAGATCGATCCCGTCCTGCATGCCCGCCGATTCGCTGCGGCTCGGAATCGTCTTGCTGCCGTCGCTGTAGATCGGGAACGAGAAGGACTTCTCGCTGGTCTCATGATCCTCGGCCCTGTACACGAACTCTTGATACGCGTTCATGTCGTCGTCGTCGTACCCCTCGGACTTCCGGACGTTCCAGCCGGTGAAGACGCGCGCGGCGGCATAGACGTCCGGCTCGGTGTAGTAGCCGACGCCGACGCTGAAGAGCTCCATGATCTCGCGGCCGAAGTTCTCCTGCGGCTTCGCCCTGGTGTTGAACTGCCCGTCGAGCCAGATGACCATCGCGGCGTCCTGCGCCACGCGGAACAGCAGGTCGCGGTAGCTCCCCAGCCCGTACTCGCGAAAGAGCTCGATCTGCCCCATCGGCCCGCGGAGCGATCCGGGCTTGGCGGCCAGCAGTTTCGCCGCCTGCCGGGTGCCGGAGTCGGCGGCCAGCTTGCTGTAGGCGGTGGCGAAGTGGTTGTGCCAGAACAGCGCCATCTTTTCCTGTAGCGGGCGCCGCGTGTGGACCATGCGGAACATCCAGCGCTGCCTCGCGTCGTCGATGTCGATGTCGGGCGCGAACAGGTTGTTCGTGCTCACCTGCACGTGGTCGGGGCGCCCGATGCGCTCGTCCACGTCGTCCGGACGGCCGGCGTAGTCCACCAGATGGGCGACCGCCGCACCCGGCGACATGTCGCGGAAGATCTCCACGTCTGCCGGGCCGGCGCCGAAGGCGGCGCGCCGCAGCAGGTGATCGACGTCGGGATCGAGTTGTGACATGGTCAGACCGCGATCGTCACCACGCCGTTCGCGAAGTTCGTGGAGTAGCGCCGCAGCGACGCCACCGCGGGGCCCTGCACCACCTGCCCGCCGCGCGTGTAGCGCGACCCGTGGCAGGGGCACACATACGTGTCGCCGTCGGCGTTGGTGACCTTGCAGCCTTCGTGGGTGCAGATGCCTTCGACCGCCGTGAACGCGTTGGTGCCGGTGCGCGCCACGAGGAACACGCCGGCCACGGAGTCCACGAAGACCGCGCCCCCGTCGCTCGCGAGCGCGGTGCCGGCGACGGCCACGTCCACGCGGCCGCTCGAGAACTGACCGGCCACCGTGGCCAGCGGCGTGCTCATGTTGCCGCTCGGCGACGTCGGAGAGCCGCCGCAGGCCGTGAACACCGTCGCCAACGTGGCGCCGGTGGCCATCTGGCAGGCGCCTGCGCAAAACCGGCGGCGCGAGAGCTGTGCGTTCGCGTCAGAAGCGTGTCCGTCAGACATACCGATACCCGGGGCAGGGAGATGCCCTTACCTGGGCAATACCAGGGCCAGGCAAAAACAGCTGTGTTTTGAGGTTTTCGGGCAGGCGCCAGTGGCCCCGCCGATCACAGAGTGGTAAGCGGAACGACGGAGACCGTTTCTGGCCTTTAGCCTCTAGCCTTTAGCCTTTGGCAAGAGCTTCCCGTCAAGCAGAAGCAGTACCTGGAGGCCAAAGGCTAGAGGCCAGAGGCTAAAGGCCAAGAGGCTCCCCACGTGTTCCAGTCTGTTACCGCGCCCGTGGAGAGCAGATAGATATAGAGATCGGTGGCCGCCACCCACACCAGGCTGCACCACGCAAACAACATGTGCCGCTCGTTGAGCCACGACGACCCCTTCCACACGCCGTAACGCGCTGACGGCGCCGCGCCGCACGAGAAGCAGTCGGAGCGGCCGCCGATCAGATGCCGCCACGAGTGGCAGCCGAACGTGTAAGCGCTCAGGAGCGCCGCGTTGAGCACCATGATCACGCTGCCCACGCCGATGCCAGGCCGCCCGTCGAGAAAGAATGCCGCCACGGCCTCCCACCACAGGCAGACGATGATGAACAGCGCGCAGTACAGCGTGTAGCGGTGGAGGTTTTGAAACAGCCACAGCGCCGTTTCGCCGCGGTAGCGGCGCGTGGACCCGCCCACCGCGCACGAAGGCGGCGTCAGGAAGATCGCCTTGTAATAGGCGCCGCGGTAGTAGTAGCAGGTGATGCGGAACGGTATGGCGAGCACGGGGATGAAGAACGCCGGCGACTGCGGCAGGAACGCCGGCCACCACGCGGGAAACGCGCCAAGCCACGCGTGCTCCACCGGCACCGCGCCCGGATACCCCGCGACCGGCGTGAAGAGTGGCGGCGCCACCGTGGGGCTGATGTAGGGCGCGAACCAGACGTGGGTGGCGTCGAACGCTCGCAGCGTCAGGTAGCCGAACAAGACGACGAGGCCGAGCGCCGTCGCCGCCGGCTCCACCCACCAGGCATCGACTCGGCGCGTCGCGGCCAGGCGCCCCCGCCGCAACTCCTCCATCGTCGTCACGCGCCCACCGTACGCGTCGCGCCAGACATTAGGCAATCACAATCGCCTAATCGAATATATTAGGAGTTCTAATGATTGGGCCGCCTGAAGGCGGCCCCTACTGCTATGCACATCGAGACGCTGCGGACGTTCTGCCATCTCGTCGAGAGCGGCAGCTTCACCAGGGCCGCGCAGCTCGGCTTCATCTCGCAGTCGGCCGTGAGCCAGCAGCTGAAGACACTGGAAATCCGCTATGGGCGGCCGCTCGTCGAACGGGGCTCGCGGCGCCAGCTCGCGCCCACTGACGCCGGCCGCCTTCTCTACGCGGAGTGCCGCGAGCTGCTCGACCGCTTCCAACGCCTCGAAGAGCGTCTGCGCGAGCCGTCGGACGCGGTCGCCGGCGCCGTGCGGCTGGCCACCGTCTACAGCATCGGTCTCCACGAGCTGCCGCCATACGTGACGCGGTTCATGAAGGCACATCCCCGCGTGAAGGTGCACGTCGAGTACAGCCGCACCGACAAGGTGTGTGAGGCCTGCGTCGAGGGCACGGTGGACTTCGGCATCGTGGCGTTCCCGCTGCGCCGCGCGAATCTGACCGTCATCCCCTGGCACGAAGAGAAGCTGGTACTGGCCTGTGCGCCCACCCACCGCCTGGCGCGCCGGCGGACGGTGCGGCTCGCGGAGCTGCAGGGCGAGCCGTTCGTCGCGTTCGAGCGCGACATTCCCACGCGCAAGACCATCGACCGCGTGCTCCGGACACGGCGGGTCTCGGTGAACACCGTGATGGAGTTCGACAACGTCGAGACGATCAAGCGCTCGGTCGAGGTGGGCACCGGCCTGTCGATCCTGCCGGCCACCACCGTCACCCGCGAGGCCAGGAGCGGCATGCTGGCCACGGCCGACTTCGCGGAGGGCCCGTTTACCCGTGAGGTCGGCCTCATCCACCGACGCGGACGGGTGCTCAGCGCCGCCGCCCAGGCCTTCGTTCACCTGCTGGTGGGCAGCCAGCAGCGCCGGCCGCCCGCCCGGAGGGCGGGCAATTAAATACTGCTCTAGCGAGGCGGAGCCCTTGTGGCAGGAGGCGAAGCCTCGCTAGACTTATGCGCAAGATACATAGGCGGGCCCGCCACTCGGGGGCTTCGCCGAGGGAGAGCACATGAGACGTCTCATTGTTGGAGCCCTGGCTGCGCTGGCCATCGCCGCGTTCATCACGACCAGCGGCGTGTCCGGACAGGGCAAGGTCGATTCACCCGGCGTCATCGCCGCCGACGGCAGCGTGCCGGCGCTCGGCAGCTACAAGGTGCCGAAGACCGCGTGGGGCGAGCCCGACCTCCAAGGCACCTTCAACGCCAACGACCTGCAGGGGATCCCCATGCAGCGCGCCGAAACGGTGGGAACGCGCTACAAGTTGAGCGACGACGAGTTCAAGCAGCGCGTCGCGCAGCGCGACCAGAACGTGGCCAACGACAACAGCGACGAGTTCTCGCTCGACCGCGCCGAGGAGTTCGAGGCGCGGTTCGGCACGGTTGGCGGCGCGGTGTCACCGCCGCCGCACTGGCTCGAGCGCGCCCGCAGCGTGAGCCGCGTCTCGTCGTACGTCATCGATCCGCCGAATGGACGCATCCCGGCGCTCACCCCCGCCGCGGTGGCGGCGCAGACACAGCGCCAGCAGGCGGCCGCCGCGCGCCGCCGGCAGTTGAACGGCATCGAGGCGGAATGGACGACCGACCGCAGCAACTACGACCGCTGCATCAGCACGGGCGTCCTGAACTCGATCACCCCGAAGATCTACAACTCGGGCAGCCGCATCGTGCAGGGGCCGGGCTGGCTGGCGTTCCAGAACGAGATGATTCACGAGACGCGCGTCATCCCGACCGATGGCCGCCGGCAGGTGGGCGCCGCGGTGAAGAACTGGATGGGGACGTCCGTCGGCCGCTGGGAAGGCGACGTGCTGGTGGTCGAGACGCGGAACATCAAGCCGGAGTCGGCGGTCAACGGCCAGCCGCTGTCGGACGAGGGCGTGCTGATCGAGCGCTTCACCCTCGCCGACGCGAACACGCTCGACTACCGCATGACGATCAACGACCCGAAGACCTACGTCGCGCCGTTCACCGTGCGGCTGCCGATCCCGCGCGAAGAGAGCTACGGCTACTTCGAGTACGGATGCCACGAGGGGAACTACGCGATGCCCAATCTCCTCCGCGGCTCGCGCACGGAAGAGAAGCGGCGCGCCGAAGCGGTGGCGCGCGGCGAGAAGATCCCCGAGTACCAGGAGCCGGCCGGTCGCGGTCGCGGAGCCGGCGCCGGTGCGGGCGGCGGCGGCGGCCGCGGCCAGGGTCGCGGGAACTAGCCATCACCCCATCTGTATGGCGGCGACGTCGTCCTGACGTCGCCGCTTTCTTGCGTACAGGGGCAAGCCGCCGGAGAATCTGACCACCAGATGGCTCCCGCCACCGGATCCGACGCCGCCGCACGCTCCCCCATCGGTCTGCAGAACATCACCGAGCTGGTGCTCGAACGCATCAGCACGTACCTCGCGCAGACGACCCGTCCCGAGGCGTGGGTGGTGGGCGTGTTCGGCGAATGGGGCAGCGGGAAGTCCACGCTGCTCGCCGAGATCGCCCGGCACTTCCCGAATGTGCCGATCGAGAAGCCGGACGACACGGCTCCGATCACCCTGCGCATCGAGTTCAACGCGTGGAGATACGAGCGCGAAGAGCACCTGCTCGTGCCGCTGCTGCGAACGATCGAGCGCACGCTCGACGATTACGCCGACGCCATTGACGCACTGCCGATCGTCGAGCACCCCGCGGCGGAACCTGCGGCAGTCGCAGGCCCTGGCCTGAACATCAACGACGCGTCGGCTGCCGCCGCGGCGGATGCCCTGGCCAGGACGCTCGCAGGGAGACCGGAGAAGAAAAGAGAGCGGCGGACGGAGCTTGCGAAGTGGATCGGCGGCAAGGCCAAGCTCGCGGGACTGTGCGCGATCGCCATGACCAAGGCCGTCAAGATCAACGTCATGGGGCTGGACGTGGCTCCGGCCGAAGCGGTCAAAGGGGTACGCGACGAGTTGGCCCTTCACAGGAAGGCGCAGGAGGAGGCGGCCGCCAGGGACGCCGAGCCCGCGTTCGACGCGCAATCCTTCTACTACAACCTCTTTACGCATCTCCGACGCCTGACGCGAGGCGACGGGGAGCCGGACAAACCGCGGCTCAACCTCGTGTTCCTGATCGACGACCTCGATCGGTGCCTGCCCGAGAAGGCCGTCGAGATGCTCGAGTCGATCAAGCTGTTCCTCGACGTGCAAGGCTGCGTCTTCGTGCTCGCGGTGGACGACGAAGTCGTGGAGCGCGGCATCGCGCATCGCTATCGCGACTACCTCGACCTGAGCGATCGGGCCGCCGAGAGCATCGCGCACAGTCTGCAGCCCACCCGGTATCGCGCCTACCTGGGGCGCTACGCCACCAATCGCCAGGCGCCGATCACCGGCTCGGAGTACCTCGAGAAGATCGTCCAGCTCGCCGTCCGGCTCCCCCGCTTTTCGCGGAAACAGGCCGCCGATCTGCTCAAGCAGCACGCCCCGGAGCTCTTCGTCCCGTCGGCTCCCGCGCCCAGCGAGGCCGCCAGCGAGTGGCTGCTGGATCTGTTCCTCGATGCCGTGCCGCCGGTGCCCCGCAAGCTGATTCGCGCCGCCGACCTGCTCGTGTTCGTACGCCAGCTCGCCGAGCGGCAGGGCGCGCTGACGCATCTGCATGGCTACACGCTGGCGCAGCTGACGCTGCTACAGGTGTTCGCGCCGCAGATGTTTCGCTACCTGTCACGGCGCGATCGGTTGGCGTCGTGGACGCGGCTGGACGCCCGCCTCAAGGCGGCGCAGCTCGAAGCCGGCAGCGACATCTACGGCGCGTCGTTCTTCGACTGGTGGGAGAAGGCCATCAACAAGGCGCGCGACGCGATCGAGAACAAGCAAACCGACCCGCCCGTCGGCGTCACGCTGACCGAGCTCGAGCGATACGAAGAGCCGTTCATCGCCGAGCTGCGGCAGGCGTGCAGCGGCCGGAGCGGCTTCGATCCGCGCAAGCTGTTCCTGCCCACGCTGCCGGTGGACCGGAACCTCCGGCCCTACATCAACCTGCTGGCCGAGGAAGCGACCGTCACGAGCGGAGCGGCGGCGCCGACTATGCCCCCGGCGCCGGCCGTCGCCACTCCCCCGGCGCCGACACCGGCCGCGGCACCATCGACGCCGCCCACCGCGCCGGCGCTCGCCGCCGCGGCGCCTGGACCTGCGAGTCCTGCGGCGGTCCAACCGATCGCGCCTCCGCCGTCACCCCCGCCAAGTCCTCCGCCACTGCAGGCGCCCGCCGCGCCGGCCGCCGCTGGACCGCGCGAGCTGGGCAACTTCGTGGACCTGCTCCTCTCGCCGCACGAGGACAGCTGGCATGGCGCGCTCGACAGCGAGCCCGGTCTCCAGGGCCGCGTGCTCGATCGACGGTCGTTCATGGTCCTGCGCGATTCGATCGCGCAGCGGAAGTTCGTCATCAACGGCCGGTGGCTGAGCATCGCCGGCGGCGCGCTATCCGATCTGCAGGTGAAGGAGCTGCTGGCGGCCAACAACGCCATGGCGGGGGCCACCTCGGAGGACATCCTCGATCTCCTGGCAGTTGGAGAGTTGATCGAGACTGCGTGCCTGAAGCTCCGCCCATGGGACGCGCCGGTCAAGGACACGATGGAGGCGGCGGATATCGGGCTGCCCCCTGGCGTCGAGGCCACGCGCCGCGAGTGGGCGTATCGGTACCGGCGCGGCTTGATCGACGCGACCGTTGACGCTCAAGAGCCGGTGGAGATCTGGCGTGGGTATCCGCCGTCGCTGTCAGCCCCCGTCCACGCGGTCTCAGAGATCAAGCCTGGCACCCTGGCCATTTCGACGCCCGATGGGCACGTGCGCCTGTGGTCGAGCGCATTCCGCGGCCAGTGGGCAGTCGTCGGCCATCTCGCAGGTCCTGTTGCTGAGGGTTTCCGTATCGCCGCGTTGAGCCCGGTGCAGGTGGTCGGGTTCAGCGAATCGACAGTGGCAATCTGGCACGCCCGGCCGTTCGGGAACTGGGAACGCCTCTACTCGTGGTCCCAGGGCCGCGATCTGCGCAGCATTGCCGTCCTGTCGCCGAATCGCTTCGTGGTCATGGCGGCCAATGGCCTACTCATGCCCTTCCGTTCGCCCACCAGGGGGCAATGGGAGGCGTTGCCGATTCCGGTCCTGCCGCCACAGACCGTTGGCGGAATCGCGCCGCTCGACGAGGATCATCTCGTAGTGATCGGACTGTTCACGAAGAGATACCTCTTCACTGATAAAGGGTTGAGAGAGGAAAAGATCATTTCGCTCGACCATGCGCCGACGTCGATCGTCGCGACGGCTCGCAAGGGGGTGTTCGTCACCTACGCCGGCGGAGGAGTGCGGCTCGTGCAAATCGACGAGACCGGAACGGCCAGCACGCTCGCCCGCGAATCGAAGGCGCTTGGCGCCGGGCAACTGACAGAGGCAAACGGGAACCTGGCGCTGCTGCGCAATGAGGAAGCATTCGAGATCTGGTCAACGGCGAACGTCAGCGTCTTCCGGCGCATCGGCGAGGGGAGCGCGGGCGGAGGACAGCATGGCGGCTATCCCGTCGGCCTTCTGCACGACGGCCGCGTCGCGTCGGCTGCAGCCACCTCCGGTCTCGCCACGCTCAAGCCCACCGTCACGGGTGCTGTCTACGACTTCGACTCACCTGTGGTGGGGCCGATCACATGGACGCCGTCGGTGGCGCTCACCGAGGAGGGCGCCGTCCTCACCCATCCGGCCGGAGCCATCCTCGTCGAGGCGCATGCCGAGGACGGGGGGCTGCACGCGCAGGTCACCAGGGTGCTGCGGGCCGACGGCGCCGGCTTCATCCAGACATGTGCGCTTGGAGCCCATAGTGTGCTGCTGCTGGACAGCCGGCGCGACATCATGATCTGGAACACGTCGAACGGCGCGACGCAGCGCATCTCCCTGGGCCTGCCGACGGCACCAGCGTTCATCGCGATGGTCGCAGGTTCCGATCGGGCGTACGTCGCCGCCGGCACGGCCATCCACGAGTTGGTTCGCGCCGGGGACGGCTCATGGGCGGTGAGCCAAGCTGTCTTTCTGAGCCTGACCGCGGTCGAAGGGCTGGCAAGGGCGGCAGACGGCATGCTCCTGGCGTGGTGCGGGTCTACCGGGATCGCCCTGGCACCGGACACCTTGAGCACGGTCAGGACGTTCCAACTCCCCGGCGCCGTCTCGTCGGCGGTGCGGGTGCCTGCGAAATGGCGCGGGTTGAAAGACTCCACGTTGCTGATCTGCGCCCGTGGGGAAATGTTCATCGGCGATTTGGAGAGCGGCTCCATGATGCCGTGGCCGCTATCCACCGAGACAATCGCCGTCGCCGCGGGATTCGGCGACGTTGGCACAGTGGCCTTCACCGCCGATGGCAGCATGCTGGCCTTCGACGACCGCGGAATTCGTCAGATCTCGACGCAGCTGCTGCACGGAGCGCCAACGCAGGTGCAGTGGCTCGACCGCAACGTCGTGCTCGTGAACGCCTCGGATGACGCGTGGTACCTCGTCGAGCTCCCGGACACCGGGGCACCGGACGTCATCCGGTTGTTGATGACACCCGACGCGCTGGTCGTGCAGGACCTGGCCGAGTCCATGGCGGCGTCGCTCAGAGCCACCCCCCGCGTCTCAATGCTGCTGCCCCTCGATGCCCAGCTTCGCTCGCCGGAGGTGAACATGCCGCACCGCAGCGTTCCGGGGCCGTTCGAGGACGGCGCGATTCCGTCCGGCAACGCCGCAAAGAACCTGGCCGCGCTCGTGCGGAAGAACGGCGAGCTCGCCGAGCCCTCGGCGCGGCCGGACACCATCTCCTGGCCGCGTTCGTCGAACGACCCGTCCAAGACGCTGGCGCTGCAGCTGCGCCGGCCCTGAGGCAAATTTCGCTCAAGGAGCCCAACCGGGGCGCGCATCACTCGTTTAGGGGTGTTTACTTTCCTGTGCTGGACGGCTGGAATGCCGGCCCACAAGGAGCCCCTATGGTGAAAACCCGCGCTACCCTGTTCGCTCTTCTCCTCTCATTCACTCTCCCGGCCGTCGCGTACGCGCAGTCGGTGGCGGGCACGGTGCGCGACAGCTCGGGCGGCGTGCTGCCCGGCGTCACCGTCGAAGCCTCGAGCCCGGCGCTGATCGAAAAGACGCGCTCTGTGGTCACCGACGCCAACGGCCAGTTCCAGATCATCGACCTGCGCCCCGGCAGCTACGACGTCACGTTCAGCCTGCCCGGGTTCAGCACCGTGGCACGAAAGGCGCTCGAGCTGAGCGGCGGCGGCGTCACGACGGTGAACGCCGAGATGCGCGTGGGCGGCGTGCAGGAGACGATTACCGTCACCGGCGAATCGCCGGTCGTGGACGTGCAGACGAGCACGAGCCGCGAGCAGGTGCTGAGCAACGAGTTCATCCGGTCGCTGCCGGCGTCGCGCGGCTACGGCAACTACCTGGCCGGCGTGCCCGGCATCTCGGGCACCGGCCTCAGCTCGGGCGCCGCGACGTCGAACAATTTCTTCAGCTCGCGCGGCGGACGCAGCAGCGAGGGGAACATCCAGATCGACGGGATGAACGTCGGCTCGTCGGTGGGCGGCGGCGGCGTGTCGGGCTACCAGTACGACATGTCGAACGCGTCCGAGGTTCAGGTGACGATCGCCGGCGGCCTGGCCGAGGTGGATCGCGGTGGCCCGGCGTTCAACATGATTCCCAAGACCGGCGGCAACACCTTCAGCGGCTTCTATTTCGGCAGCATCGCCGGCGAGTGGGCCCAGAGCAGCAACATCGACGACGAGCTGCGCGCCGCCGGACTCGCTGACCTCCCGGCGCTGATTCGCAGCTGGGATACCAACTTCGCGTTCAGCGGCCCGATTCTCAAGGACCGCGTCTGGTTCTTCGCCAACGCGCGCACGATCGGCACCTACCAGGACTCGCCCGGCCGCTACGGCAACCTGAACGCTGACACGCCGAGCATCTGGACCTACGCCAGGGACGAGAGCGTGAAGGTGCGCAACGCCAACTCGAAGAAGATCGGCGCGGCGCGCCTGACGTGGCAGGCTTCGCCGCGCGACAAGATCGCGTTCTACGTGGACTACACGAAGAACTGCTCCGGCGGCTCGTTCGCGCCGGACGGCGGCCAGTGCCGCAGCCCCGGCGACGGCTGGACGGCGTCGGGTCCCGGCATCGGGCCCGGCGTCACCAACAACTCGCCCGAGTCGGGCACCATCTGGGACGCGCCCGCGAAGATCGTGCAGGCCAGCTATTCGGCGCCGTGGTCGAGCAAGATTCTGGTGGAAGCCGGCTTCTCGTCGTTCTGGACCGAGTGGGGCGACATCCGCCCCGCCGGCTCCGCCGTCGACCAGATCGCGGTCACGGAACAGACGTCGTCGGCGGCCACGCAGACGCCTGCGTCGAATTTCATCTATCACGGCTGGCCCGCGACCGGCGGCACGATGCAGCAGAACGCGCAGTATCGCGCGACGCTCTCCTACGTGACCGGCGCCCACAGCTTCAAGACCGGTTACCAGGGCGCGTACATGATCGCCAAGACGCCCACGTTCCTCGGCCAGCAGCTCAGTTATCGCTTCAACAACGGCGTCCCGAACCAGCTCACGCAGCGCCTCGGTCCCACGCTGACCAGCAACCGCACGGTACCCGACGCCTTCTTCGTCCAGGACACGTGGACGCGCGCGCGGCTCACGCTGCAGGGCGGCCTGCGCTACGAGCACGTGCGCAGCTTCTTCCCCGAGGGCCAGGGCGTCGTCGAAGCGCATCGCTTCGGGCCGGCGTTCACGTTCCCGAGGACCGAGGGCGTGCGCGGCCTCAACGACATCACGCCCCGGATGGGCGCGTCGTACGACCTCTTCGGCACCGGCAAGACAGCCATCAAGGTGAGCCTGAGCAAGTATCTCCAGGCCGCCTACAACGGCGACGTCTACACGATCAGCAACCCGGCGGTGACGCTCCAGTCCACCACCGCCCGGGGCTGGAGCGACACCACGGGCCTGGGCATCAACAACGATTTCGTGGCGCAGTGCGACTTCATGAACCCGCTCGCCAACGGAGAGTGCGGTGCGTGGGCCAACTTGAACTGGGGTCAGCTCGTGCAGACGACCACCGTGAACCCCGACGTGCTGGAGGGTTGGGGCAAGCGGAACTCGGACTGGCAGTTCAGCGCCGGCGTGCAGCACGAGCTGCTGCCGCGCATCTCGGTGGACGTGAACTACAGCCGCCGGTGGTGGAACAACTTCTTCGCGACCCACAACCGCGCGCTCGGACCGCAGGACTACGACGAGGTGACGCTGACCGCGCCGCTCGACCCGCGCCTGCCGGACGGCGGCGGATACCCGGTGTCGTTCCTCGTGCGCAACAACACCTCCGTGCTCGGCGTGCAGGACTCGTACTACACGACCACGAGCGATTTCGGCGACGAGACGCACTACTGGCAGGGTGTGGAGCTCACGGTCAACGCTCGCCTGGCCAACGGTCTGCAGTTCCAAGGCGGCACCAGCACCGGCCGCGGCGTCAACGACACGTGCGACGTGCTGATTGGCCGCTACGGCCGGCCGATGACGCCGACGACCACGGTTGGCGCGACGACGACGCCAGCGGAGGGCCTCATCGACGGGCAGCCCGCGTGCAACGCCACCGAGCCGTGGCTCACGACATTCCGCGGCCTGGCCTCGTACACCATCCCGAAGGCGGACGTGCTCGTGAGCGCCATCGTCCGCTCGCAGCCCAACGTGCAGCCAGGCGCCGACGTGGCCACCAGCGGCGCGTCGCGCGCGGCCAACTACCTGATGTCCACCACACAGTTCCAGGCGGCCACCGGCCGCCCGCTGCGGACAGGCGTCACCACGGAGACCGTGAACCTGCTGCTCCCGGGGCAGCTCTATGGCGAGCGCGTCAACAACCTGGACATGCGCATCGCGAAGGTCGTGCGCATCAAGCGGACGCGCGCCAACATCGGCGTGGACTTCTACAACCTCACCAACGCGAACACGGCGACGACGGTCGATCAGAGCTACTCGGCCGACCCCACGCTCAGCGCCCGCTGGCTGCGTCCGACGGCGGTGTTACAGCCGCGGTTCATGCGGTTCAACGTGCAGGTGGACTTCTAGGAGGCTTCCGGCTTCACGCTTCAGGGACGTTCGTGGCCCGGGTCTTCAGGCCCGGGCCACTCTCACGGCGCCTCGGCGTGGGCCGAGCGCGCCAGCGCGGCGATGCCGTTCGCGCGCGCCCACGTGGGCTGTTGTGCCTGAAACTCCATCTGCACCGCCGATGCCGTTTCGTCGGCCGACTTCCCCTGCGCCTTCAACTCACGGCTGCGAGCCTGGATGCCCTGCACCACCGTCTGCAGCGTGCCCAGGATGGTGCCGGGGCCGATGTCGCCGTGGGCCGGCACGATGGTGGCCGGCTTCATCGCGGCGATGCGGTCGAAGGCGGCCAGCCACGCTTTCGTGCTGGAGTTCTGGTTGGCTCCGACGAACGACTTGTTCATCACCACGTCGCCGGCAAAGAGCACGCCGTCCCCCTCTACGAATACCACCGTGTCGCCCTTGGTGTGCGTCGGCCCCACGACGAGGAGCCGCACCCGCACGCCGCCCAGATCCAGCACGTGTTCGCGATCGAATGTGATGGCCGCCGGCCGGCGCGCCGCGTCTTTCAGCAATTCCGCCGTCATGGGCGAACGGGACGAGAACGTCGCCACCTGGCGCAGGCCCCCCTCGTCGAACTCGGCTTCCTGGATGGTCGAGTTCACGTACTTCGCCGAGGGTGGGAAGGCTGTGTAGCCCGTCGTGTGCTCGGCATGGAAGTGCGTCGTCACGATGTACAGCTCGGCGTTGCGGCTCACCTTGGCCACCTCGCGCAGCACGGCCTCGCCGTTGCGGCGGCCGAGGCCGGTGTCGACCACGAGCGTCGCCCGCGAGCCGACCACGATCCCGACGTTCGGGACGAGCGGCACGCTGCCGTCGGGGATGGCGTAGGTGTGCGGAGCCAGCATCACCGTGACGCCCTCGCGAATCAGCGGGTCGGGGGCCGGTCCGCGCTGTGCGTGTGAGAGCGGCGCCGCCACCACGAGGGCCAATGCAACCACAGCGATTCTGACCATCATGACGGCCAGTCTACCCCGTCGCGGTTCGAGCGCGCACTCGGCACGCGCGGCTCGATCCGCTACAATCTGCGCACGATGAGACGCTTCGTTTTCGTTGCACTCGTGCTCGCCGGCGCGACGCTGACCCCGACGGCGGGCTTCGCCCAGATTTCCTGCTCGCGCGACGGACTGCAGCGGGCCGTCGACCTCTATATCGCCGCCCAGACCACGGGCGACACGTCCGCCCTTCCGCTCGCGCCCGGCCTCGGCTACGTCGAGAACCACGCGCCGGTCGCCATCGCCAGCGGCCTGATCAAGACGGCGATGAAGATCGATCACCATCGCAGCCTGCTCGATCCGTCTACCTGCCAGACGTTCACCGAAGTGATCGTAACCAACAAGGAGAAGCCATACGTCCTCGGCACGCGCCTGCGCGTCAATCGCGACAAGATCGCCGAGGTCGAGATTCTCTGGACGACGACGGGATACTGGCTCTTCAACGCCGACAACTACTTGAAGTGGTCGTCGTCGGAGAAGTGGGACGTGATTCCCGCGAACCAGCGCGACTCGCGCGCCACGCTGGTGGCTGCCGCCAACGCCTACCTCGATGCGTTCCTCGAAGGGAAGAAGGACGGCGTGCCGTGGGGCTACCCGTGCAACCGCACGGAAGGCGGCATGCACACGGGCAACGGCTCCCCCACCGACAGCTGCGACGTGGGCGTGCCGGCCGGCGTGAACATCGCCAACCGCCGCTTCGTCGTGGACGAGACGACCGGGTCGGTCGTGGTGTATTGCACCTTCGGCGCCGGCGGCCCGAACGGCGGCAGCGGCGCGCCCGACACGCATCTGTTCCGCGTCGAGAACGGCAAGCTGCGCTACGTCCACACGCTCACGCACCTGCTGCAGGCGAACTTCCGGGGGCGCGGCGCTGGTGGCCGTGGCGCGCCTGGCGGCGCTCCCGGCGGCGCGGCGCCAACTACTCAGCCGTAAGAGCGGCCGCTCACAGCTGAACCGTACGCGCCGCGTGCCCGGTGCTTCACGGGAATCGCGGCCATCCATCGGAAATGTCCTTGTGCGCGGCGGCATCTGGCTGATGATTAGGCGCGCCCATGCCCCTCCGCCTGTTGCCGCTCGCAATCGGGCCGGCAATCCTGCTGCCGCTGGCGGTGTATGCCTTCCGGCATCGGCGCGTCCGCGGCGCCATCTGGTATTGCCTGCTGCTCCTCGCGATCGCCCTGTGGAGTGCGGCGTACGCATGGGAGCTCGCGGCGCCGGACTTCGATCAGAAGCTGCTGGCGCTCAGGATCAAATACATCGGCGTCACCGCGTTGCCGGTGGTGTGGATCGGCTTCGTCCTCGACTTCGTGGCGAGCGAGCGGGCCCAGCTTCGCCGCGTGACACGGCGGCTCGCGATCGTCATGCTCGCGACGCTGGTGACCGCCTGGACGAACTCGTGGCACGAGCTGTTCTGGGGGCCGATGATCCTCGAGCCCGCCGGCGACCTCTACACCTTCACGGGACGCGGCCCCGGGTTCTTCCTCAACATCGCCTACACCTACTCCGTGCTCTTCGCCGGGTTGGCCATCCTGATCACGCAGGCGGTGCAGTCGCCGTATCTGTACCGCAAGCGCACGGTGATTCTGGTGTCGGCCACGGTGGTGCCGTGGCTCGGCAACGTGATCTTCGTGGCGCGCGTAGAAGGCGCCGGCACCGTCGACTCGACGCCTTTCCTGTTCACGTGCACCGCCATCATCGCCGCGGTGGCGGTCTTCCGCTACCGCGTGCTCGAGCCGATTCCGACGTTGCTCGACGCGCGCATCGAAGTGATCGGCGACGGCTTTCTGATCGTGGATCGCGAGCTCCGGGTCGCGGACTTGAACGGGGCGGCGGAAGCGATCATCGGACGTGACCGCGCCACCGCCGCCGGCGTGCGCGTCGATCACCTTCTTCCCGATTGGCCCGCACACATCGACGGCGACGTCCGGCAGGACCTCACGCTGGCCGCGGCTGACGGCACGCGCGTGTACGACGTGCGGATCACGCCGATCCAGGCGGGCGGCGAACACTTCACGGGCTACGTGGTACTGCTGCGTGACGTCACCGAGCACCGGCGCCTCGAAGAGGAGCTGCGGCAGGCCCAGAAGATGGAGTCGGTGGGCAAGCTCGCCGGCGGCATCGCGCACGACTTCAACAACCTGCTGACCGCCATCATCGGCTACGCGGCGCTCGCCGAGGGCGAGGTCGTTCGCGGGACACCGCTGCATGAGTGGATCGCGCAGATCCGGCGCTCGGGGGAACAGGCAGCGGCACTCACCAGCCAGCTGCTGGCGTTCGGCCGGCGGCAGGTGCTGCGGCCCGTGGACCTCGATCTGAACGCCGTCGTCGACGACATCCAGAAGATGCTGCGGCGGCTGATCGGCGAACGGATCGAGCTGGTGGTGCAGCTGGCCACCGGCCTCACGCGCGTGCGAGCCGACCGGTCGCAGGTGGAGCAGGTGATCGTGAACCTGGTGGTGAACGCCCGCGACGCCATGCCGCGCGGCGGCCGCCTCACGATTCGTACCCACGATCTCACCATCGAGCCGAGACCAGGCTCGGGAGCGCAGAGCCCTGCGCCCGGCAGCTACGCCGCGGTGACGGTGGAAGACACCGGCGAGGGCATCGCGCCGGAGATCCTCGAACGCATCTTCGAGCCGTTCTTCACCACCAAGCCGCTCGGCCGCGGCACCGGCCTGGGGCTCGCCACCGTCTACGGCATCGTCAAGCAGAGCGGCGGCGATATCCAGGTGCAGAGCGCCCCCGCGCAGGGCGCGCGCTTCACGGTGTTCCTACCGGCTGCGGCACCAGCGGTGGAGGACTCCCCCGCGGTGGAGGCCATCACCGGCGGACGCGCGAACCTGCCGGCCACGACCGCGAGCGGTGCGACCGTGCTGATCGTCGAAGACGACTCTGGCGTTCGGACGTTCGCGTCGCAAGTACTCCGCGATGCGGGGGCCACGGTGTTCGTGGCGGAGAACGCCGCGGAAGCGCTCGCGATCGCGGCACGCGAGTCCAAGCCGCTCGACCTGCTCCTGACGGACGTCGTCCTGCCGGGAATCGACGGGGCCGATCTTGCCGAGCGGCTTCGCTCGCTCCGCCCCGGACTGCGCGTGCTCTTCATGTCCGGGTACACGCCGGAAGAGATCGTCCTCACCGCCGCGCTCGCGTCGAACGATCTGCTGCTCCGCAAGCCGTTCCTGCCCGCCACGCTGCGCGACCGCGTGGCACATGTCCTGTCCCAGCCGTCGGGCATCGGCAGGTAAGCGGCCGCCAGCGTCCGCCCTCACAGCCACGTCCCGCCCTGCCGATCACTGGGCTCCTGGGCGCTGGCATCGAACTCGTGGATCCATCCCAGGTGATGCAGCGCGCCGTCGAACGACGCGAGCCGCGCGTTGCGGTGATCGGCGCTGTCGCCGTCCGGCAGGTGCAGAATGTCCGCGACGCTGATGGACGCGTACTGAACCTTGCGCGTGCGGCCACGGCGCAGCCGCCCGTAGCGTTCGAGCGCCGTGGCGGGCGGGCTGGAGCCGGCGTCCCGCAGGCACGCGGCGAGCACGATGGCATCCTCCACCGACTGGTTGGCGCCCTGGCCGTGATGCGGCGCCAGCTGGTGAGCCGCGTCTCCCAGGAGCGTGATCCGTCCCTTTGTCCATCGGCCCAGCGGCGGACGATGGAAGAGCCCCCATCGGTTGCTGATCGACACCGCCGTGATCATCTCGACGACGGCCGGGTGCCACTGCGCGAAGTGCCGGAGCTGTTCACCCTCGGCCGCCGGCATGATCCAGTCCCGGCGCGGCCACGGCGTGGGATGGCGCTCGACCAGCAGGAAGTTGATGTGGCCGCCGCCCATCGGGTAGTGCAGCAGATGCCCGCCGGGGCCCATCCAGAACTGCAGCGCCGCCGGATCCGGCAGGCCCGGCACGCGCTCCACCGGCACGATGCCGCGAAATCCGCTGCACCCTGAGTACAGCGCGTCGTCGTAACCGAGCATCCAGGACCGGACGAACGAGCGCGCGCCGTCGGCGCCGATGACGAGATCGGCGTCGGCACTGCTGCCGTCGTCGAACCGCAGAACGGCTCGCGCGCCGCGGTCGTCGATATCCACCAGGCGCTTCCGAAGATGAATGTGGTCGAGGCCGGCGGCCGCCGAGAGCGCCGCCTGCAGGTCGGCGCGATGGATACCGACGTACGGCGCTCCGAAACGCTCACGGTACGCCGGCCCCACCTCGTGCCGGCCAATGAGGCGGCCGGTGCGCCCGTCCCGGTAGATCAGCGCGGCGACGTCGGACCCGTGCGCGGCCAGCTGCGATCCCAGGCCGAACTGCTCGAAGAAACGCGTGGCGTTGGCCGACAGCGCGACCGCGGCCCCGACCTCCCGGAGCTCAGCGGTCTGCTCGTAGACGTCCACCCCGATGCCGTATCGGCGCAGCGCGATCGCCAGCGTGAGGCCGCCAATGCCGGCGCCGACGACGGCGATCCGGCGCGTGTCCGCCCCCATATCAGGGGCGGATTGTCTCACGCACGGCTCACGTTACGACGCGCGTCTGACACTTACACCCGCGGAAACCCTGCCGCGTAGCTCGTGCAACGCACTGCCCCGCCCGATACGCGGGTCGTCTTCGGCACACGTGTTGCCGCGGATGTCGCCGCTCTCCCTGGAGGCATCAATGACACGAGAACGACGCTCGGTGATCGCGCTCACGTGGCTCGCGGCGACGGTCGCGCTGGTCGCGCTCCTTGGACCCTCTCGTCCGGTCGCGCAGAGCGCGCAGCCGCAAATGCTCGATCCGGCGCTCACCGTCGAGACGGTCGTCGCCGGCCTGACCACACCGATCGGCATGGCGTTCATCGACGACGGCGACATGCTCGTCATCGAAAAAGACACCGGCCGCGTGCTGCGCGTCCAGAACGGGGTGGTCACGGCCACCGCGCTCGACCTCGGCGTCAACAATCAGTCCGAACGGGGCCTGCTCGGCATCGCGCCGCACCCGCGCTTTCCCGACGAACCGTTCGTCTTCCTCTTCTGGACCTGCCGTACGGCCGGCGCGCCAGCGAATCCGTTCTTCCCCGACGACCGCGCCTGCCTCGACACCAACATGTTCCTGCCCGACACCAGCGAGATCCTGCAGGTGCCCCTGCTCGGCAACCGCGTCGACCGATTCCGGTGGAACGGCTCGACGCTCGCCTTCGATCAGAACCTGATCATGCTGCGCGCCTTTCAGAACGACGCCGCGCCGATCCCGGCCGGCCAGGGCGACGAGGCGCAGCCGCCGCGCGCCAATCACAACGGCGGCGTGATCCGTTTCGGCCCCGACGGAACGCTCTACATCCAGATGGGCGACAACGGCCGGCGCGGTCAGCTGCAGAACCTGACCGACGGTCCCGGCGGGCCGACGAGGGACGACGACCAGTTCGGCGGCCCGGAGCCGGACGACGCCCACTTGACCGGCGTGATCCTGCGGCTGAACGACGACGGCAGCGCGCCCACCGACAACCCGTTCTACAGGGTCGGCGCGCGCATGGGGGGAGAAGTCGGAGCGAATCTGCAGAAGGTCTACGCCTACGGGCTGCGCAACGGCTTCGGGATGGCGTTCGATCCCTACACGGGCCATCTCTGGGAGCAGGAGAACGGCGACGATTCGTTCAGCGAGCTCAATCGCGTCGACCCGGGCTTCAACTCGGGATGGGTGCAGATCATGGGGCCGCCCGGACGGCTCGACCAGTTCAAGAGCATCGAGACGACCGTGACGCCGAACCCGCCGGATCCCTTCGCGATGACCTACTTCGGCCTGCAGCAGCTGCGCTGGTCACCAGAGAACATCGCCGACACGCAAGGCGCCGCCCGCGGACGCCTCTTCAACCTGCCCGGCTCGCACTACAGCGAACCGGAGTTCTCGTGGAAGTACGAGGTGGCGCCGGGAGGCATCGGGTTCGTCAAGGGGAACGGGCTCGGCCCGCGATTCGACGGCCACCTGTTCATGGCCGCCGCGCGCCCCTTCCTCCAGGGCGGGCATCTCTTTCACTTCGCCCTCAGCCCCAGCGGCCGGAGCGTGGCCACGACCGACCCGCGCCTGCGGGACGGCGTGGCGGACAACCTGCACAAGTGGGAGATCACCGAGAGCGAGAGCCTGCTGATCGGACGCAACTTCGGCATCGGCACGGACGTGCAGACGGGCCCGAACGGGCATCTCTACATCGTGTCGTTGAGCAACGGTGCCGTGTACGAGATCAGTGCCGTCGAGCAGGACTGATCGCGGCAGGGCGCAGGCGCACCACAACGGCACGCCTGCGCCCGCACTCACGCCACACTGGGCATGACATCCCGGATCTTCTTCATCCCGTTCAAGAACGCCGCGATCATGTCGTAGGTCGACTGCAGATCCGGCGGCAAGGCCTTCCTGTCGATCAGATTCGGGTCGTTGCTTGGAAGCTTCAGGTCCGACTTGAGCGTGTTGTACCTGCGGACCAGCTCCTCGTTCGCGTCCTGGTGGAGCGTCTCTGGAAACCGCGTGATCGGCTGCGTCGTGAACGGCTTGGCGAAGGTGAAGGCCACGGTCAGCGGTCCGCTCGCCTGAATGTCGCGATAACCGAGCGTGCGCAACGCCGTCGTGAACGCCGTGAGCATGCCGCTGTCGCCGAAGGTGATTTCGGCGTCCATCGTGAGCCTCGACGTGTCCCGGGTGAACTCACCCCACTTGAAGCCGGTGAGCCACCAATGCTTCTCCGGCCCGCGCGTGAAGAGCGCCTTCCCGTCACGCTTCAAGGTGAAGTGCATCTCCAGCATCTCTTTGTCGCCGACGCAGCGGTAGAACGCCGTGGATTCCCGGGCACCCTCGGCCAGGCTGTCGATGGCTGGCACGATGGCCCGGAGCGCGTTCCAAATGCTCGTCGCCGTCGCTCCCGGCGGCGGCGACGCCAACTGGTTGTAGACGCCGATTTCAGCGCCCGTCTCGAGGCCGTACTGCCCCTTCCACAACTCGATCATCCAGTTCTTGCCGCCGTGCGTGAAGTAGACCGGCTCGCAGTCGATGATCATCTGCATTGCCGGACACGCCACGTCGTAGGCCCACGTGAACCCGACCGTCCGCTGCCAGGCCTGCAGCCGTGACTTGATGATGTCCTGCCCGGGGTCGTATTCGAAGCCGACGTCGAAGACGAGGGTTGCGAGATCGCTTCTGGGATGCCAGTCGCTCATCGTGTCCTCCGGGGAAAGGAAGGTGAACTCTAGTTGCCGGCGCGAGACGGTACCTGCGGCGCTGACTCGGCCCCTGGCGGTTCACGGAAGGGCTCGATCGGGATGCACTCGTAGCGCACTTCGAGGACGTCCAGTTTTTCCGTGCCGCCCGGGGCGTGAACGACCACGCGGTCGCCGGCCTTGGACTTCATCAGGGCGCGCGCCAGCGGCGACACCCAGCTGATGTAGTGCAGGTCCAGGTCGACCTCGTCGGCGCCGACGACGCGCACGATCCGTTCGGCTCCCGTGGCATTGGTGTAACGGACCGTCGCGCCGAAAAATACCTGAGTCGCGGCCCGCCCGCTGCGTGGCGCCTGCGGGTCCACCACTTCCGCCGCGTCGATGCGCTTCCTCAGGAAGCGGATCCTGCCGTCGATCTGTCGCAGCCGCCGTTTGCCGTACTTGTAGTCGGCGTTCTCACTGCGGTCGCCGTTGCTCGCCGCCCACGCCACGACCTGTGTCACCGCCGGGCGCTCCCTGGTGAGCAGGAACTTGAGCTCGTCTCTCAGCCGCTGCAGACCGCTCGGCGTGATGTAGTTCTTCGCTTGGACGTTGCTCATGGCTCGATGACGTAGACAGTGTAGACGCGTGGGGGAATATTCTCGTCACCCGGGATTCCCCCGGCCTGCGCTGGCATCAGCCCTGCAGCCGTCGCCGCACGTCGTCCCTCTCCCCACACTTGGAGGCCCCTATCGTGCTGAATTTCCGAACGCTGCAGCGTGCGCTGCTGGGAGTTGCCGTCGCCGCTGCCGTGAGTCCTTTTTCCACGGATGCATCAACGCTGTACGTCGCGCCCGGTGGCGTGGGGAACGGCACGTCCAGCAGTCCATTCGGCCGCATCGCCGACGCGCTCGCTGTCGCGGTCGCGGGCGACACGGTGCTGCTGAAGCCAGGCGTCTATTCCGAGCGCGTGCGCACCGTGCGCGGCGGCACGAGTGTGAGCCGCCTGGTGATCCGGGCAGAAACCGACGGGAAAGCCATCCTGTCGAGCGCGGCCGGGAACGTGGTGCGCGTCTCGCATCCCTACGTCACCATCCGGGGGCTGGTGGTGGACGGGCAGTACGGGCCGTACGATGCCGTGCTCGTAGACAGCGCGGCGACGTCGCTCATCCTCCAGTACCTCGAGGTGAAACGCAGCTCCAAAGACTGCATCGACATCCGCGCGACGGCCAACGTGGTGGTCGAACAGTCTCTGATTCACCACTGCCTGAACGCGGCGAACGGCCGCACCGACGCCCACGGCATCGTGGCCGGCGCGGTGCGCAATCTGGTGGTCCGCGACACCAGGATTCACTCGTTTTCCGGTGATGCCATCCAGCTCGATCCCGGCCGGACGGCGCCGGGCTGGAACCTGATCACCATCGACCGCTGCAAATTCTGGCTGGAGCCGCTGCCCACGGCGGAAAACGGCTTTCCGGTGGGCACCGTGCCTGGCGAGAACGCCCTCGACACCAAGACGCTGGGCACCGCGCCTCGCGCCAAGGTCATCGTGCGGCAGACGGAGGCGTGGGGCTTTCGCGGCGGACTGATCAGCAACATGGCCGCGTTCAACGTCAAGGAGAACGTGGACGCCACCTTCGACGGCGTCACGGTCTCGCGATCGGAGATCGCCTTCCGCTTGCGGGGGCCTGGCTCCAACGGCGGCGCGTGGGCGCGGGTGCAGAACGCCGTGGTCTACGACGTCGGCACCGCCGTGCGCTACGAAGACAACATCGAGCGCGTGCAGGTCTGGAATAGCACCTTCGGGTCGGCGATCCCCCGTTTCTTCCGGGCCGCCAGTTCCACGCCTATCGGACTGGACGTGCGCAACGTCCTGTTCCTTGGGTCCAATTCGACCATGCCAGGCGGGCTGGGCAACGTCCAGGCCACCGCCGCGTTCTTCCTCAACGCGGCGGCACATGACTACCGGCTGGCGTCGAGCAGCCTGGCGATCAACGCAGGTGCGTCGATCAGCAGCGTCACCAAGGACCGGATCGGCGTGTCGAGGCCGCAGGGGGCGTACTGGGACGTGGGCGCCTACGAGTTCGTACAGTAGGTTGTCGACGGCTACCTGCCGGACGGGGGGCGGGATGATATTTCACCGCCCGAGTAAACCTCAGGCTGAGTCCAAAATCGGCCACTCGTTTGCTTCAAAGAGTGTCGGCATGCCTTCCATCATCGCGGCCGTCCGGCAGGTCGCAAGCGGTTTCGGTCG
>DASRPM010000082.1:0-9443 GCA_035646375.1 Vicinamibacterales bacterium
CGAGGGGATGAGCCGCCGGCACGCCTTCTACAAGATGGTGGCGCTGGTGCAGGGGACCAACATCGTCAAGAAGGAGCTGGGGCTGCCGCCGGCCGAGTCGCTCGGCGCCGACCCGAAGCTCTCGCTCATCCGCTTCAACCAATGATCGACGCGGCCATCGTGGGCCTGGGCTGGTGGGGGAGGACCCTCGTCGAGTCGGTGCAGGGTATCAGCGACGACATCCGGTTCGTGGCGGGGGTCACGCGCACGCGGACGGAAGACACCGACCGCTTCGTCCACACCCACCAGATGAAGGCCGCCGACGACTTTCAGGCCCTGCTCTCGGATCGCTGCGTGAAGGCCATCGTGCTGGCCACGCCGCATTCGCTGCACGCGCAGCAGGTGGCCGCGGCGGCGCGTGCCGGCAAGCACGTCTTCTGCGAAAAGCCGCTGGCGGTCACCAAGGCCGAAGCCGACGGCGCCGTCGGCGCCGTGCGACAGACGCACGTGACGTTGGGGCTCGGCTACAACCGCCGTTTTCACCCGGAGATGACCCGGCTGCGGGAGCGCATCCGGTCGGGCGGCCTGGGCAGCGTGCTGCACGTCGAGGCGACGATGACGTTTCCCAACGCGCTGACGATGTCGGCCGAGGCCTGGCGCTCGCAGCGCGAAGAGACGCCGTGCGGCGGGCTGACGCCGACGGGCGTGCAGGCGATCGACGGCATGATCGACCTGTGCGGGCCCATCGAGTCGGTCTACTGTCAGAGCCTCCGCCGTGCGGTGGACATCGACGGCGACGACACGACGGCCATGCTCTTTCGGATGCAGAGCGGCGCGTCGGCGTATCTCGGCACCATGACCGCCACCGGTCCCGGCTTCAGTTTTCAGGTGTTCGGCGCCCACGGGTGGGTGCGGCTCGAGGGGACGACGCACGTCGCCGGCGCGCCGTCGGACGAGCGGCGCACGCGCCTGTTCGGCACCTGCCGGTTCCAGCCGGCGAAGGGCCCGCTGGAGACGTGGCAGGCCGAATCACACGACGTCACCCGCGCCGCCCTCGAGGCCTTTGCCGTGGCCGCCCAGGGTGGGGCGCCGTATCCCATCTCGCTCGAGGAGATGGTGCACGGCGCGTCGGTCACGGAAGCCGTCGTACGCTCCGCCGCGTCCGGCGGCGTGGAACGCGTGGCCTGAGACACGGTAAGATCTCCACATCCCTCCGAAGGACGGGTGTGAGCCTCCAGGCGCTTCGCATCCTCATTGTCGACGACCACGAAGACAGCGCTGAAATGCTGTCGATGCTGCTCTGCGGCAAGGGGCACGCGACGCGCACGGCGCTCGACGGCGCCGCTGCGCTGGCGGCCGCGGCCGCCTTCCAGCCGCACGTAGGCCTGCTCGATCTCAGCCTGCCGGGCATGAGCGGCTACGACCTCGCGCCGCGGCTGCGCGCGCTGCCGGGCTTGACGCGCATCCGGCTGGTGGCGGTGACGGGGCACGGCAGCGACGCCCATCGCGCCAGGGCGCGCGCCGCCGGCTTCGACGAGCACCTCCTCAAGCCGGTCGATCTGCAGGTAGTCGACGCGGTGCTGGAGTCGGTCAGACAGGCGCTTCGCCAGGCGCGCTGACGGCGCCCACCGGTTCGGCCGCCACGTGGCCGGCCGTGCGGTACTCGCTCAGCCGGTTGTAGAGCGTCTTCAGGCTGATGCCGAGCACTTCCGCGGCGCGGTTCTTGTTGCCGTGGCAGTAGCGGAGTGTCGCCAGAATCGCGCGCCGCTCGATGTCGGCCAGCGACGATCCCATTTCGATGCGGAGCACCCCGGCGGCCGGCTCGTCGGCGCGCGCCGGCGCGTCGCGCGTCAGCGTGACCGCCTCGGGCAGGCTGTCCACGTCGATGATTTCGTCGGCCAGGATGTAGGCCGATTGGATCACGTTGCGGAGGTCGCGCACGTTGCCGGGCCACGAGTAGCGGGTGAGCGCGCCGATGGCCGCCGGCGTGATCTCCTTGCGCACGCCTTCCTTCTGCGCCAGATCGTCGAGGAAGTGCCGCACCAGCGGCTCGATGTCGTCGGGCCGCTCGCGCAGCGGCGACACGTTCATCTCGAACACGCGCAGCCGGTAGTAGAGGTCCTCGCGCATCTGGCCGCCCGAGATCGACCGCAGCACGTCGCGGTTGCTGGCCGCGAGGATGCGCACGTCCACCGAAATCGGCTGCTCGGCGCCGACGCGGAAGAAGCTGCCCGATTCGATGACGCGCAGCAGCTTCACCTGCAGTTCGAGCGGCATCTCGGTGACTTCGTCGAGGAAGAGCGTGCCGCGATGCGCGCGCTCGAAATAGCCGCGATGGCGGCGATCCGCGCCGGTGAAGCTGCCGCGTTCGTGGCCGAACAGCTCGCTTTCGAGCAGCGCCGCCGAAATGGCGCCGCAGTTGACCGGCACGAAGGGACCGTGCCGCCGGCGGCTGAGGGCGTGAATGGTGCGCGCCACGACGTCCTTGCCGGTGCCGCTCTCGCCGCTGATCAGCACGCTGGCGCTCGACGGCGCGATGCGCCCGATCAGCTCGAACGTCCGCCGCATGTTGGCCGAGCGGCCGACGAGCAGGCCGAAGCGCCCGGAGGAGTCCCGCTCCGTCTGCAGGCTCTTGATTTCCTCGGGGAGCTGCCGCGTGTGCGAGATGTTCCCGAGAATCGTCCGCAGGCGATCGACGTCGACCGGCTTGGTCAGGTAGTCGGTGACACCGCGGCGCAGCGCTTCGACGACCGTGGACACCGACGCATGGCCGGTGATCAGCACCACCGCGGGCGCGCGGAGGCCTTCGATGCCGTCGAGCAGCGTCATGCCACTGCCGTCGGGGAGGTTGAGGTCGAGGAGCACCACGTCGGGCGTCTGCCGCGCGAGGGCGGCCTTCGCTTCGTCGAGGTTCGGCGCGGCGGACGCGGTGAACCCCTCGGCACGCAGCACTTCCGTCAGTGCTTCGAGCGTATCGGTGTTGTCGTCGACGAGCAGCGCGTGAGGCATGGCAGGTTGCTCCGTCAGCGGACCGTGAGCCGCGTGAACTCTGCCGTAAAGCAGGCCCCTTGGCCGCCGCTGGCGCGATGGTAGGCGATCCGGCCGTCGTGTGCGTCGATGGCGGCCTTGGTGACGGCGAGACCGATGCCGGTGCCGTCCATGGTCTGCCGCGGCTCCCACGGATCCGATCGAACGGCGTCGGACAGCCCCGGTCCGGAGTCCACGATGCGGAAGCGCGCCGTCGGCCCGTCGCCCGACACCTGCAGGTCGAGCGTGCCGCCGTTCGGCATCGCGTCGAGCGCGTTGATCGCCAGGTTGAGCAGCCCGTTCTGCAGCTGCGCCGGGCTCGCGTTGATGAACACCTCGGTGTCGGGCACGTTCAGCCGGACGGTCACGCGCTGCCGCGCCGCGCGAGAGGCAATCAGCAGGGCGAGGCGCTGGCACAGCCCGCACAGGTCGACGCGCTGCCAGCCTTCGTCATCACGGGCGTGCACGCGCAGGATGCCGTCGATGTAGCTGTCGAGCCGCTTGAGCTCGCGCCGCATCACGTCGCCGCTGCGCGCCGCCAGCTCGAGATCCGCGCGCGACGGCTGCCCCGTGGACGCCACGCGCGACAGCAGGGCGAGGTTGAGCGTGATGACGTTCAGCACGCTCTTGATCTCGTGGCCGAGGTCGCGTGACACCGCCGCGATGCTGCGGTGCCGCGACGCGTCGGCCATCAGATCGGTCACGTCGTCGGACGCGGCGGGCATTCCAGGCCGGCCCGTCCACCCGAGATCGCGATGTATTCGTACTTCTGGCATCGCCGGCGACCGTGGCGCGGCACCGCCGCCACCGCCGCCTGCCGGCGCGGCGTTGAGTCCAAGTTCGGCCTTGTCGTCCATTCCCCAATCACCTGTTCTCTCACGTCGCCTCCCGGCAGGGGTCCTGCAGCCTCGGCTTCCATCGTCCCCATTCAGGGGCCTCGAGGATAGCCATGGTCCGCAAGCTCGCAAGCGGAGAGTACCGACTCTACAGCCGCAAAGTGGACCCCAAGACCGGCCGCCGCCGCAATCTGGGCACGTTCAAGACGCGCGAAGCTGCCGAGCGCCACGAGCGCGCGGTGCAATTCTTCAAGCGCCGGGCGTGAACGGTCCGATTGTAAGAGTTCCACGCACAGGCCGGCAGACGGTGCAGCCTGCAAGCCGCCCGCCAACCTGATGCGCACGCTCAGGGCCAGATGAGATGGGCCAGTTGTTCAGCTAGGCCGCCGGCGCAAGCCCCCGCGCCACGTCCTCGAGGCGGTCGTAGCTGATGGCCGCGCCTCGCGCCATCCCCGTGCCCAGCACACTGTCCCGGACCTCGGCGGACGGGTAGACGGCCGTGACAATGAGGCGCGTCTTGCCGTCCTCCTCGGTCAATTCGGCCGTGACGACCGACTCGATCTCGGGGAACGGCTCGAACACTTCGGTGTAGACGGCGCGGCGTGGCGCGTCGAGCTCGCGGTAGACCCCGTGGAACGCCGCCTCGCCATTGGGATGGCGGCTCACGAACCGCCAGCGGCCGCCGGGCCGCAGATCCACTTCGCACACGGGCACCGAATAGCCGTCGCCCAACCGGCCCCACCACTGCCGGATGTGTTCGGGCTTGCTCATGGCCTCCCAGACGAGGTGTCGGGGCGCGTCGAACAGGCGCGTCATCGTGATGGCGCGCTCGGAGGGCATCGTGATCGCGAAGGTGTCGCTATTTGCGGCGCGGCTTGCGGGCATGTTTCATCTCCTTGCGGGCTTTGAGGGTTTTCAGGTAGCTGTCGAGGCGGTCGAGCCGCTGCTCCCAGAGCACGCGGTACCGCTCAGCGAACACCGCCACGTCCTTGAGGGGCCCCGCCTCGAGCCGGCACGGCCGCCACTGCGCTTCGCGGCCGCGGGCCACGAGCCCCGCGCGTTCGAGCACACGCAGATGCTTCGACACCGCCGGCATGCTCATCTCGAACGGCGCGGCCAGCTCGGTGACGGAGCACTCGCCGGTGGCCAGCCTGGCCAGGATGGCGCGGCGGGTCGGATCGGCGAGCGCGGCGAAGGTGAGGCTCAAGGCATCGGTCGGCATCGGTTGTGTTGAACCTTACGGTTAATTAACTTAACGGTTAAATACAACAGGCCGGCCGCGGCTGTCAAGCGGGCCTCGTGCAGGGCTGCCGGGGCGGCGGGATCAGCGCTCGACGACCGCGCTCCAGGCTGCCGCGGCCCGCTCCCTGACGAAGCGGACGTCGGCGGCGAGGAGCAGCCGCTGCTCGACGAGCGTCCGCGCGGCGCGATCGACCTGTGCGAGGTAGGCCTCGCGGCTGTCATACCGCTCCGCAATCGCGCGACGCTCGTCGCCCGACGCGAGCCGTGCGTCGCGAGTGCGTGCGAACGGCACGAACGAGCCGACCAGGCCGGCGAGATAGCGCAGGCCCGGCAACGGTGGGACCGTCACGTTCCAGCCGGTGTAGGTGCCGAGCGGCACGGCAATCTCGGGCAGCGCGATGCCGCCCACGTCGTTGCCGTCGGCGTTCACCTGCGGCACGAGCACCGGATACGGTGCGCCGATCGCCGGCGGCTCGCGCGTGATGATGCGCGTGCCGGCGAACCCGCTGCCGAAATCCATGCGCCAGACGGGGGGGAGATACTCGGCCAGCGGCATCGACGGCACGCGTGGAAACACCACCCCGGTTCGCGCCACCAGTTCGCCGCGCGCGATCGTGGGGTAGCGCGACGGCGGGGGGTCGGTGCCCGCGCGAATCCACTCGTCGAGATCGAGCAGCAGCGCGCGCAGCACCCAGCGCTGCTCGGCGAAGTTCAGGTCCTGCCGATAGCGCTGGCTGCCGGTGTCCCGCAGCAGCGGCAGCGGTCCCGAGGCGTGTGGCGTGCCGGCGAGAAAGTATAGCCGCGAGGACGGGTCCGGCGGCAGATCGGCGGAGGCGTCCTCGGTCGTGTGGGTGAGCGATGCGGCGCGCGCCCAGTATTCCGTGGAGGAAAAGGTATAGAAAATACGCGGCACGACGCCGTCGATGCGGGCGCGGGCCAGCAAGCCGGCGTCGGTGAACGGCGGCACGTCGACCGGCCGCAGGATGGAGAGCACCGAATTTCCGGCCTGGCCCGGCATGGCGAACCGGTGGTTGAAGCTGCCGCCCCCGGCGCCGGCCGACGCGATCATCAGGCCGTCGAAGGCGGCCCGGCCACGCTCGTCCCGGTTGAACCCGTCGCGCACGAGCTCCCGCAGCAGGCGCGCGCTCTGTGAGTAGCCGAAGCCGAGCACGCGGCGCACGAGCGCCGGACGCTCGCGCAGCGTGGTCACGCCGGCGGCGCCGAACTTCAGATAGGAGGCGAAGTCGCGAATCGCCGCCAGTCCCAGGCCGGCGACCGGCGATCCCTCCGCTTCGTAGACCGCTTCGTACAGGCCGGCCTCGAAGCCGCCCGGCGCCACCACCGAGCAGCCGCCCGGGGCGAAGTGCCACGCGTCGCGCGGCACGACCCTGACGGCACCGTCGATGGAAGTACGGAACGTGAGCGTCGCGTCGGCCTGCGCCGCGTCGCGTGCGCAGTACTGCACGCCGAAACCGGTGTAGCGGCGGCCGCTGCCGTCCTCGACGTAGCTGGCGCGGACGGTGCCGCGAACCGGCGCCGAAGGCGCGGCGAAGGTCAGCCCCTGCGAGGGGCGCACGTCGACCTGCCAGCCGAGAAAGGCGACGGCGAACCCGTGCGTCAGCACGAACCGATCGCCCAGGTCCCAGCGCTCCGGCGCGAAGTCGCGCTGGCGCGCGTCGCTCATCAGGGCGAGCGACTGGTCGCGGCCGCGGTTGACGATTTCGAGGAACACGGTGCCTCGCGCGCCGTCATCGCGCTTCGGCATGAAGAACAGGAGGTCCGAGGAGAACTCGACCCGCCCGGCGGCGTTGCGCGGCGCCAGCGCCACGTCGGCGATGCCGGCGTTGGCACGGTCGGCCGGATCGATCGCAAAGTGCACGCGGCCGACGATCCGCTCGTGCGTGCCGAAATCGTCTCGCTGCCGGACGTCGATCCGCACCACTTCCGCGGCGCTGGTGCCCACGAGCAGCAGCAGGAGGGCGGACGCACCGAACAGCCGCACACGGGTCATCCCGGCGAATCCTACTCCCGAAGAGCCCGATCGGGCACGGCGCTTGAATGCTTCTCGGCCCATGAATCCTCCTCCTCCCTACGACACTCCCGACGATCCGGCGGACGAGTTCCAGGGCGACGTGCATGCGGCCGATATCGTCGGGCCGACGGGCGAGGAAATGCCAATAGCCACGCATGCGGAGGTGCATCGAATGCCCGAGCTGCGTGTGCTCGGGGCACGATCGCATCGAGGCGATTCTCAGGATTAGGCGCCGTCGCGAGCCTCGCGACGGGCGGAGCGAGCGTATGGCTTCCATTCACATCGAGTCCTCGGTTGCCGTCTCGGCAGACACGGCGTGGCAGTCGCTTCGGCAGGTGGCCCAGGCGGACAGGCTGTTTGCCCCGGTGCTCACCGGGGCGGAGATGCACGGCGAGGTACGCACCGTGCGCTTTGCCAACGGTCTCGTCGCGCACGAACGCGTGATCGACGTGGACGACGCTCGCCGGCGGGTAGCGTACAGCGCCCTCGACGCGCCCGGTCTCGCCCACCATCACGCCTCGATGCAGATCGTCGCGGACGGGCCGGGGCGCTGCCGCTTCATCTGGGTCACGGATTTCCTGCCAGCCGAGGCCGCTCCAAGTCTGCAGCCGCTCATCGACGCGGGCACCGCCGCACTCAAGTCGAACCTCGAGCGCGTACTGACCGGCGTTCGTCCGTAACGCGGTCATCTTCAGCTACGGTCCAGCTGGTCGCGCCCGGGGAACACCCAGGGTCGCGCGCGCCACAAACCCAGTGCATTCACCTGTTTGCGGCGTCGCAGCAATCCGATAAGATCGTCGGACGCGCCGGTACTTCGAACAGCTCGGGCCGCCGTCGCGTTCCTCCACAACTCGCGCCCCCGGATCGCCCGCCCCCACAGGGGGCATTTGACAGAGTCCCCTGAGGGGCAGTCATCAACGTGTTCCGGTGGGTTGCACGTCGCGTTAAGGGGAGTACTGTGTCCGCTCGCAAGCTGCCTCGCACTCGTGTTCTCGTGATTGCGGCCGGAGCGGTCGCGGTCGTGCTCCTCGCCGTGGTGGTCTTCGTGCTGCGCGGCGGCACCACCACCGTGCCCTTCTCGGCGTTCCTGCAGGATGTCCAGACCGATCGCGTGCGCGCGGTGACGGTGGACGGCGACACCTTCGCGTTCGAGCGGCGCGACGGGTCGGCCCTCGAGACGGTGGCGCCGCAGGGCTACATTGCCGGCAATCCGACGTTCGTGCCGGGCCTCATCGCACGCGGCGTGCGCTTCGACGTGAGCCGCGCCGCGGCGCTCGACGCCGGCGGCTACAGCGCCGTCGCGCTCACGCTGCTCGGCGGTCTTCTGGTGGGGCTGGTACTGTTCCGGCAGCACTTCTCCGGCCGCGTACCGACGTTCGAAAAGCTGCAGGCGATCGACCCCGAAGGCGTCACCGTGACGTTCAGCGACGTGGCGGGCGTGGACGAAGCCAAGGACGAAGTGCGCGAGATCGTGGACTTCCTCAAGCAGCCCGCGCGCTTCGCCTCGATTGGCGGCCGCATCCCGCGCGGCATCCTGCTCGTCGGCCCTCCCGGCACGGGCAAGACGCTGCTGGCGCGATCGATGGCCGGCGAAGCGGGCGTGCCCTTCATCTCCGCGAGCGGCTCCGACTTCGTGGAGATGTACGCCGGCGTGGGCGCCGCGCGCGTGCGGAAGCTGTTTCGCGAGGCGCGCCGCCACCCCTCCTGCATCATCTTCATCGACGAGCTCGACGCCGTGGGGCGCAATCGCGGCGGCCACTCGCTGGGGCACGAGGAGCGCGAGCAGACACTGAACCAGCTGCTCGTCGAGATGGACGGCTTCGCGCGTACCGATTCCATCGTCGTCGTGGCCGCGACCAACCGCGCCGACATCCTCGATTCGGCGCTCCTCCGGCCCGGCCGTTTCGATCGGCAGGTCACCGTCGGCAATCCCGATCTCAAGGGGCGCGAACAGATTCTCGGCGTCCACGCCCGCACCGTGGCGCTCGAGCCTGACGTGGACCTGCGCGCCATCGCGCGCGGCACGCCGGGTTTCTCCGGCGCCGACCTCGCCAACCTCGTGAACGAAGCCGCGCTCATCGCGGCGCGCGGCGGCCGCGCCACTGTCGGCAACCGCGACCTCGACGCCGCACGCGACAAGGTGCTGATGGGCGTCGAGCGGAAGTCGGTGGTCATGAGCCAGCACGAGCGCGTGACCTGCGCGTACCACGAGGCCGGCCACGCCGTGGTGGCGGCCTTGCTGCCCGACGCGGACCCGCTCCACAAGGTGACGATCATTCCGCGCGGCCGCGCCCTCGGTGTGACGATGCAGCTTCCGGAAGCCGATC
>DASRPM010000083.1:0-24943 GCA_035646375.1 Vicinamibacterales bacterium
CGACTCCTTGCCGAAATTGGCCAGCGCCTCGTCGTCCATCGCAAAGCGGCCGTCGAAGCCGGCGCTGGACTTGTGGCCGCCGTCGCTGCCGAGCGTCACGTAGCCCTGCTTGAGCGGGTTCTCGACCGTGGCCGGTTGCAGTGTAAATCCCGTGAGGCCGGTCACCAGCGTGCCGTTGTAGCCACCGCCGCCCATCTGGAGCGCGCGGCGGTTCCACGCGGACGGCAGGTTCACCTCGAACTCGAGGCTCGGCGACGACGGGGTCTTCGGCTTCACGATGCCGGTCACCTTGCAGTAGTCGCCGTTGGGATTGTCGGCGGCGGAGGCGGCCACCATGACCGCGGTCTGCACCTCGGCGCCGGAGGTCGGCAGGCCGATGGCGGCGGCGGCAATCGCCATGCCTCGCAGGCTCGCGCACGCGTCGGCCGGGAGCGCCATCGTCTCGCCGGCGGCGCCGAGCCGCGCGACCAGCGCGGCCGTCAGCAGTGCGGGAACGGCCACGGCGATCCGCTTCTTCATCGAACCCATCATCCTGGTCCTCCAGGGCGGGCTGAAGCCCGCCCTCTACACTAGCGCGCCGGGCGCGGCGGGTTCACGTCGCAGAAGAAGCCGCCGCTGCAGGCACAGTACCGCTGGCAGCGGTCGGGCGGCTTGCTGTGCGGCGCTCCCATCTTCAGCCGGTACTCCGGATACATCGTCTCGGCGCCACCGCGCGTGGCGGCGAGCTCCAGGCCGTACCAGTCGGCAAACTCCGTCAGGTACGGGTTGGCCCCCGGCAGGTGGTTCGGCACCTTCTGCGCGCCCGGCACCTCGGTCGCGTACTCGCAGGTGAAGGCCGGCAGCGCCTGGCCCACGTCGTTGAACCAGTTCTGGCTGCGCACGAGCGGTTCGGTGAGGAACACCGGATCGGTGACGACGGTGATCACGGTGAGGAACTCGCCGTGGCGGGTCCAGTGCTCCACCACGGTGCGCCGGTCGCTGGCCGGCACGCCGTTACGACGGTAGTAGTTCGTCTTCTGGTGCGTGGTCGTGATGGTGAGCATGTTGCCTTCCCACACGCCCGTTGAGAAGCCCTGAAACGTGTGCTCGGCGTGCTCAGGCGGATGCGCCCGGCCGTCCATCCAGATCGTGCGCTCGCTGCCCCAGGCCGGCATGTAGGTGCGGAAGGCGACCAGCTGCTGCTTCTCGTCGAGCTCGGTCCACACGCGCAGGTTGCCCAGGCCGCGCATGCCGTAGTCGGACGAGTGCGGCCGGCACTGGTACGAGCTCACCACGGAGATGCGGTCCGCATCCCAGCTGTCGGCCTGCAGGCGCGCCGCGTCGTTGAGCGGCAGGCCGGTGTAGTCGGCGAGCTCCGGTCCCGGAATGCGCTCGGCGTTGTCTTCGTGGTACACCGGCGCCCACTGACCGCTGAAGTCCACTTGCGCGGCGGCGGGCGAGGCGCACGCGAACAGAAGTGCCGCGGCCAGTCTGACGAACAGTGTTCGCCTAAAAGGCGGTGCAAGGAGTCGGACGCCACTTCGAGCCATCGGGTTCCTTCTTGAAGTCGGAGCTGGTGATGAACGGGCCGATCAGGTACTGCGGATCACGGACGATCGTCGTCACGGTGAACCACTCGTCGCCGTTCGGCTCCTTGTAGTAGTCGAAGTACTCGGTGAGCGACACCTTCTCGCCGTAGGGGATCCCGTTCTTGCGCAGGTATCCCGGGCGCAGGTGGGTGGTGGTCACCTCGAGCGCGCGGCCGCGCGTGCCGATGCGCGTCGCGAAGATCGGCAGCGTCGGCGGCGCGCCGGGCGTCTGCGGCGGGCGTTCCCAATTGGCCACCGAATGGCCCTGCCACGACGGCTTCTCGCCGGGCGGCGGCGTGGCGCCGAAGCGGAAGAGGCGCGTCTGCGTGCCGGCGTCGGTCTCGAGCTTCAGCGTGGTGTCGTCCTGCCAGGTGATGTGCACGCGCCCGGGCAGCCGCAACAGGCCCGCGGCGCCGTAGGCCTTGCACTGCACTCCGGCGGCCTCGTCCTTCGCCGGATCCCACGCATCGATCACTTTGCGCGCCTCCGGGGTCACTGGAATGCTGGCCGAGTCGCCCTTGAGCGGCGTGACCATGCGCCACCGCCAGTCCTCGGCAATCACCGAAACCCAGTAGCCCGTCAAATCCACCGGCGCGACGGCGCGCGGCGGGCGCGGCGGGCCGGGCGGCGCGCCCGGCGGACCCTGCGCCAGAAGGCTCGACGCCGCGCACAGCCAGGCGGCGGCCACGACCAGACGCCCGCGCGCGCTCATGCCGTGCCTCGCTTCTCGGTGAGGCTGCGGTACACGGCCTCGGTCAGCGCGTCGCCAGACCCGTACCGCGTGTCGTAGTCGCGCGTCGGCCGCGCCGCTTTCACCTGCTCGAGGGTCTGACCTTTCTTCACGAGGTCGGCGACGCGGTCGCGGATGATCGCCACCATGTCGCGATACTCCACCACGTCGGCCTCGTTGGACAGCCGTCCATGGCCGACGATGACGCGCGTGCCGCCGTCCTGCAGCCGCTCGGGCACCGTGATCTCGAGGATGCGGTCGAGCGCGGCCATCAGGCCGTCCACGCTGCCGCCGCGGGCGAGGTCGATGTCGGGATAGCGATCGAGCCGTACGAGGTCGCCCACGGCCAGCACGTCCGAGCGGCGGAACCAGACGATGCTGTCGCCGTCGGTGTGCGCGCGCGGCGCGTGCAGGATGACCACCGGCTCGCCGTTGAAGCTGAAGTCCATCGACGGCAGGTAATACGTGGTGGTCGGCAGCGCCGCCGCCGGCGTGGGCGGCTGGCTGGCGGACAGGCGGTTGAGGACGTTCTCGTGCGCCACGATGGCCGGTCGGGTGAAGCCGATCGTTCCGAACGGCGCGCCGCCGGTGCCGCGCCCGGCGGCCGGACCGACGAGCGCGGCGTTGCCGCCGATGTGCTCGGCGTCGAGGCTCGTGTTCACGAGATACCGGATCGGGCGGTCCGACAGCCGCCGGATCTCGGCGAGCACCTGGGGGACGAGCGCCGCCGGCGGCGTGTCCACCAGGAGCACGCCGTCCTTGCCGATCTGGAGCGTGACGTTGGCTCCAGCGCCGGCCAGCATCGAGACGCTGCCCTGAACGGGCAATACGCTCAGCCGCGGTTGCTGGGCGGCGGTGACAGCGGCGAGCGCGGCCGCGACGGCGAGCGCGGACGCGATCCGTAGAGTGATGGTGCCCATGAGCTGTGTGTCAGTGGACCGGCGAGGATAGCAGATCCAGGCGGCCCTCCGGGGCGCGCTCGTCCACCGCGATCGCGTAGAAGCCGCTCACCGCGTAGGTGTTCATCACGGCCACCATGTCCATCGCGCCCTTGCGGCCGAAGAGCTCCACGACCTTGGCGAAGGTGGCCGGTTCCATCTTCTTGTCGCGGAACATCTGGCGGCCGAAGCGGATCACCGCCGCGTCCTTCTCGCTCACGCCGGTGAGCGGACCGCTGGTCCGCACGACGTCGAGGACGTTCTGATCCACCCCCACCTTGAGCGCCGTGGCCAGATGACCGTTCCACTCGAGGCTGTAGTTGGTCTCGCGGCACGCCACCATGATCGACAGCTCGCGCGTGCGCGGGTCGAGCGAGCCGGCCACGGCGGCGTTGTGCAGGTCGAACAGCGCCTTGGCGGCGCCCAGGTTGTAGGCGGCAAACGCCAGCGGCCCGCGCAGCACGCCGTCCTGGCCGCGGCCCGGCATCACGTCATAGAGCTTCAGGCTCGCCTCGTCGACGTCCTTGCGCTGCAGGTAGGGCAGGCGCGCCCGCGACCCGGGGTCGAGGTCCGCGGGCAGCTTCAGGCCCGACTGGGCGGCAACGAGCCCTCCGGACACGAACAGCAGCAGGGCCGCGGCCCCGCGCAGGAACGTCTTGTGGCTGATCATCGCTGGGCCGCTCCCGACGGCCCGCCCGTCCGAAGGACGGGCAATTCAACACTGTGCCAGCGCTGCGGAGCCGGCCGTCTGCCAAGGCGAAGCATCGCTAGATGTAAACCGCGGACATTATGTTCTGGTATAAGCAAGCGAGGCTACGCCTCGCTCGCGTCATGTTTAATTGCCCGCCCTCCGGGCGGGCCGTCACGTCCCTGGAGGCTCCATGCGTGCACGCCCCGTCGCCGCCGCTGGTCTGATCGCGCTCGCATTCGTCACCGTGATTCGCGGCCAGATCATGGAGAACCCCATCGCCGCGCCGATCGAAAAGCGCGGGCTGATGGTGGAAGTCCGGGACGTCGTGCGGCTGCCCGACACGCGGGGGCTGCGGCCGCTCGACCAGGACGTGTCGCCGGCCGGGTGGGCGCGCCCCAACTACGTCAGGGATCTGCCGGACGGCCGGCGCTTCGTGAACGATTCGCGCGGCCGGTTCTATCTGGTCGATCGCAACAATCAGATCTCGACCTACGCCGACGTCGCGGCGGCGTTTCCCCATGCCGTCTACAACCGGCTCGTGAGCGGGTTCAGCGGCTTCACGTTCCACCCCGAGTTCGCGAAGAACGGCCTCTTCTACAGCGTGCACGGCGAGCGCGGGCCCGGCAATCCGTCCACGCCGAACTTCATTCCGCCCGGCTACACCATCAAGGACGTCACGTACCACAACGTCATCACCGAGTGGCACGCGACGAACCCGGCGGCGCCGACGTTTGCCGGCACCCGGCGGGAACTGCTGCGCGTCGCCCACATCGTGCAGAACCTCACGCATCCGTACGGTGACGTCGAGTTCAATCCGACGGCACGGCCGGGCTCGCCGGACTACGGACTGCTCTACACGAGCGGCAGCGACCTGGGGTTCAGCAACGGCGGCGGCCCGCACGCCAACAATCCAGGCCAGACGCAGCGGCTCGACTCGGTCATCGGCGCCATTCTCCGCATCGATCCGCGCAGCCCGTCGGCGAGCGGCGGCACGAAGGGCCTCGGCGACTACACCGTTCCACCCTCCAACAAGTTCGCCGCCGACAACGACCCGAAGACGCTCGGCGAGATCTACGCCTACGGGTTCCGCAACGCGCACCGGCTGTCGTGGGACCTCCAGGACGGTACCATGTTCGCCACCGACATCGGCATGAACCACATCGAAGAGGTGAACATCGTCCGCAACGGGGAGAACTACGGCTGGATGAAGCGTGAGGGCTACTGGGAGAACGGCATGATCCGCCCGGGCGGCGCGCTCAACCAGCTCTATCCGCTGCCGGCGGCGGTGCTGAGCGGCAAGGAAAAGGAGCCGGAGGGCTTCACGTATCCGGTCGCCATCTACGACCACGACGAGGGCGTGGCGATCACCGGCGGCTTCACCTACAACGGCCGCATTCCGGCGCTGCGCGGCAAGTTCGTGTTCGGCGACATCAACCGCGGCCGGCTCTTCGTGTCCGACGTCGCGGCGCTGAAGAAGGCCGACGACGGCGTGCCGCAGACCGTCGCCCCGATCGAGGAGATTCAGCTCTACATCCGCAACGCCGCCGGCGCCCGCGAGAACGTGTCGTTCAAGGCCCTGGTGGAGCGGGTGATGGGCACGAGCCTCATGCGCGCCGACCTGCAGATCAGCCGGACGGGCGACGGCGAGCTCCTGCTCACGTCGCGCCAGGACGGCTGGATCCGGATGCTCGTCCCCGACGCGGCGTCGGCCACACGGTAGTGGGGGCCGCCTCCAGGCGGCCCAGGGCCGGCTGAAGCCGGCCCCCACATCTACACGGTCGCGCCGGCGAGGAGCTGCGCCACGGCGTCGGGATCGACCGGCTTGGTGAGGTGGGCGTCGAAGCCGACCTCGATCGCGCGCTGCTTGTCCTGCGCCTGCCCCCAGCCCGTCACCGCCACCAGCACGACGTTCCGCTGCGACGGCAGCTGGCGGATGCGGCGACAGACCTCGTAGCCGTCGAGTCCTGGCATGCCGATGTCCATGAAGACGATGTCCGGGTGGAACGACTCGATGGCCGCCAGCCCGCTGGCGCCGTCGTGCGCGGTGAGCGCCGAGCCGCCCAGCTCCTCCACGAACATCGACATCGTCGTGGCCGCGTCGCGGTTGTCGTCGATGATGAGCGCGCGGCTGCGCACGCGGGGCGTGGCAATCATCGGCGGATGGTCTGTTTCCGCCGCGGCCGTCGACAGCGGGAAGCGGATCACGAACTCGCTGCCGCGCCCGGGGCCGTCGCTGTAAGCCTTGATGCTGCCGCCGTGCATCTCCGTCAGCCGGCGCGCCAGGGCGAGGCCGATGCCCAGGCCGCCCTGCGCCCGTTCGGACGACGCGTCCCCCTGTGTGAAGAGCTCGAAGACGCGGTCGAGCAGCGCCGGCGCCATGCCGACGCCGGTGTCGGCAATCCGGACCGCGGCCGTGGACTCGCCGTGTTCGACGTCCACCTTCAGGTTGACACGTCCACCGGGCGGGGTGAACTTCGAGGCGTTGTGCAGGATGTTCGAGACGATCTGGACGAAGCGCGCCGGGTCCACGTCCACCACGCACGGCTGCGACGGCAGGTCGATGTCGAGCGCGATCTGTCCCGACTCGATGGCGGCGCGCTGCGCCTCGACGGCGGTCCGCACCAGCTCGGCAAGCGCCGTGGGCCGGCGCTGCAGGACGATCTTGCCCGAGGTGATGCGCGAGACGTCGAGCAGATCGTCGATGAGGCGCACCATCAGCGTGACCTGCCGCTCGATCATGGTCCGTACGCGCCGTACGGTCTCCGGTGCGTCGCCCGAGAGACGAATCAGCTCGAGGCCGGTGCGGATGGGCGCCAGCGGGTTGCGCAGCTCGTGCGCCAGCAGCGCCAGGAACTCGTCCTTGCGCGCGTCGGCCTCGCGCAGCTGGCGCTCCGATTCGGCGATCGTCAACCGCGCGCGCACCTGCGCCGAGATGTCGCGGAAGTAGCACACCAGGCCGTAGCGGCCGTCGGGCAGCGTGATGCGATCGGCGCGCCACTCGTAGTATTCGATGGTGCCGCGATCGATGCGATATTCGGCGCGCTCGGCCGTCACGTACGACTCGCCCGTCTCCAGCGTGCGCCGGAAGATGGCGACCATCTCGTCGGCGTACTGGCGGTTCCACATCAGGCGCAGGATCTCGCCGGCCTCGCGGCCGATCACGCCGCCCGGGATGTCGCCGAACACGGGCAGCGCCACCGGGTTGACCTCGCGAATCGTGAAGTCGGCGTCCACCAGGTAGACGCCCATCGGCGTCTGTTGGAACAGCGTCTCGAACTGGTCCACCCGGTGGCGCAGCCCCTGCTCCGCCTCGCGCCGGCGTTGCACCAGGTCGAGCTGCGACGCCACGCGCGCCAGAAGATCCCGGGCGCTGAACGGCTTGACCAGATACTGGTCGGCGCCCGCGCCCAGCCCCTCGATCTGCGCGCCCTCGCCGGCGCGGGCCGACAGCAGGATGACCGGCAGCGCGCAGGTGGCCGGATCCTTGCGAATGGCGGCCACCAGGCCGAATCCGTCCAGGGTCGGCATCATCACGTCGGACAGCACGAGGTCCGGCGGCTGGGCCTGGATGCGCTCGAGCGCGGCCTGACCGTCGGCCACCGCCTCCACGTCGTACTGTGCCGCGAGCAGGTGCGTCAGGTAGTCGCGCATGTCCGCGTTGTCGTCCGCCACGAGCACCCGGGCTCGCGGGCCGCCGGCGGGTGACGCGTCGGCGGGGCTGGGCACCGGCAGCCAGCGCAGCGCCTCCTCGACGAAGGGCATGGCGCCGACGGGGGGCCGCGTGAGACGGTGGCTGGCCTCGAGACGGTCGGCCGGCAGGTGCCCAGTGCCGCCCCGCACGGTGACGGTGAACACCGAGCCGTGGCCCTCGCGGCTCTCCACCGTCGCGGTGCCTCCGTGGATGCTCGCGAGCTCGCGCACGAGCGCCAGCCCGATGCCGGTGCCTTCGTGGGTGCGGCCGCCGCCCTGCTTCACGCGGTGGAAGCGCTCGAACATCCGCGGCAGGTCGTCGTGCGGGATGCCGATGCCGGTGTCGGCGACCCGCAGCGCGGCATGATCCTCGTGCCAGCCGAGCGTCAGGCGAATCTCGCCCGTGAGCGTGAACTTGAGCGCGTTCGAGAGAAGGTTGAGCACGATCTTCTCCCACATGTCGCGATCGACGTACACGGGCTCCGGCAGCGGCGCGCAGTCCACGACGAGCGCCAGGCCGCCCTGTTCGGCCGCCGAGCGGAAGGCGCTCGCCAGATCGGTGGTGAACGCCGCCAGATCGGTGGGCGCGAAGCTGGCGTCGATGCGCCCCGCCTCGATGCGCGAGAAGTCGAGCAGCGTGTTCACCAGCTTGAGGAGCCGAAGGCTGTTGCGGTGCGCGATGCCGAGGCCCGCTGCGGCGTTGTCCGGCAGCGCGCCGGGGGGCTGGCGCAGCAGCTCCTCGATCGGCCCCAGCATCAGCGTGAGCGGGGTGCGGAACTCGTGCGAGACGTTCGAGAAGAACGCCGTCTTGGCGCGATCCAGTTCGGCGAGGCTCGCGGCGCGGCGCCGCTCCTCCTCGAGCGCCTGGGCGTCGGCGAGCCCCGCGGCCAGCTGCGTCGCCACGAGCTCGAAGAACGTGCGATAGCCGGCATCCAGGGCCCGCATCGGGCTCACCGCCGTGACCAGGATCGCGCGCGGCCGATCCTGACCGGGCAGCAGGACCGGCTGCACGAGCGCGCTGTGCGCCGACATCTTCCAGGCGCCGCTCGGCAGCGTGTCGAATCGCGTGCGCAGATCCGTCAGCAGCACGGTGCGGCCCGTGGCGGCCACTTCGGCGATCGCCCACGGATCGCCGGCGCCGTCGAGGCCGATGCTGTCGGGCGATGCGGGCGTGCGCGGCGCGATGCCGGTGGCGGCCACGCGTTCGGCGACGCCCGTCGCCTGGTCCACGCGGTAGAGGAGCGCGAACGGCACGTCGTGCGGATTGTCCGCGAGCGTCGCCGCCGCGGCTTCGTAGGCCACATCCTCGCGTTCGGCGCCCTTGGTCGCGGTGGCCAGATCGCGCAGCGTACGCAGCCGGCGCGAGCCGATCACCTTGTCGGTGGTTTCGATGACCGGGCAGAAGACGCCGTCTACCCGCCCGTCCTCGCCGTGAATCGGGCTGTACGAGAACGAGAAGTACGCCTCTTCCGGATAGCCGCGGTCGATGTGGAGCAGCAGATCGCGCGAGCGCGTGGGCTCGCCGCGCGTCATCACCTGCGACAGCATCGGGTCGATGACGTCCCAGATTTCCGCCCACACTTCCACGCCCGGCCGGCCGAGGGCGGCGGGATGCTTGGCCGGGCCCAGCATCGGAATGTATTCGTCGTTGTAAAGAATGGTGAGGCGGGGCCCCCACCAGAGCACGATCGGGAACGCGCACTCGAGGCACGTGCTCACCGAGGTGCGCAGCGACTGCGGCCACTGTTCGACGGGGCCGAGGGCCGTGCGTGACCAGTCGAGCGCGCGCATGCGGCGCGCCATCTCGGTGTTGCCGTGAAACGGGCTGTGTGGCATCGGCGGCGACGTCGAAGGCAGAGGTGCCATTTTCCAGCACTCGACCGTCGCACACAATGCACGCAATCCGGCTCTGCCGGCACGTTTGTTGTTGAGCTAGTAGCTCGTCAGCTGGCGATACCGAAGAGCCGCATCGCGTTTTCCTTGAAGATGAGCGGCTTCACTTCGTCCTTGATCGCGATCTTCTCGAGGTCCGCCATCCAGCGGTCCGGCGTGAGCAGCGGGTAGTCGGATCCGAAGAGCACTTTGTGCTTCAGCAGCGAGTTGGCGTACTGAATCAACGTCGGCGAGAAGTACTTCGGCGACCAGCCTGACAGGTCGATGTAGACCTGCGGCTTGTGCAGGCACACCGAGATGGCTTCGTCCTGCCACGGGAACGACGGGTGCGCCATCACGATCGGCATGTCGGGGAAGTCCACCGCGACGTCGTCGATGGGCATCGGGTGGCCGTACTTCAGGCGGATGCCGCCGCCGCCGCGCATGCCGGTGCCGATGCCGCTGTGGCCGGTGTGGAAGAGCACCGGCAGCTTCGCCTCGGCGAAGAGCTCGTACAGCGGATAGGCGACGCGGTCGTTCGGGAAGAACTCCTGGATCGGCGGGTGCAGCTTCAAGCCACGCACCTGCCCGGTGGCGAGCAGCCGCTTCGCCTCGGCCAAGCCGTCGGCGCCGCGGTTCGGGTTGATGCTGATGAACGGGATGGCGAGGTCGGGGTGCTGCGCGGCGAACGCCAGGACGTCCTCGTTCGACAGGCTGGGCCTGCCGCTCAGCGTCTCGTCGACGGTGAAGATGACGAACGCCATCTTGCGCGACCGGTAGTACTCGGCCAGCGCCTCGGGCCTGCGGTCGGCGCCGCCCTTGAAGTAGGCCTTGGCCTTCTCGTCGGCGTCCGTGGTCTCGCCGGTGTGCTCGAGGTGCACGTGCACGTCGATGGCGGTGAGCGAAGAGGGATCGATCTTCAGCATCTGGGTCATCGTGGGGTCGTCCGCGTGCGCGCGGAGGCCTGCAGCACGCGGTCCGAGGGCGAATCCGCGTAGAGGTCTTCCACCGTCGCCGCGCGGTGCTGCAGGACGGCCTTCTGGTTGATGGAGCCTTTGTCCGTGATCTCCTTCGCGTCGAGCGACGGCGGCACGTCGAGGATCACGGCCCGCGTGACGAACGTGGAGCTGCCCGTGCTCTCGGCTGCGAGGGCATCGACGATCGACTGAAACCGCTCGCGTACCGCGGGGTGGGCCACCACGTCGGCGGGCGTCACGTCGGGATCGAGGCCCGCCGCGTCGCGGCACCGGCCCACGTTCGGAAAGACGAGCGCCGACGCGAAGTTGCGATCGTGTCCCGCAATCACGACGTCCTGCACCAGCCCCGCGCCCTGCGCGATGATCCGCGCGCGCAGTGGCCCGACGCTGACCCACGTGCCCGTCGAGAGCTTGAAGTCCTCGGCCAGCCGTCCGTCGAAGACGAGCCCCTTGCCGGGATCCGCGGCATCGACGAACTCCATCGCGTCGCCGGTCCTGTAATAGCCCTCTTCGTCGAACGCGGCCTTGGTGAGCGCGTCGTCGCCCCAGTACCCCGGCGTGACGTTGGGACCCTTCACGCGCGCCTCGCGCTTGGTCCCGACCGGCGTCAGCTTGAACTCGAGGCCGGGCACCGGCAGCCCCAGCCAGCCAGCCTTGGCGCCGATGGGCCCCGTGCAGATCGCGAACGGCGCCGTTTCCGTGGCGCCCCAGCCCGTAATGAAGGCCAGCTCCTCTCCGCAGGCCTCGAAAGAGAGGTCGCGCAGATCGTCCCAGAAGCGCTGTCCCAGGCCCGCCGCGGCGTAGAAGTAGATCTTCAGATTGCGGAAGAAGGTTTCGCGCAGCGCGGGATCGCGGCGAAGGTGCGGCAGCAGCATCTCGTAGGTGCGCGGCACGGTAAAGTGCGCCACCGCGGAGACCTCGCGCAGGTTGCGCAGCGTGGTGCCGAAGTGCTGCGGCGTCGGCTTGCCCTCGTCGATGTAGAGCGTGCCGCCGTTGAAGAGCGCGATCCCGAAGTTGTGGTTGCCGCCGGCGGTGTGGTTCCACGGCAGCCAGCAGCAGAGCACCGGCGGCTCGTCGGCCAGGAACTTGAAGTGCATCCGGATCATCACCTGGTTCGAGCACAGCATCCGCTGCGTGTTCATCACGCCCTTCGGTTTGCCGGTGGACCCCGAGGTGAAGAGCACTTTGGCCACGGTGTCGCCGTCGACGCGATCGCGCGCGGCGTCGACCGCAGCGGTGGGCGTCGCCTCCAAATCGCTGAACGCGGTGGAGGGAAGCGAGGCCGGCGCTGACGACGAGACGGCGAGCTCCACGCCGGCCGGCAGCGCGTCTTTCAGGGCGCGTTCGAACAGCGCCCCCTCGGACGCGAACACGAGACCGGGCTGCATCCGCTCGAACACCTGCCGCAGGGTTCCGAACTCGTTGGCTTGCAGCGAGTAGGCCGGCGCGATCGGCGCGTAGGGTACGCCCACGTACATCGCGGCCAGCGCCAGCAGGGCGTGCTCGATGCCGTTGCCGGAGAGAATCACCACGGTGCGGTCGCGCGACAGCTGACGATCCAGCAGCCCCTGCGCCAGACGCCGCACCTGCTCGAGGACCGCGCCGTAGGTCACCGTGCGCCAGCCCGTCACCGAATCCGGCGCTTGACCGGGTACTGGCGCCGGACGCTGCGCGAGAAACACGCGGTCAGGCGCCTGGGCCGCCCAGTGTTCGAGCCGATCCGTCAGGCGGACCGGGTAGGGCTCGAGGGCCGTGGTGGACCGCATGTAGATCGTACCGTCGGGCGTGCGGCGCACCTCCGCCGCGTTGTCGGCGACGTGAACCGGCCGCACGCGCCGTGTCGTGGAAGGGCCGCTGGAAGTTCCCGTGCTCATGTCAGGCGCGGGTGGCCGCGGCGGCGCGGCTCAGGTCGAAGTCACGGAACGTCGCGCCCTCGCGCGCGAGCCGCTCGAGCAGCGGCGCCGGCGCCCACCGTGCGCCGTGCTCGCGGTGGAAGGCGGCCACGCGCTCGTACACCTGCTTCAGGCCGACGCTGTCGGCGTAGAACATCGGCCCGCCGCGGAAGCTCGGGAATCCGTAGCCGGTCAGGTAGATGACGTCGATGTCGGCGGCGCGCAGCGCGAAGCCCTCCTCGAGGATCTTCGCCCCCTCGTTGACGAGCGCGTAGATCGTGCGCTCGATGATCTCTTCGTTGGTGAAGGCGCGGCGCGTGATGCCGGCGGCCGTGGCGGTGCGCTCGACGAGCGCCTCCACCTCCGGATCGGGCGTGGCCTTGCGCTCGGCGTCGTAGATGTACCACCCGGACCCGGTCTTCTGTCCGAGGTGGTTCATGGCCACGAGCTGGTCGGCCACGAGCGGCTTGCGCTGCGACGGATCGCTGAACTGGTTCAGCTCCTGCCGCACACGCCAGGCGACGTCGAGTCCGCCCATGTCGTCCACGGCGAAGATGCCCATCGCCATGCCCCAGCCGGTGAGCGCCTTGTCGACCTGCGCCGGCGTCGCGCCGTCCTCGGCGAGGAACTGCGCTTCGTACATGTAGGGGAACATCATCCGGTTGCCGACGAAGCCGGGGCAGTTGCCCACGACCACGCCCACCTTGCCGAGCCGCTTGGCCAGCGCCTGCGCGGCCGCGATCGTCTCGGGAGTGGTGGCCGACCCGCGCACGATCTCCACCAGGCGCATCACGTTGGCCGGGCTGAAGAAGTGCGTGCCGATCACCGCCTGTGGCCGTGACGTCACGCCGGCGAGCGCGTCGATGTCGAGCGTGGAGGTGTTGGTGGCGAGCAGGGCGCCGGGACGGGCCGCGGCGTCGAGCTGCGCCAGCACGTCCTTCTTGAGCGCCATGTTCTCGAACACCGCCTCGATGATCACGTCGGCCTTGTCGAACCCGGCGAGCCCCACTTGGGTCGTGATGCGGCCGATGCGCTCGGCCGCCGCTTCGGGCGTGAAGCGCCCCTTCTTCACCGAGCTGTCGTAGTTCTTGCGGATGGTGGCCATCGCGCGGTCGAGCCCGGGCTGCTCGGTGTCGGTGAGCACGACCATGATCCCGGCGTTGGCGCACGCCATGGCGATGCCGCTCCCCATCGTGCCGGCGCCGACGATCGCGACCGTGGACACGGGCGCCACCGGGATGTCCTTGCCGACGCCGGGCACCTTGGCCACCGCGCGCTCGGCGAAGAACGCGTAGATCATCGCCTTGGCCTGCCCCGACTTGATCAGCTCGTAGAAGAGCTCCCGTTCTTTCCGGCAGCCCTCGTCGAACGGCAGCGTGGCGGCGGATTCGACGGCGGCAATCGCCGCGGCCGGCGCGTGCTGGTGGCGGCGCACCTTCTTCGCGAGCGCGTGCGCGGCGGCGACCATCGCGGGCAGCTCCGAGGCCGCGGGCAGCCGGTCCGTCCGTTCGCTGGTCTTCGGATGGGGGCCGCGGGTGGCGGCCTTCTCGGCGGCAAACGCCACGGCCCCGGGCACCAGATCGCCGACGATGCGGTCGATGAGGCCGGACTGCAGCGCCTCGGCCGCCTTGACCGGACGGCCCGACACGATCATGGTGAGCGCGGTGTCCACGCCGACGAGGCGCGGCAGGCGCTGGGTGCCCTCGGCGCCCGGGATGATGCCGAGGTTCACCTCGGGCAGCCCCAGCTGCGCGTCGGCGACCGCCACCCGGTACTGGGCCGCCATCGCCACTTCCAGACCGCCGCCGAGCGCGGTGCCGTGGATGGCCATGACGACCGGTTTCGAGCACTGCTCGATACGTCGCAGCAGGTCGTGCATCTCCGGGGCGCCGCTGTCGCCGCCCCAGACCACGTTCTCGAGCCCCTTGATGTCCGCGCCGGCGATGAATGTGCGGCCTGCCGCACACACCACGATGGCGCTGGCGGCCGGATCCGCCTGGGCCTGCGCGAGCGCGGCCGAGAGGCCGTCGATCGTTTCAGGGCTGAGCGCGTTGACCGGCGGGTTGTCGATGCGGATCACGGCGATGGAGCCGTCGAGGCTGACTGAAACTGGGTTCATCATTGAGAAATCACGAGGCCGAGGCCCGGCTGGTCGGCGCCAGACAAACACCCAATTGTAGCCTCGTCCAGGGGCGAGCAGCCTGAGATTCAGGCCCAAAAAGCGCTCTAAGCCTACGCCTACCGGGGTAGCCGGCCCGGGGGCGGCACTTCCACGTAGACCGGCAGCGGGCACGACTGCGGCGCGGTGGGATCGAGCGCCGCGCGCGCGGCGCATTCGATGTAGAGCGGCCGCGTCCGCAGGAAACCCCGCATGCCGCGCACGTTGCCCTCGAACTCCGGAAAGGTGAACGGCGCCGCCGGGTCCGTCGCGACGGCGGCGCTGACGAGCGCCGACAACCGGTCGACCTCGCGTTCCAGCCAGCCGCTGCCGTTCGCGTCCGGCGCCTCGGTGACGAGGCGCGCGGTGGAGGCGAGGACCTCGAGGTAGAGGCGCCGCAGTGCCGGCACGCTCATCGCCCGGCGGACGAGCAGGTTGGTGTCGAGGCGATGGTCGATCGGGTCGTCGAGCGCCCAGAACGCATGGTCGGCGTCCCACGGCAGCACCAGCGCCGGCCGGCCGTCGCGGAACCGGTACAGATAGAAATTGCTCATGCCCCAGTTCCCGATGAACCCGTCGATTTCCCCTGTGGCGCGCTGGACCGCCAGGAACTTCACCAGGGCGGGCAAGTCGATCAACCCGCCGACCGTGCCCTCGAACTGGTCGGACGGCGTCTCGCTGATGGCGCGCGCCAGCGTCTCGAGCGGCTGATAGAGCCGAATCACGGCGTCGGTCTCGCGCGTCTCCGGCTCGAAGAGCTCCGCGTAGGCGTCGAACGACGGTCCGAGGTACTCGAACCCGTACTCCCGCACCCAGGTGTATTCGTACAGGTAGCCGCCGTTTTCGACGTTGCCCTCGGCCGCGCCGAACACGCGCGTGATGAACCTGCGATCGATCGGCTCGACGATCACGTAGACGCCGGCGTACTCGTTGTTCACGAACAGCCGCGCGTGCGCTTCGCGGCTGGCCGGCAGCCCGGCCCGGGCGAACACTTTCATCGCCAGCGCGTCGCGCAGCGTCGACGGATCGGTGTAGGCGTTGTCGAGCACCAGCGCGCCCAGGCCGAGGAACTCCTGATCGACATACCGGTTCATGTCGAGCCGCAGCCCCGGCTTCACGCTGTTCCGGCTGCTGGTGCCGCGCGACCGGATGCCGATGTTGCGCACCGTCACGCCCCGCCAGCGCAGATCGGCGGGGTAGTAGGTGTTCTGATCGGCGTTCGCCTTGAGGGTGTTCCAGTCACGCTCGCTGACCGTCAGCTGGAGGTCGTGCAGGACGGTGTCGTCGAACAGGGCGTCCTGTGACTGCGCGGCCGCCGGCGCGGCCACGCCCAGCGTGCAGGCCACCAGCCACGCGCCCGCGACCCGTCGGGACAGGAGGACCCGCATCGCTAGAGCGCCGCCTGGAACTGCACGACCGCGGTCGGGACGCGGCCGCTGCCAGGTACCGGGCTGCGATAGGGGTCCTGAACGGACTCCATGACGGCGCTGCCCGTGATCTTGAGGTAGCGATTGAGGTACCACGCGAGGCCGACGGTGACCACGTGGTCGGTATTGGGGGCCGGCGGCACCACGAGGGGGCTGAACGCGGCGGCCGGCACCGGCGCGCCGGTGAACGACAGGCCTTCGACCCGCATCACGAATTCGAAGGCGCCGAGCCCGTCGCGGAACAGGCCGTGCTCGGGATTCACGCGCCCGTCCTTGCGCTCGCCGGTGAGCACCCACGTGGCGGCCACATACCAGCCCGAGGCGATGACGCCCGGAAGCGCTTCGCCCGCCGGGCCCATGCCGTCGCGCTGATCCGATACCGTCATGTACTCCCCGTACAGCGAGGCGGGGCCGTGTACCCACGACGCCTCGAGGCCGCGGCGCATGCGACGTCCGTTGACGAACACGCGGTCGAAGAACACGCCTTCGCCGAGCACGGTGCGTCCGCGCAGGCCAAGCGAATCGTCCAGGTGGCTGGTGACGACCGCGCCGCCCACCCGCACCGCGGCCAGCGCCGGATTCGGGCTCGAGAGGAACGGCGCGACCACGACGCGTCCTGCGAGCGCGCGCCGCCCGCCGCGGGTCTCCGAGGTGCGGGCGTTGTCGCCGTCGCCGCGGAAGTAGCCGGCCTGGTAGGTGACGCGGCGGCCGCCCAGGCGTCCGTGCGCCATCACCCCGAGGTCCCGGCCTGGCGCGAGCAGTCGTCCTGCGAGCGAGCGGTGGACGAAATCGAGGTTCGCGCCGCCGATCAGCGCGTCGTACCCGAACGGCATCTTGAACTGGCCGGCCCGCAGCTCGAAGGCGCGGTCGAACCGGAGGTTGGCGAAGGCGTCGCGCTCCGGTTCGTCGGCGTCGCCGAATTCGCGCGACACTTCGAACTCGACCTTCTCGAACAGCGTGCCCTCGACCTGCAGGCGGCGCGTCTGCCATTCCGGATCCGGGCGGGGAGTGCCGCGGTCGCGGGACGGCGACCGCACGGTGGTGGACACGCGGCCTCGGAACACCATCTCGCCGAACGGGAGCTGCAGCGTCGGGCGCCCATTGTCCGCAAGCCGCAGGCCGGTTGGGGTCTGGGCCGTCGCGACGCCGGCCACACTCGCGACGAGTGCGCAGACCCCCAACACGCCGATGAGCCGCGGCGCGCTGCTCATACGGCGATGGCGGACCTCACGTCCGTGAGGTCGCCGGGCAGGGGCAGGGCAAACAGGCGCGCGTACGCCGGGTTGGTGGCCAGCAGCTCCGCGTGCGTGCCGCAGGCGGCAATCACGCCGCGGTCGAGCACCGCCACCAGCTGCGCCCGCTGCACCGTGGCGAGGCGATGCGCGATGGTGATCGACGTGCAGCGGTCCATGACCCGCGACATCGCGTCGAAGACGAGCGCCTCGGATTCCGGATCCAGCGCCGCCGACGGTTCATCGAGGAGCAGGATCGGCGCGTTGCGGATGACCGCGCGTGCGATGGCAATCCGCTGCCGCTGGCCGCCCGAGAGGGTTTCGCCACGCTCGCCGATCACCGTGTCGTAGCCGTGCGGCATGCGCGCGATGAACTCGTGCGCGTTGGCGAGCCGCGCCGCATGGATGATGTCGTCGCGGCTGGCCCCGGGACGTCCGTAGGCGATGTTCTCCCACACGGTGGCGCGGAACAGCACGGGATCCTGCGGCACGAGGCTGATGCGATCGCGCAGCGACCGCGCCGTGAAGCGGCGGATGTCGCTGCCGTCGATCCGGATCGAGCCGCCCGCCGGTTCGTACAGGCGGAGGAGCAGCGCGAGCAGCGTCGATTTGCCGCTGCCGGTGGCGCCGACGATGGCCACGCGCTGTCCGGCCGCGGCGGCCAGCGTGAGGCCCTGCAGCACCGGCTGGCCGGGCGCGTAGGCGAACGTGACGTCGCGGAACTCGATGGCGCCGCGGAATCGCGGGGCCGGCTGCGCGCCGGGCGCGTCGGTGACGCCGCTCCTGGTGGCGAGCAGCTCGCGGATGCGGTCGAAGGCGACCGCGGACTTCGACACCGTGTCGGTCATCCGCGCCAGGTTCTTCATCGGCTTATAGAGCTTGCCGAGGTAGAGCACGAACACGATGAGCGTGCCCGAGGTGATGCGCCCGTCGAGGACGAGGCGGACGCCCACGAGCATCACCACGCACGTGCCGCCGGCGACGATGAGATCCACCATCGGCGGCAGCGCCGCCTTGATGCCGCGGGCGCGCAGCGCCGCCTGCATGGCCGCGCGGCCTTCGCGCTCGAGGCGGGCCTCCTCGTGCGCTTCGCGCCCAAATGCCCGCACCGTCCGGATGGCGGACACCGACTCCTGCACGATCGAGGCGAGCGCGCCCTCCCGATCTCTGGCCTCGCGCGCCGCCTCCTTGATGCGGCGCGTGCGGCCGTGGACCACGGCGAAGAGCAGTGGCGCCACCGCGAGCCCCAGCAGCGTGAAGCGCCAGTCGAGATACAGCATGACCGCGAGCATGCCGCCGAGCGTCAGCACGTCCATGGCGATGCTGAGGAGCGCCGTGGAGAAGAAGCTCTGCGCCGCGTCCACGTCGCTCGTCACGCGCACGATCAGATCGCCGGTGCGGCGCGTTTCGAAGAACGGCAGCGACAGCGTCTGCACGTGGTGATAGAGCGCCTGTCGCAGGTCCTTCGTGATGCGCTGGCCCACGGAGGCCGAGAGGTACTTCTGGGCGAACGAACCGGCGGCGCCAAGCGCGGTGATGGCGATGAGCGCCAGGACGGCCGCGTTGAGGATCGCGAACGGCGAGGTGCCGAAGATGGCCCAGCCGGCGAGCGCCGGGGGCAGCGGCTTGCCGCCCAATACGTTGTCGACGATCAGCTTGAGCGGCCACGGTTCCCAGATGGTGGCGGCGCTCTCGATCGCCATCGCGACGAAGGCCAGCGCGAGCAGCGCGCGGTACGGACGCACGAGTGGCCACAAACCCTGGGGAACCGCGAGCATGTGATCGGAATTCGATTCTGTCACGCCGTCGCGAGCCGCCGGCTCATGTGCAGCGCCATTCGACACTGCTATTTGACGGTGTGAACGGCGCGAAGGCTTGCTTGCCGCGCGCGCCTGACGCAGCGTCGTACGCGTACAAGAAAAAGGGCGAGTGGTTTCTTGACCCACCCGCCCTACCTGCCTTACCCGTCTCACCGCCGCGAAGCGGCGGCCTTCCAGGTTCTTAGTGTCCCGGCACCATGATGTGCGCGGCGGTCGTGCCCGAGTCCATGATCCACGCGCCGCTCGCCGTGGGCTTGGCCGGCATCTTCAGCGTTTCGGGGGTCGCACCGGGCACCGCAATCGTGACGTGGCCGCGCGCGGTGGCCGCGTCAGCGCCGCTGAGACCGTAGAAGGCGGCGCCCCAGACCGGCGGCACGCGCTTGCCTTCCTTCTCGGCCGCCTGGATGGCCTTCTCGGCCTCTTCGCGGCTCGACGCCTTCACGTAGAACTCGCGATTCTGTTCCACGCGTCCCAGCCCCGCCTCGGCGGTGCAGTGCACGTTGAAGGGGACGCGCGAATGGCCCCAGGCCGCCTGATCCCAGCAGGCCAGTCCGTTCTTGCCCTGACGGACGACGACGCGCTTGCCGTCGGCGCCCCACTTCACGACGGTCGCGTCCGCGCGGGCGTTGGCGGGCGCGGCCAGCACAACCTTGTCGATGAGTTCCTGATCGGTCTGAGCCGCGGCCGGCGACGCCATCGCCAGACACGCAGCCACTACGAGCGTCGCGCTTTTCATTGCCACTCTCATTGCAGATCCTCCGTCTCCCACACCCACGGCTCGCCGACGCCGGAACCGGACGCCGCCGACAGGGAGGATTATAGTGGCCCTTGGGCCTTAGGCCTTGGTCCTTAGGAGGATCGCCATGCGCCGTCTGCTCGCGCTCGCCGCGCTGATTGCCAGTCTTGCCACGCCCGCCGGGGCGCAAACCTCCGACGCCGGCGCCGACGCGGTGCTGTCGCCGTCGATGGCCGCCTCGCTCAAGGCGATGCACCAGGTGATCCGCCGCAACCTGGCCGAAGCCGCGTCCGCGATGCCCGCCGAGGAGTACTCGTTCAAGCCCACACCGCAGGTGCGGAGCTTCGCCGAGCTCGTGGGCCACGTGATCAACGGCAACTCGTACTTCTGTTCCCAGGCGCGCGGCGACAAGCCGACGTTCGGCGGCGACTACTCCAAGACCACCGACAAAACCGCGCTCGTCAAGGCGCTGAACGAAGCGCTCGCGTCCTGTGACGCGACCTACGACGGCACCACGGACGCCAACGTGAATCAGGCCGTCGGCGTGCAGGGGCGGGGCAGCAGCAAGCCGACGACGCGTGGCCTGGTGCTGATGTTCAACACGACGCACAACAACGAGCACTACGGCAATCTGGTCGTCTACATGCGGCTCAAGAACCTCGTACCGCCGTCGACCGCGCGCGTGCAGAAGTAGGGGCCGCCTTCAGGCGGCCCCTAACTTCCTAGAACGAGAACTTCACGCTGAACTGACCCTGCAGTCCGGGCTGGAACAGGTCGTCCATCCGGTAGCGCGGGTCATAGGAAGCGGCTCCCTCCAGCGTCTGGAGGATGAGCGCGTTGTAGTCGTAGCCCGCCGCCAGGTTCACCTCCGAGAAGTCGATGGCGTTGGCCGCCTTCGCGCTGCTGCCGGCCGGCGCGCCCTTGTTCAGGTAGTTGAAGATGTGCGTCGTCGTCTTCTGGTTGAACAGGTTCTGGATGTTCAGTTCGAGCCGCACCCGCTTGCGGTCGGCGAGACCGAACTCGTGCGACACCAGCAGGTCCGTGCGCGTGAGCACCGGCGTCCGGCCCATGTCGCCACGGCCGTTCACCATCGGAGCATAGGCGTCGAGCCCCACCACCTGCGTGGTGATCGGGGTGCCGCTGCCGCCGTAGAAGAACGCGCCCACCTGCGTGCCGATGTTGAACTGGTAGGCGCCATAGAGCTTCACGACGTGCGGACGATCGGTGGCCAGCCGGCCCTGCGGATCGAGGTTGCCGTTCGAGTCCCACAGCAGCTCGTCGATGTCCCAGCCGGTGTGCGCGTTGCTGCCCGGCCGCGCGATCGTCCCGTTCTGCTGCTGTGCATTCTTCGACGAGATGCCGGTGGTCGGCGTCTGGATCTCGTCGGAGTTGGCCGTGCCGGAGTAGTTGCCGTACAGCCGGCTCCACGTGTAGTTGGCGTTGGCGAACCAGTTGTTGGAGAACCGCCGCTCGAACGTGACCTCGAGCGCGTCGTACTGACGCTTCGCCTTCGGAGTGGCGAACGGGGCCGTGGCCGGGTATGAGGTCGGCGTGGTGGTGTTGGCGCCCTCTCCGGGGTTGCCGATCACGTAGATGCTGTCGCCGTTGACCAGCGCGCCGAGGTCCTCGATCGTGCGGCCCAGGTTGTTGTGCACGTAGTGGACGCCGACTGCCGTGCGGGCCCCCACCTGGAAGTCCAGGCCGCCGTTGAAGCTGTCCTGGAACATCGGCTTGATGTTCGGGTCGGTGTTCTCGATCGAGTTGCCGCGGAAGTCGCGGAAGCCGTTCGGCCCGCCCCACAGGTCCTGGCCCGGCATGTTGTCGACGTTGATGCTGGCGAGGTCGAGCGTGTCGAGCGACCGGTAGTAGATGTGCCACAGGTCGCCGCCGTACGAGCCGCGCGCGATCTCATACCGCGTCCAGTCGTAGTAGCGGCCCCAGCTCGCGAACGCCTTCATGCGCCCGTCGCCCTTCACGTCGAAGCTCGCCCCGAGCCGCGGCGCGATCTTGTCGGCGAAGCCGAACTCGAGCCCGTAGGGACGAATCTCCGGGTTGAACGTGGGGATCTTCTCGTTCTCGGTGCGCACCCCGACGTTCAGCGTCAGGCGCGAGCCCACCGTCCACGTGTCCTGGATGAACAGGTTGTGCATGTTCGCGGCGACGTTCCCGCGCGTGGCGAGGTCGTGCACGGCGTAGTACCCGTAGGTGCCGGTGCCCGTCTGCCCGGTCGCCGAGCTGCGGAACGCCTGCCCCCAGTACAGATAGACATAGCCGCCCGGATACGAGACGTCCACGTCGTTGGACGAGCGGCGCACGCCCCAGCCGCCCTTCAGAAGGTGCGAGCCGGCGGCGGTGAACGCGTGGTTGTAATCGAGCTGCACGAAGCCCTGCTTCGTGGTGTCGAAGTTGGTGATCTGGATCCGTGGCGTGTTGAACGTGCCGGTGGCGCCTTGCAGCTCGGGGGGGACGCCGGGCACCGTGAAGTTCGGCGTCTGGTAGGTGTAGCTCGTGGTGTTGGGAACGCCCGTGTCCTTGTAGGTGTCGTAGAAGTAGCCGCCGCGCGCGCTCAGATAGCTGTTGTTGCGGAGCCAGATATCGACGTTCGAGCTGAAGTTGTTCTGGTCGCCTTCGAAGCCGCGCGTGGTTTCCGCCAGGTTGGCCGACTGCGACGTGGTGATCCAGTTGGGCCCGAGCGAGTCGTAGGAAGGGAGCCGGCCTTCGGAGCGCGTGGGCGTCATGAGCAGGCTGGCGTTGGCGTGCACCTTGTTGGCCGAGTAGGTGACCTTGCCGAAGCCCTGCCACGCCGTCTGCTTCTGGTTGATCTCACCGGGCTCGGTGCCCGCCGAGAACATGTACTCGTTGGTGCGCCGCACGACGCGCGGCGACACGGATCCGAAGAAGAACAGCTTGTTCTTGACGATCGGACCGCCGAGCGAGCCGCCGAACTCGCTCTGGTGATTCGCCTGCTTGGTGTCCTGGTAGTAGCCGACCGTCGTCAGGTCGTTGGGGTTGAGCACGAGGCGCTTGAACGGCGCGGAGCTCAGGCCGCTGCCGATGTAGTAGTAATGCGTCTCGCCGCTGAAGCTGTTGCCGCCGCTCTTGGTGACGGCGCTCACGACGCCGCCGAGGGCGCCGCCGAATTCGGCGTCGACGCCGCCGGTCTTCACCTGCACTTCCTGCAGGTACTCGAAGACGGTGTTCTGGCGCGAGTTGCCGTAGATCAGGCTGTTGATCGCCACGCCGTCCACCGTGAACGAGTTCTCGGCCGCGCTCGCCCCGTTCACCTGGATGCCACCCTCGATCTCACCGGCGTTGACGCCGGGAGCCGTGAGCGCCAGCCCCTGGAAGCTGCGCGCCTTCGGCAGCCGGTCGAATTCTTCGGCCGTGATGTTGTGGGCCAGTGTGACCTTCGTCATGTCGAGCTGCTTGGCCGCATCAGCCGTGACGTTCACCGTCTCCGCTACACCGCCGACCCTCAGCTCGGCGTCCACGCCCACGGTTCGTCCCAGAAGGACGAGGACGTCGTTCATCACCATCTTCTGGAAGGTGTCGAGCTCGAAGGTCACCGAGTAGCGGCCCGGGTCGAGATCGGGCACGCGGTAGCTGCCATCGGCGCTGCTCACCACCACGCGCTGGGCGCCGGTTTCGGCATTGGTCGCCGTTACGGTGGCGCCGGGAAGGGCTGCCTTCGTGGCATCCGTCACGGTGCCCGTCACTCCGCCAAATCGTTCCTGCGCGCTCGCCAGGCCCGTGCCCAGGCAGATCAGCGCTGCGACAATCAGGCTGATTCGTCTTGCCATCGTTCACACTCCTCCCGGCACCAGCGCCGGCAACGACCAGGCGCGCGAAGCGCGCCAAGAGACACTGCCGAGCAGCCAAGGGCACACGAAGACTGGAGCGCCTTGGCTGCTCAAGGGCGGCGGTATAGAGAGAAACGTGCCGTTGGGACGAGTGACCGGTCTGCCGGGCGAAGGGACGAGCGGTTGGCTGAGGGTGTTTAACGCGAGTGACGAATCTAGTTTGGGACGAATATTTGGATGGATTCAGTTTTCTGGATTTTGGCGGCGGGTGGGGAGGTGGGCAGGTGGGCAGCTAGGCAGGTAACTGCAGCTCACTTCCAATCGCCCTGGATGGTGAAGGCCGCCCAGTAGTACGGATGCTGCCACCGCGCATCCGATCGCAGCGCGAGCTGCGCGGCGCGCAATGATGCCGATGGTGTCCTGCCGTTGCGGAGCATCTCACGGTAGAGCCGGCCCATCAGTTCGGACGTCGCGCGATCGCTGACGCTCCACAGGCTGACGATGACGCGCGCGGCGCCGGCGTACATGAACGCACGCGTCAGACCGATCAGCCCTTCGCCGCGGATCTCTTTGCCGAGACCCGTCTCGCAGGCGCTCAGCACCACCAGGTCGGCGGACAGATTCAGGTTGTAGAGCTCGTGCGCGCGCAGGAATCCCTCGCGCGCCGCGCCGTCGCGCCCCACGAGCGACAGCGCAATCGCCGAGAGCGACGGGCGCGCGGTGTCGAGGAAGCCGTGCGTGGCGAAGTGAAGATAGCGGTAGGCGCCAAGGCCTGCATCCGTCGCCGCAGCCTTGGTCGCGTCGAATCCGATCGCCGCGAGGTTCTGGCGGCCCTGCGCGGCCGCGAGGATCGCCTTGGCCTCGTCGTCGGTGAAGCGCAGTCGGACGATGGAGCCGAAGCCGGCAGCAGCGGGATCGTCGGTTTGCGTCAGCAAGCGCGTCTGCGTATCGGGCGTGGCGGGCGCGGCCGATGCCACTCGCGTCTGCCGCACGCGGGCGTCGGACGTGTCGAACACCGGGTCGGCAAACACCGCGACGCCCTTGGTCGGTGCCGGGCGGCGCGCGAGCTGGGCGCGGTGGACCGCGAGCGTGGAGGCCGACGGGAGCGCGGTGATCTCGAAGTCGGCAACGAGCGGCGTCGCCTGCGCGCGGCGCGGGGCCGGCAGCATCTCGAACGGCAGGTACTGCAGCGCGCCATCAGCGACAAGGAGCAGACGCGTCGTGGTGGGGAAGGCCGCAATCGGCGCGAGCACGAGGTCGCTGACACGACGCAACGCCGCCGGCAGCGCCGCGTCCGAGGCGGCGATGCGCTGGGCGCGCGCGGCCGGTGTTTCGCGCGGCACGTTCTTCGCCCGGCTCGTGACGAGCTCGTAAAGCTCGCGCGAGGCCGCTTCGATGTCGGCGCGCCGGGC
>DASRPM010000084.1:0-2298 GCA_035646375.1 Vicinamibacterales bacterium
CACCGAGGATCTCGGCGTGAAGCTCGAGAACCTGACGATCGCAGACCTTGGTCAGGCCAAGAAGATCACCATCGACAAGGACTCCACCGTCATCATCGAGGGCGCGGGCACCGCGGAGTCGATCGCGGGGCGGGTCAAGCAGCTCCGGACGCAGGTCGAGGACACCACGTCGGACTACGACCGCGAGAAGCTGCAAGAGCGGCTCGCCAAGCTGGTGGGCGGTGTGGCGATCATCAAGGTCGGGGCGGCCACCGAGACCGAGTTGAAGGAGAAGAAGGCGCGGGTCGAGGATGCCATGCACGCCACGAAGGCCGCGGTGGAAGAGGGCATCGTGCCCGGCGGCGGCGTGGCGCTGCTGCGCGCCGCGAAGGTGCTCCAGCAGCTGGCCGTCGACGGCGACGAGCGGGTCGGCGTCAACATCATTCTCAGAGCGGTCGAGGAGCCCATGCGCTGGATCGCGACCAACGCCGGCCACGAGGGCTCGATCGTGGTGCAGCAGACGCGCGAGATGAACGACGAAGAGGGCTTCAACGCCCAGACCGAGCGTTACGAGAATCTGGTCCAGGCTGGCGTGATCGATCCGACCAAGGTGGTGCGCTCGGCGTTGCAGAACGCGGCGTCCATCGCCTCGCTGCTGCTGACCACCGAGGCCGTGATTTCGATGATTCCGGAGTCGGCCCAGAATGGGGCGGCGGCGATGGGCGGGGGCATGGGCGGCATGGGCGGGGGCATGTATTGACCATGGCAACCGCAAACACCGTGCTCCACGACGACACCCATGTCACCCATACCAGCGCGGTGCGTCCGGGCATCAACGCGCAAACACCGGGCACCATGCCCAGGGCGGAAGACGACGAGGCCACACGCGCGCACAGCCCCGAATTCCATGACCGGCCGGGCAGTGGCAAGAACACGGCGGACCGGCTGAAGTACTTCTGAGGGGACGCCTATAGGCCCTCGATCACGCTGACGGTCACGTCCATGCCACGCACGCACGACGGCGGACCGACGAAGGTGCCCCAGAGCGGCAGCGCGTTGCGCTGGTCCCAGGCGACGGCCACGCGAATGAGGTTGCGGTTGCCGACGATGTCGTTGGTGGGGTCGAAGTCCACCCAGCCGGCTCCGGGCAGATAGGCCTGCATCCATGCGTGCGTGGCCCCGCCTCCGACGACCGCGCCGCCGGCGGTCTCCGGCACGAAGATGTAGCCGCTGACGAACCGGGCGGCCAGGCCGAGCGATCGCGCCGCTTCCATCATCAGGACCGCGAAGTCCCGGCAGCTGCCGCTACGCCGGCGCAGCGTTTCGCCTGGACTCTGGACCCCTTTCTCGACACGCCGGATATAGCGGCACTCGTCCTTGATGCCACGCGTCATGGCCAGCAGGAGGCCCATCGTCGTCTTCTGACCGTGTGGCATGAAGCGGGCGGTCCACGAACCGAGATCGTCCGCGGGGTATTGCCGGGCGAGGGCACCGGTCAGATCGGGCCGCTCGTCATCGGAGTACGCGAACGGGAAGGCCCGGGCCCCGGCCTCGAGAGCGTAGTCGGGCAGCGGTGTCTCGATGTGCTCGAGCGTCACCGTGCTGTCGAATCGCAACTCTGTTGCCGCGGTCCCGAAGGTGGCGATCGCGACGGAGTTGTCGAACACGTCATGCAGCCAGCGCAATTCCAGCGGCTCCGGCCGGATGTCGAGCTGGGAATGCAGCAGCCGGAGATCGTGGCTGGCGCGCGGCCGGAACATCATGCGGTGCTCGCCGAACTGCACCGGCTCCGAATACGAGTAGGTGGTGACGTGCCGGACGGTCAGGAGCCGCATGACGGCTGCGCCTCGTCAGCCCAGACGGTAAAGCCCGCCAGCGTGTTGGGGCCGAACGTGTTGCTGATGGCCACGTCGGTGGCATCGCGGCCGCGCGCCATCAGCACGCGGCCGATGCGCGGCGTGTTGTTGCGGGCGTCGAAGGTGTGCCAGCGCCCGCCGATGTAGGCCTCGAACCAGGCCGCGAAGTCCATCGGGCCATAGGGCGGCTCGACACCGATGTCGGTGAGATAGCCGGTGCAGTAGCGCGCCGGGATGTTCATGCAACGGCACAGCGTGACCGCCAGGTGCGCGTAGTCGCGGCACACGCCCTTGCGCTCCTGCATCGCCTCCCACGCCGTCCGCGTCGCGCGCGCGTCCTGATAGTTGAACGTGATGTGGCGATGGACGTAGTCGCAGATGGCCTGGACCCGGGCGGCGCCTGACGGGGCGCGGCCAAACAGGGCCCACGCCGCTTCCGTGAGGCGGTCGGTCTCGCAATATC
>DASRPM010000085.1:0-3341 GCA_035646375.1 Vicinamibacterales bacterium
GCCCATCGTCAGCCGCGTGTCGCTGCACGACATCCGCCGCGAGCTCAAGCGCACATGGTAGCCCGGGCGGCGTAGACTGCACCGCATGCGGAGCCGCGAACCATCTGAGACCAGCCCACCTGCGGTTCAAGGGGGACGTCCCGTCGTCGCTACAACAGACCCTCTGCTCGTCATCGCAGGTCCGACGGGCGTCGGCAAGACGGCGGCGGCCGTGGCGCTGGCCGCGCGCATACCCCTCGAGGTCATCAGCGCCGACTCGCGCCAGGTCTACCGGGGCATGGACATCGCCACCGGCAAGCCGACGGCCGCCGAGCGCGCGGCCGTGCCGCATCATCTGATCGACGTGGTGGAGCCGGACGAGACGTTCGACGCGGCGCGCTTCGTTGCCTGCGCGCGGACGCTCATCGCCGACGTCCATGCCCGCGGTCGTCTGCCGGCGGTGGTGGGCGGCACCGGCTTGTACATCCGGGCATTGCTGCGCGGCCTCGATCCGGCCGCGCCGGCCGACCCCGCGTATCGCGCCGAGCTGACGGCGCTCGCGGCGGGCGAGGGCCGGGGCGCCCTCCACGCCCGGCTGGCGGCGGTGGCGCCCGCGCTGGCCCGCAGCCTGCATCCGCACGATCACGTGCGCATCATCCGCGCGCTCGAGCGGGTCCGCGGGGGCTCCGTCTCCCAGACGCGGTGGGCGACCGCCGAGCCCGAATGGGACGTGGTGTACGTGGGGCTGACCATGCACCGGACGGCACTGGCGGAGCGGCTCCGCGCGCGGGCGGCGCGCATGGTGGCGGCGGGGCTGGAGGACGAGGTGCGGGCCCTGATGGCCCGAGGACACGGTCGCGCACGGCGTGCGCTGTCGTCGATCGGCTATCGCGAGTTCATCGCGGTGGCCGAGGGCGAGCTCGACCGCGCCGAGGCGCTGCGGCTCATGCAGCGTGATACGGTCCGCTACGCGCGGCGTCAGCTCACGTGGTTCGCGCGGGAGCCGGCGCTCGCGTGGCTGGACGTCGAGGCATTTGACGGGGATCCCGCGGCGGTGGCCGCGGCCATCGAGGCAAGACTCAAGCAGGAGGGGCGTATCGAGTGAGTCGCAACGGAAACGGCCACGGTCACGAGGTGCGGCGGCACGCGCGCGAACGGGCCATGCTGGCGGCGGTGAAGCGGCCGACGCAGCGACGGGCCGACGTGGAGGAATCGCTCGAGGAGCTCGCGGGACTGGCCGCGGCGGCGGGCGCGGCCATCGGCGACCGGGTGGTGCAGGAGCGACAGGCGCCGACCCCGTCGCTTTACTTCGGCCGGGGCAAGGTGGACGAGATGGCCGAGGCGGCGCGGGCGGGCGGAATGAACCTCTTCATCTCCGACGACGCGCTGACGCCGATCCAGGAGCGGAACCTCACCGAAGCGCTCGGCATCCACGTCATCGATCGGACCGCGCTCATCCTGGACATCTTCGCGCAGCGTGCGCGCACCGCGGAGGGCAAGCTGCAGGTCGAGCTCGCGCAGCTCACGTACCTGCTGCCGCGACTGGTCGGGCAGTGGAAGCACCTCGAGCGGCTGGGCGGTGGCATCGGCACCCGCGGCCCGGGTGAGACGCAGCTGGAGTCAGACCGGCGCGTCATCCGCCGTCGTGTGATGCAGCTGCGGCGCGAGCTCGAAGGCGTGCAGGCGCACCGGCGGCTGATGCGACAGGGGCGCAAGCGTGCCGGCGCCCCGGTGGTGGCCCTCGTCGGCTACACGAACGCGGGCAAGACGACGCTGCTGAACCGGCTCAGCGGCTCGCACTTCACCGCCGCCGATCAGCTGTTCGTGACGCTCGATCCGGCCGCACGACTGATCACGCTTCCCGGCCGGCGGCCCTTCATCCTCACCGACACGGTCGGCTTCATCCGCAAGCTGCCCCACGAGCTGGTGGCGGCGTTTCGCGCCACCCTCGAGGAGCTTGCCGAGGCCGACGTGCTGGTGCACGTGGTCGATGCCTCGCACCCGGCGCTCGAGGAGCACCTGGCCGCCGTCGACGGCCTGCTGGGGGAGCTGCAGGTGGCCGATCGTCCGACCGTGCTCGCGCTCAACAAGATGGACCGGCTCGAGAACGGCGCGGCCACCGCCGCCTTCGCGGGCCGCCGCGATGCGGTCGCGGTCTCGGCGGCGACGGGCGCCGGCGTCGACGCGCTGCTGGATGCTATCGAAGCGGCGCTGCCCAGCGGCGGTCCGGTGACGCTGCACATTCCGCACGGCGACGGCGCCGCCCTGGCGCTGTGCTACGAGCGGGGACGCGTGCTGGCGCGGACGGACCGCCCCGAGCACGTGATGCTCGAGGTCGAGCTGCCGGCGGCTCTGCTCGCCTCGCTGCACGCCTATCGGGCCGGACAGGGAGGCGTCACGCGCGTGCTAGACTGAAGCCTTCCAGTATGGGGCTCGCGAATTGGCTGACTGTCCTGAGGATCCTGTTGATTCCCGTGTTCGTCTCGCTGCTCGTCTACCGGCGACCGGGCATCGCGCTCGTGGTGTTTGCGGCGGCGGCGCTGACCGACCTGCTCGATGGCTACGTGGCGCGGCATCGCGGCATCCAGAGCCGGCTCGGCGCCTTCCTCGATCCGATGGCGGACAAGCTGTTGCTGATCTCGTCGTTCGTCACCCTGACCTGGCTCAAGGCGCTGCCCTTCTGGATCGCGGCCGTCGTGATCAGCCGCGACATCATCCTGGTGGTGGGTGCTCTCGCCATCCACATGGCCGGCGGCCGGATCTACCCGCGCCCGACGCGGGCCGGCAAGGCAGCGACCTTCTTCCAGGTCCTCACCATCCTGGCCGGGTTGACCGGGCGCTTCCTCCGCATCGAGCTGGGTGCGGTCGTCTTCATGTGGCTGGCGGCGGGCTTCACGATCGTGTCGGGCCTGCAGTACATCGTGCAGGGGATGCGCTTCCTCAACGCTGCGCCCGTCACCGAGGGGGAAGCCGATGAAGCCTCGTTCCTCCGCTGACGGTGTCGTCGTGGCCGCCGTGCGTGCGCGCACGCCGGCGGCGGAGGCGGGGCTCCACGCCGGCGATCGGATCCTGACCGTCAACGGCCACGCCGTCCGCGACGCAATCGACTTCCAGTTCCACGCGGCCGACGAGCGGCTCGCCCTGGACGTCGAGCGCGCGGGAGCGCCGCAGACGCTCCGTGTGGTCTGCGGCACGCGGCCGGTCGGTGTCGAGCTCGAGGCGCCGCGCCCGGGCGAGATCGCCACGTGCGCGAACAAGTGCGTGTTCTGCTTCATCCACCAGCTGCCGAAGGGGATGCGCAAGAGTCTCTACGTCAAGGACGACGACTTCCGGCTCTCGTTCCTGCACGGCAACTACATCAC
>DASRPM010000086.1:0-21758 GCA_035646375.1 Vicinamibacterales bacterium
GAGGCGCGCAGGCCGCCGAAGAGCGCGTACTTGCTGTTGGACGACCAGCCGGCGAGGACGATGCCGTAGACGCCCATCGACGTGATGGCGAAGATGACCAGCACGCCGACGTTCACGTCGGCGGCCCCGAGCTTGACCGGCTGGTCCAGCAGCCCGAAGAACGTCGTCTCGCCGCCGAACGGTACGGTGGCAAACGCGGCGAACGCCGTCGTGACGGCCAGGATCGGCGCCAGCGTGAACAGCCACTTGTCGGCGCCCTTCGGCCGCAGCTCCTCCTTCATCAGGAGCTTGAGGATGTCGGCGAACGGCTGCAGCATGCCGTGCGGCCCCACCAGATAGGGGCCGTAGCGCTGCTGCATGAAGCCCATCACCTTGCGCTCGGCCAGCACCAGCACCGCTGATGCGTTGACCAGCATGAAGAAGGCCGCAAAGATGATGAGGAACTGAATGAGGAGTCGCAGATCCATGTGCGCGGCGCCGTCTAGTGGTGTCCGGCCATCACGGGATGTTTGGCGCGCCACTCGGACGGCAGCGTGCACCGCCCTTCCTTGACGTGCGCCTCGAACTCGTGACGGAACAGCTTCAGCGTCGTGAGCACGGGTGTCGCCGCGGCGTCCCCGAACGCGCACAGCGTCTTGCCCATGATGTTGTTGGCCACGCCGAACAGCAGGTCGATGTCCTTGGTGCGGCCTTCACCGGCCTCGACGCGCTGCAGCAGCTGATAGAGCCAGTTGCCGCCCTCACGGCACGGCGTGCACTTGCCGCACGACTCGTGGCGGTAGAAGTGCAGCAGGTTCATCGCCAGCCACACCATGCACACCGTCTCGTCGAGGACGATCAGACCGGCTGATCCGAGCAGCGAGCCGGCTTTCTGCACGCCGTCGAAGCTGGCCGCGGTGTCGAGGTGCTCGTCGAGGAGCAGCGGCACCGACGAACCGCCCGGGATGATGGCCTTGAACTTCTTGCCGCCGGCCATGCCCTGCGCGTACTGCTCGCCGTAGATCAGCTCGCGGAGCGTCGTGTGCATCGAGGCTTCGTAGGTGCCCGGGCGCTTGACGTGCCCACTGATGCAATAGAGCTTCGGCCCGCCGTTCTTCTCGGGGCCGAGGCCCGCGAACCATTCGGGTCCGTTCAGCACGATGGGCGGCACATTGCACAGCGTCTCGACGTTGTTCACCGCGGTCGGCTTCTGATAGAGCCCGGCCACGGCGGGGAACGGCGGCTTGATACGCGGCTGCGCGCGCTTCCCTTCCAGCGACTCGATGAGGGCGGTCTCCTCGCCGGCTTCGTAGGCGCCGGCGCCGCGGTGCACGTAGACGTCGCAGTCGAAGCCGCTGCCCAGAATGTTCTTGCCCAGGAAGCCGGCCTTGTAGGCCTTCTCGATCTCGGCCTCGAGGATCTGCTGCACGTGGTAGAACTCGCCGCGGATGTAGATGTAGGCGATCTTGGCGCCGATGGCGTAGCAGGAGACGGCGCACCCTTCGATCAGCAGGTGCGGGTTGCGCTCCATCAGCACGTGGTCCTTGAACGTGCCCGGCTCGCTCTCGTCGGCGTTGCACGCGATGTAGCGCGGCTCCGCCTTCTTGTCCACGAACTGCCACTTCAGCCCGGTCGGGAAGCCGGCGCCGCCGCGGCCACGCAACCCCGACGCCTTGACCATCTCGATGAGGTCGTTGGGCTGCATCGTGAGCGCCTTGCGCAGCCCTTCGTAGCCGCGTGCGCGCTGCAGATAGAAGTCCAGCGTGTGCCCGTTGGGCTCGCGGACGAAGGGCGTGAGAACAGGTTCGAACGCCACCCTACTTCTCCACCTTCAAATGGCACCCGGTGAACGCGGCCGGGCCGCGCGCCTTGAGGTCGTCGATGAACTGACCCGCCTGTTCCGGCGCCAGACGCTCGTGCCAGTCGTCGTTGACCATCACGACCGGCGCGCGGTCGCACGCGCCCAGGCATTCCACCTCGATCAGCGTGAACTCGCCGTCGGGCGTCGTCTGGCCCGGCGTGATCCCGAGCTTCTTGCTCAGCGCCTCAGTGACCCGTTCGGCGCCGAGCAGCGCGCACGAGAGCGTGCGGCACACGTTGAGCACGCGCTTGCCGACCGGCTTCGTGTAGAACATCGTGTAGTACGACACGACGTCCTCGACGTCCGCCGTCGAGCAGCCGATCTGCTGCGCCACGAAGCGCATCGCGTTGCCGGTGAGATACCCCTGCTGCCCCTGCGCCAGGTAGAGCGCGAAGAGAATCGCCGACTTCCGCTGCTCGGGCGGATAGTGCGTCACGTTCTCGTCGAACTTCGCCTGGTTCTCCGGCGTGTAGGCGAACGGCGGCCCTTCATCGGCCAGCTTGCGCTCGGACCGGTGGAACTTGGCTGGCGCGTACTCCATCGAGGGATGAAAGCTCACCGGTCGCAGTCTCCCATGACAACGTCGGTGGAGCCGATGACGGCCACCACGTCCGCGATGAGGCCGCCCCGCACCACGGTCGGCAACGCCTGAATGGCCAGGAACGACGGCGCCCGCATCTTGACCCGCCACGGGCGGTTGGTGCCATCCGACACGATGTAGCAGCCGTGCTCTCCGCGCGGCCCTTCCACCGGCACGTAGGCGTCGCCGGCCGGCACCGTGAACCCCTGCGAGTAGATCAGGAAGTGCTGAATCAGCGCTTCCATCTCGCTGTAGACCTTGTCCTTGGGCGGCGGCACGACGCGCGTGTCGTCGCAGGCGAACACGCCGGCGGGGCTGATCCGGTCGAGCGCCTGCTTCGCGATCTTCAGGCTCTCACGCATCTCGGCCACGCGCACGCGGTAGCGCGCGTAGACGTCGCCCTCGGTCGCCGTCGGCACCCTGAAGTCGTAGGTTTCGTAGCCGGTGTAGGGGAAGTACTTGCGCACGTCGTAGTCCGAGCCTCCGGCGCGCGCAATCGGCCCCACGAGCCCCCACGCGAAGGCGTGTTCCTGGCTGATGATGCCGACGCCCTGCGTGCGCCGCTGGTAGACGTCGTTCTTGGTGAGCAGCCCCTCGAATTCATCGATCTTCGCCGGGAAGCGGTCGAGGAACTCCTGCACCTGCGCGTGGAAGCCGCGCGGCAGATCCTCGCGCAGGCCGCCGATGCGGATGTAGCTCGGAAAGAAGCGGAAGCCGGCAATGAGCTCGTTGATGTTGAGCAGCAGCTCGCGCTCGCGCACCGCGTAGAACAGCATCGACACCGCGCCGATTTCGAGGCCGTGCGTGCCGATCCAGATCAGATGGCTGGCGATGCGCTGCAGCTCCGCGAGGAGCACGCGGATGTCCTTGACGCGCTGCGGCATCTCGAGCCCGAGCAGCTTCTCGACGCTGAGCGCGTAGGACAGGCTGTTGCTCTGGGCGGCCAGGTAGTCCATGCGCTCGACGAGCGGGATGACCTGCTGCCACTTCTTCTGCTCGGCGGTTTTCTCGATGCCGGTGTGCAGATAGCCGATGGTCGGGATCACCGACTGGATGACTTCGCCATCGAGCTCCAGCACCAGCCGCAGCACGCCGTGCGTGCTGGGATGCTGCGGCCCCATGTTGACGGTCATCGTCTCGGTGCGGATGTCTGACATGCGTCGGGCTCTACAGGTTCGGCGCGGCGGTCAGTGCGTCCGCTTCACGCGGTCGCGCTCGAGATTCGCCTGGAACTGTTCCTGGCTGACTTCGAGCGGCGCGTAGGTCTGCGCCGCCTTCTGAATCTGGACGGGATAGTCCTTGCGCTGCGGGTGCCCCTCCCAGTCCTCGGGCATCAGCAGCCGCCGCAGGTCGTTGTGGCCGTCGAACACGATCCCGAACATGTCCCAGACTTCGCGTTCGAGCCAGCCGGCGCCGGGGTACACGCTCTGCACGGTGGGCACGGTGCCGTCGGCGGTGACGCGCACTTTCAGGCGCAGCCGCAGACGCTTCGACACCGAGAGCAGGTGGTAGACGACCTCGTAGCGAGGCGTCCGCGGCAGATAGTCGGCCGCCGTCACCTCGACCAGCACTTCGAAGTTCAGCGAATCGCGCAGCGCCTGGCAGGTGGCGACCAGCTGATCGACCGGCACGTAGACGGCGGCGAAGTCGACACTGGGGGCCGCCTCGAACGAGGCGCCGGGCACGAGCGGCGAAAGGCTGTCGATGATGGCCTGTGCGTCCATGCGTCGGCTACATCCGGGAGCGCGCGATCTTCTGCTGCAGCTGCACGATCCCGTAGATCAGCGACTCGGGGCGCGGCGGGCATCCGGGCACGTACACGTCCACGGGGACCACCTGGTCCACACCCTGGACGATCGCGTAGTTGTCGAAGACGCCGCCGACCGACGCGCAGGCGCCCATCGAAATCACCCACTTCGGCTCCGGCATCTGGTCGTAGACACGGCGCATCGCCGGCGCCATCTTCCGGGAGAGCCGGCCGGCCACGATCATCAGGTCCGACTGCCGCGGCGAGCCGCGGAACACCTCGGCGCCGAAGCGGGCGACGTCGTAGCGGCTGGCCACCATGGCCATCATCTCGATGGCGCAGCAGGCGAGGCCGAACTGCGCCGGCCAGATCGCCGACTGCCGCGCCCACTGCACGACCTTCTCGACCGTGCTCGTGAGGATGGGCAGCTCGTGATCGAGCCCGTGGGTGTGGTCTGCCTGTGCCATCCGTCTGCCGTTTCCCTGACTCCGGCCTTCTAGGCCGCCTGGGGCGTCTTTGCCGTCACCGGCTGCGTGGCCGGGCGGCGCCGTGCGACCGGCCCCCAGTCGAGCACGCCCTTGCGCCACACGTAGACGTAGCCCACGAGCAGGACGAGGAAGAACGTGACGATCTGAATGAACCCGGGCCATCCGAGGTCGCGCAGGGCCATCGCCCATGGATAGAGGAACGCGATCTCGATGTCGAAGAGGAGGAAGATCATGGCCACCAGGTAGAACTTCACCGAGTGGCGTTCCCGCGCGTTTCCGACCGCCGGCATGCCGCACTCGTAGGGCGCGAGCTTCTCCGGAGTCGGGTTTTTGGGGCCGAGCAACAATGAGAGCCCGATCATCAGTCCGGCGAATCCCACGCCGAACACCGTCATGATCACGACGCCGAGCCAGCCGTCCATGGTCATCGTTGTGAAAACTTTCCCAAACCTGCTCATGCTATAGAACGGCACCCTAAAGGTCAATGCGCGGACGGGGTTCTATGATCATCGGATGACGCGCGCCACGGCGCCGCTCGCCGTGTTTCATCCGGCGGTTCGCGACTGGTTTTCCGGCGCATTCGACAGCCCGACACGTCCGCAACGCCTCGGCTGGCCGCCGATCGCGCGCGGCGAGTCCACGCTCATCCTGGCGCCGACCGGCAGCGGCAAAACACTCACTGCATTTTTGTGGTGTCTCAACCGGCTGCTCTTCGAGCCGCTGCCCGGGCCGCAGGCCCGCTGCCGCGTGCTCTACGTGTCGCCACTCAAAGCGCTGGCGGTAGACGTCGAGCGCAACCTGCGCGCGCCGCTTGCCGGCATCTCCAACCTGGCCGCGGCCGCCGGCACGCCGTTCACCACGCCGGCCATCGCCATCCGCACCGGCGACACGCCGGCCAACGAGCGCGCGCGATTCCAGCGCGCGCCGGCCGACATCCTGATCACGACGCCCGAGTCGCTCTTCCTGCTCCTGACGTCGCGGGCGCGCGAGCGCCTGGTGAGCGTGGACACCGTCATCATCGACGAGATCCACGCGCTCGTGCCGGGCAAGCGCGGCGCGCACCTGGCGCTGTCGCTCGAGCGGCTCGAGGCGCTGCGCGCAGCGCGCGATCCGGAGCGGGCGCCGCTGCAGCGCATCGGGCTCTCGGCCACGCAGCGGCCGCTCGACGAAGTGGCCCGCTATCTGGGTGGCGCGATCGATCCGCCCGTGAAGGCGGCCGGCAGTCGTGGGGACCGCCTTCACGCGGCCCATGGGCCGGCTTCCACCTTGGCCAAGGCTACGGTGGACAAGAAAGCCGGCCCCCACGCCGAACTGCACGGCGAGTTCGGCGACGACGCGCAGGCGCCGCGCCTCTACCGTCCGGTCACCGTCGTGGACGCGTCGGACCGCAAGCCGCTGCAGATCCGCGTCGAGGTGCCGGTGGAAGACATGGGCGCGCTCGGCCGACCCGTCGCGGTGCCGAGCGGCCCGGCGTCGCAGCGGCCGGCGCGCGTCTCGATCTGGGCGTCGATCTACCCGCGCCTGCTCGAGCTCATTCGCTCACACCGCTCCACCCTGCTCTTCGTCAACAGCCGGCGGCTCGCCGAGCGGCTTGCCGGCGCGCTCAACGACCTGGCCGAGGAACCGCTGGTGCGCTCGCACCATGGGTCGCTGGCGCGCGAGGCCCGCAGCGAGGTGGAGGACCTGCTCAAAGCCGGGCGCATCCGCGCGCTCGTGGCCACCTCGTCGCTCGAACTCGGCATCGACATGGGCGCCATCGATCTCGTGGTCCAGATCGAGTCGCCGCCATCGGTGGCGAGCGGTCTGCAGCGCATCGGCCGCGCCGGCCACCAAGTGGGCGCCGCCAGCGAGGGCGTGATTTTTCCCAAGTTCCGCGGCGACCTGGTGGCGTGTGCCGCCGTCGCGCGAGCGATGCACGAGGGCACGGTCGAGTCCACGCGCTATCCCCGGAACCCGCTCGACGTGCTCGCGCAGCAGCTCGTCGCGATGGCCGGCCTCGACCCCTGGAACGTGGACGAGCTGTACCGCCTGGTGCGCCGGGCGGCGCCATTTGCCGACCTCGGGCGGCGGATGTTCGACGGCGTGCTCGACATGCTGTCGGGCCGCTATCCGTCCGACGAGTTCGCGGAGCTGCGGCCGCGCGTCACCTGGGATCGCGTGAAGAACACCGTCGTCGGACGCGAAGGCGCCGTGCGCGTGGCGATCGCCAACGCCGGCACCATCCCCGACCGCGGCCTCTACGGCGTGTTCCTGGCAGGCGCGGAGCGGCCGACGCGCGTGGGCGAGCTCGACGAGGAGATGGTGTTCGAGACCGAGGTCGGCGACACCTTCACGCTGGGCGCATCCACCTGGCGCGTCGAGGACATCACGCACGATCGCGTGCTCGTGTCGCCGGCGCCCGGCGAGCCGGGCAAGATGCCCTTCTGGCACGGCGACCAGGCGGGACGGCCGGTGGAGCTCGGTCTCGCCATCGGAAAACTGGTGCGCGAGCTCGGCGACACGCCGAAGCCCGCGGCCGTCAGGCGCCTCACCGAGCACCACGGCCTCGACCGGCTGGCGGCGGAGAACGTCCTGCAGTACCTCGACGAGCAGGCCGCGGCCGGCGGCGTGCCCGACGATCGCACGCTCGTCGTCGAGCGCTGCCTCGACGAACTGGGCGACTGGCGCGTGTGCGTGCTGTCGCCGCTCGGCAGCCGGATTCACGCGCCGTGGGCGATGGCGGTGACGGCGCTCGTGCGCAGCCGCACCGGCGTGGACGTCGAGGTGATGTGGGGCGACGAGGGGTTCGTCGTGCGTTTCCCCGAAACCGGGCACCCCCCCGATCCGCAGCTGATGCTGCCCGACGCCGACGAGGTCGAAGGTCTGGTGCTGCGGCAGCTCGGCTCGACGTCGCTCTTCGCGGCACGCTTCCGCGAAACGGCGGCGCGGGCGCTGCTCCTGCCCCGCCGGCGCGCCGGCCAGCGCACGCCGCTCTTTCTGCAGCGCAAACGCGCATCCGACCTGCTGGCGGTGGCGGCGCGGTTCGGGTCGTTCCCCATCGTGCTCGAGACCTATCGCGAGGTGCTGCGCGATCACTTCGACATGCCGGGCCTCGTGGAGGTGCTGCGGCAGGTCGGCACGCGCGCCCGGCGCGTGACGGCGATCGACTCGAAGCAGCCGTCGCCGTTTGCGGCGTCGCTGCTCTTCAGTTACGTCGCCAACTACATCTACGACGGCGACGCGCCGCTGGCCGAGCGCCGCGCGCAGGCGTTGTCGGTGGACCAGGCGCAGCTGCGCGAGCTGCTCGGCGACGCCGAACTGCGCGATCTCCTCGATCCCGGCGCGCTCGAGGACACCGAGCGGCGGCTGCAGCGGCTCGAAGACGGCTACAAGGCGCGGACGGCCGACGGCATCCACGATCTGCTCCTGCGGATCGGGGACCTGACGCTCGACGAGATTCTCGAACGCTCGGCCTTTGCCGGCGCGGCCGACGCCGTGGCGGAGCTCGCGCGTGACCGGCGTCTCGTCCTGCTCCCCGTGGCTGGCCAGCCCCGCTACGTGGCAGTGGAAGACGTGGCGCGCTATCGAGACGCGCTCGGCGTGCCCGTGCCGCCGGGGTTGCCCGAATCGCTCCTCGAGCCGGTGCGCGATGCGATGGGCGATCTGGTCATGCGGTTCGCGCGCTCGCACGGGCCGTTCGCCGCCGGACAGGTGGCGGCGCGCTACGGCCTCGGCATCTCCGTCGTGGCGAGCGTGCTGCAGCGCCTCACCGAGGCCGAGCGCCTCATCGAAGGCGAGTTCCGTCCCGGCGGCAGCGACCGCGAGTGGGTGGACGGCAACGTGCTGCGCAGCCTTCGCAGCCGCTCGCGCGCGAAGCTGCGTCACGAGATCGAAGCCGTGGAAGGCGACGCCCTCGGCCGCTTCATGGTGGCGTGGCACGGCATCGGCTCGAAACGGCGGGGCCTCGAGGCGCTGCTCGACGCCATCGAGCAGCTGCAGGGCGCGGCCGTCCCCGCCTCGGTGCTCGAACGCGACGTCCTGCCGGTGCGAGTGGACGACTACGTGCCCGCGATGCTCGACACGCTCATGGCGGCCGGCGAGGTCGCGTGGGTGGGCCTCGAGCGGCTGGGCGAGCGCGACGGGCGCATCGCGCTGTATCTGACCGATCACCTGACGCGCCTGCGTCCGCCGGTCGCGGCGCCACCCAAGCTCGAAGGGCGCGTCGAGGCCGTCCGCGATTACCTGGCGTCGAACGGCGCGTCGTTCTTTGCCGCCATCCGCGAGGGCACCGGCCAGGGCTTCCCCGCCGACACGGTGGAGGCGTTGTGGGAGCTCGTGTGGATGGGGCTCGTCACGAACGACACGCTGCACCCGCTGCGCACCTATACCGGCGCCGGCGAGAGCCGCCGGGAGCGGCGCCCCTCACCGGGAAAATTCCGCTCGCGCCGCAGTTCACCGCGCACCTCGGAGGGACGATGGTCGCTGGTCGAGACCGTCGCGGCCACGCCGGCGACCGCCACCGAGTGGGGCGCCGCGACCGCCCATCAGCTCCTGACGCGCTACGGGATCGTGACGCGCGAGACGGTGTCGCCGGAGGCGATTGCCGGCGGCTTCAGCGCCGTCTATCAAGTGCTGCGCGCCATGGAAGATGCGGGGCGGATCCGCCGCGGCTACTTCGTGGCCCACCTCGGCGGCGCGCAGTTCGCGATGCCCGCGGCGCTCGATCTGCTGCGATCGCACCGCGAGCCGCCCGAGACGGCGCAGGCCGTGGTGCTGGCCGCCACCGACCCTGCGAATCCATACGGCACGCTCCTCAAATGGCCGGAAATGTCGGCCCTGCCCGCCGAAGCGCAGAGCGCGAAGGCGGGCGACGTCGGACGCGGCGCCACCCGCACCGTGGGCGCGCTCGTCGTGCTGGTGGACGGTCTCGCCGCCGGCTACCTCCGGCGGGGCGAGCGCGATCTGCTGCTGGCGCTGCCGGACACGGAGCCGGCGCGCAGCCGCGTGGCACAGGCGCTGGTGCGCGCCCTCGTCCGGCTGGCGCTCGCGCGCCCGGATGGGCAGCGCGGCATGTTCCTCGAGACGATCAACGGCACCCGGGCCGGCGTACATCCGGCCGCCCGCTGGTTCGTGGCCGAAGGCTTCGTCGTGGGCGCCGAGGGGCTGCAGTACCGCGCGCCACGGATCGCTCTTGCAGGCGGGGCTGAACCGCCTCCGCCAAAGGCTACGGCGAGTCTCGCCGAAGCGAGCGAAGGCGGAGCCCCACCTCTGCGGGAAGAAGCCTGATGCCCGAGGGCGACACCATTCACCGGGCGGCGCGCACACTCCACACGGCGCTGAGCGGCCAGCGCGTCGAACGATTCGAATCGGTGTTCGCGCATTTGACCCGCGTGGACGCGGACACGCCGATTGCCGGGCGCGTGATGGAGCAGGTGGAGGCCCGTGGCAAGCACCTGCTGATGTGGCTGAGCGCGGTCCGAAGCGGAGCCTCGCTGGTGCTGCGCACGCACATGCGCATGCACGGGTCGTGGCACATCTACCGTCCCGGGGAACGCTGGCAGCGGCCGCGCCACGAGATGCGCATCGTCATCGAGACGGCCCCCTATGTCGCGGTGGCGTTCACGGTACCCGTGGCGGAGTTCGTCGACGCCGGCGACGTCGATCGAGAAGGCCCGATCGCGGAGCTCGGCCCGGATCCGCTGGGCGACGCCTTCGACGCGGCCGCCGCCGTGGCGCGCCTGCAGGCGCGCGGCGATCTGGAGATTGCCGACGCGCTGCTCGATCAGCGGGCGATCGCCGGCATCGGTAACGTCTTCAAGTCTGAAATCCTCTTCGCCGCGCGTGTGAGCCCGTTCGCGCACGTCCGCGCGCTCGGCCCGGAGGCGCTGGCGCGCATCGTGACAATCGCCGAACGGCAGATGCGGGCCAACGTGGGCGAGACGGCCTCGATGTCCGCGGCCGGCGGCCGGCGCACGACCAACCGGCTCGATCCCCTGGCGCGGCTGTGGGTCTATGGGCGCCGCGGCCTCCCCTGCCGGCGCTGCGGCACGCCGATCCAGCGCGCGAAGCAGGGCCCCGACGCGCGCTCGACCTACTGGTGCGAACGGTGCCAGCCGAGGCTTCGGGCCTCGGGCTTAGGGGCTTAAGGCTTAAGGTAGAGCGCTTGACGATAGGATCGGCAGGCATGCGAGTCGCCTGGTTTCGCCCCGACACTGCCTCGAGCCGTGATCTCGCGGCCGTCATCGACGGCCTGCGGGAGACGCACGACGTGCACGTCGTGGACGCGCGCGCGGCGCACGACTTCGTGTGGCAGGCGGCGCAGGGCGCCTTCGATCTGTGCGTCTACGAGCTCGACGACTCGGCCGCGCATCAGTACATGTGGCCGTACCTGCTCAACTACCCGGGCGTCCTCGTGCTGCGGACGGTCTCGCTCCACCACGGACGCGCGGTGTCGCTGGTCCACCAGCACCGCGACGCCGATCGTGACGCGGAAATCGCGTTTGCCGGCGGCGACTTGCGCACGGACGCACCCTGGCCGCTGCTGCGCGGCTCGTGGTCGACGTGGCGCGTGCCGGTGCTCGCCTCGCGCGCGACCGTCGTCAGCGACGACGCGCTGGCGGCCGCGATCGCGCGCGACTGCCCCGGCGCGCGCGTGACGCGCGTACCCACCGGCGTCCCCGATCCGCGCCGGGGCGCCGCCGCCGCAGCGGCGCGCGAGGCAGCGCTCCCGCTGCGCGTGGTCGTGTGCGAAGACGGCTCCCCCGGCGCGGTGGAGCGCGCGGCCGCGCGTGCGCGCCAGGCGGGGGCCAACCTCGACATCGTCCGGGCGGCCACGATGGAGCCTCGCGCGGCGCTCGACGCCGACGTGGTGGTGGCCACGCGCTGGCCGTCGCTCGGCCGGCCGCTGTTTGCGGCGCTCGTGGGCGCCGCTGCCGGAAAGGCGGTCGTAGTGGCCGAGACCGAGAGCACCGCGAGCTGGCCGGCCCTCGACCCTCAGGCCTGGCAGCCACGCGCGCTCGCCACGGGCATCGGCGCGCCGGAGCCGCCGATGGCCATCTCGATCGATCCGCGCGACGAAGAGCACTCGCTGGTGCTCGCGCTCACGCGGCTGGCACACGACGCGGCGCTGCGCTCGGCGCTCGGCTCCGCCGCGCGTGCGTGGTGGGCACGGCACTCGACCGTCGCGCACGCCGTCGCCGCGTGGCAGGCCTTGATCGACGACGCCGTCTCGCTCCCCGTGCCGCCCCGCCCGGCCGGCTGGCCGGCGCACCTCGATGCGGACGGCGGCGGGACGCTGCGCGCGGTCCTGGATCAGCTCGGGATCGCGAATGTAGAGGGCGGTCTTTAGACCGCCCTGCGCCGGTCGGCCTGAAGGCCGACCGCTACGTACCGAAAACTCACTCCCATTCGTAGCCCGGCGCGGTTTCGAGCCGCGTGTCCTCGACGGGCTCGCCCACGGTGAAGTGATACAGGCTCTGCCAGGCGTGCCCGGTCAGGCCAAGCGTCTCGTGCACCGGGTCGTCATAGAAGCAGCCGATACCGGTGCCGCCCACCCCGGCGGCCTCGGCTTCCAGGTAGAGCACCTGGCCGATGAGGCCGCACTCCCAGAAGAGCCGCCGGTACGCCCAGTCGCCGTGCTGCGCCAGCGTGGCCTCGAACCGCGCCAGCATCCCGAGGCTGAAGAAGCCGTCGCCGGCGATGTCCTGATCGCACGACAGCCGGTTGGCCGCCCACGTGACATCGGTCGGCACCAGCAACCTTAAATCGTGCACCGGCTCCCACAGGAACTCGGGCCGCATGGCGGCGCGCAGCTCGGGCTCCGCCGACGGATCGCGAAGGAAGGCGTAGATGCCCGGCACCAGCCCCTCCACCCGATGGACGAACAGCATCAGGTGGACGGCCACGGGCCAGTCCACCGCGTCCCACGGAGGCGCGTGCGGACGCAGGCGCGTCAGCATCTGGAGGAAGGTGTCGAGCCGCAGCCCGACGCGCGGGTCGAAGGCCACTGCGCTGCGACGCCGCAGGATCACGTCGCGCGCGCCCGGCGAAGCCACGGGCGGTGCCGGAGCCATCTTTGGCGCGCCGGGGTCCGGAAGGCGAACGCCGGCCGCGACATCGTGGACGCCGGGGTACGCCGCCGCCCGTGCCACGTCGTCGATGGCGCGCCAGTCCACATGCCCGCCGCTCAGCGTGTTGGCCGTGCCCCGCCAACCCGCTGGAGTGATTGCGTCGAGCAGCGTTGACGGCGACCGGCGCATGACAGCCGTCGGCTCCCCCGGCGTCACGACCGCCAGGCATCCGGGCGCCTCACGCTCGGCGCCGCCGGCGTCCTCGTCGCGATCGATCCCGAGCAGCGCCGCGACCTCGGCGTCGGACCACCGTGGCAGCAGCGCCAGGCGCCAGCCGAGCAGCGAGGCGGCGAACCGGAGTGCGGCAATCGCGTGGCCCAGATCGTGCTGACAGTAGCGATACGCGCGCTCGCCGTACTTCCAGGCTTCGCGCCAGTGAACCGACGTCAGTCCGATCAGGATGGCGCCGCCCGACCACTCATCCCACGTCTGGCGTGCGAGGCGACCCCGATATTCGAGGGCGTGCGCGTCGGGGGCGTAGTGAAACACCCCGGCGTCCCACACGACGTAGGCCTCGGTGGGATGCAGGTTGCCGCTCGACGGATTGACCCGTAAGGCCCAGCGCGAGCCCCGAATCGATTTCCACGCCGAGAGCCCCAGCGAGCACCGCAGCAACTCGGCAATCGACGGCAGCGTCAGGACCGCCGGATCTCGCGGCGGCTCATAGAGCCCGCCGTACGGGAGCGGCAGCGCGCGCTCGGACGCCGCGCGCGGCAGCTCCAGCCGTGGCGCGCCGTCGTAGCGGCGGAACGGATTGGGTTGGGTCTTCCAGTCGAGATGGCCCGCCGAGCGGGCAAAACGCTGGAAGTGGTGCTTGGTGGCCTCGTGATACTGCAACGCGGGCGTCGGCACGGACGGACCGTCGAGCGAAGAGTGCTCGGCGGCTATCTTACCCGGAGCTGTACCGGCACCGGCTATTTCGCCGTCAGAGACTTCAGCCGCTTGTCGATCTCGCTGAGGGCCTGGGCGAGCTGCGCCCGCCGCACTTCGTGCGTGGTGAGATCCAGCTGGCGCTGCATCTCGGTCTTGGCGAGGCGCAACGACTCGGTCTCACGCGTGCGCTCCGGATCCACCGTGGAGGGCGCAAGGCGTGCCTGGCGCTTCTCCTGTTCCCGTTCTTCCATGCGCTCGGCGAGGCGGGATTCCGCGTCGACGAGTCCTTCTCCGGCATCACCCATGCGTATTTCCTTCGATCTTCATTCGTTCCCCATCATACGAACGAAATCGGGCAATCGTTTCAGCCGACTCCGCGAAAGTCTCTACCCTAAACAGGTTAGTGACGTTCCTTGCTAGCATAGTGGCCGGCATGGCCACAGATTGCTCGTTCGACATCACCTCCAACGTGGACCTGCAGGAGGTGGACAACGCGCTCAACCAGGCGCGCAAGGAAGTGGCCCAGCGTTACGACTTCAAGGGCTCGAAAGCCGCCATCGACTTCAACCCCCAGCAGTCTCTGCTGATCCTCGTGGCCGACGACGAGTTCAAGCTGAACGCCCTGTGGGACATCGTCCAGACGCGCCTCGTGCGGCGGAACGTGCCGGTGCGTAATCTGACGCGCGGCACCATCACTCCGGCCGGGAACTCCACTGTAAAGCAGGACATCACGCTGCAGCAGGGCATTCCGTCCGAGAAGGCCCGCGACATCATCAAGTTCCTCAAGGACCACAAGCTCAAGAAGGTCCAGGCCAGCATCCAGAGCGATCAGCTTCGCATCACCTCCCCTTCGCGTGACGAGCTCCAGGAAGTGATGCGGCTCCTCCGGGAAGCTGATTTCGGAGTCGCGCTCCAGTTCGGCAACTACCGGGGCTGAGCCCCCGCAACCACTCATGGAGGGCTGGACCTTCGTCTCGCTGGTCGGCCTGGCTTTCCTGACCTGGTTCGTTCTCGTCCTCCTCTTCACGCCGCGCATCGACTACCACTTCGCCGGGCCGGCCACCGACGAAGCGCACCTCGTCCGGGTGCTCGAGGAGGAGTGCCAGGCGCGCCTGCACGCCGGTCAGCGGGTCGAAGTGCTGACCAACGGTGTCCACTTCTACCCGGCCATGCTGGCGGCCATCCGGGAGGCGCGCCATTCTATAAACGTCGAAGCGTACATTTTCCAACCCGGCCGCATCGCCGATCAGGTGGTAGAGGCGTTGGGCGAGCGGGCCCGTGCAGGCGTCGAGGTCCGGGTGGTGCTCGACGCCATCGGCAGCGCCGCCATGCGCTGGTCGTCGGCCGGGACGACGCTGGCCGAGGCAGGATGCCGCCTCGACTACTACCAGCCCCTCAAGTGGTACCGGCTGCACCGCGCCAACAACCGCACCCACCGCGAGCTCCTGATCGTGGATGGGCGCGTCGCCTTCATCGGCGGAGCCGGTGTAGCGGACTGGTGGCACGACGCGTCCGGCCCCGACGACCCCGCGTGGCGCGACACCATGGTGCGAGTGGAGGGGCCGGTCGTGGCCTCACTCCAGGGGGTCTTTTCCGAGAACTGGCTGGAGTGCTGCGGCGAAATCCTCACGTCGCCGGCGTGCTGGCCCCCGGTCACGATTGCCGGGCCGGTGGACGCGCTCGTCATCCGGAGCTCGCCGTCCGACCGCGCCACGACGTCCCGCGTGGCGTTTCAGCTCTTGATGGCGTGCGCGCGCGAGTCGATCGACATCCACACGCCCTACTTCCTGCCCGATCACACGCTGCGCCGCGAGCTCATCGAAACGGCGGCGCGCGGCGTGCACGTGCGCGTGCTGGTGCCGGGCCCGCGCACCGACCAGCGGCTGGTGCGGCTGGCGAGCCGGCGGCTGTTCGGTCAGCTGCTGGAGCACGGCGTCCGCATCTTCGAGTACCAGCCGGGGATGACGCACGCCAAGGTGATGACGATCGACGAGCGCTGGGCGATCGTCGGCACCACCAACATCGACAACCGCTCGTTCGAGCACAACGACGAGGTCAACGTGGCGTTCCGCGACCGCGAGGTTTCGACGCGCCTGCGGCGCGACTTCGAAGCGGACCTGGCGAACAGCCTCGAGATCACCCACGAGGCGTGGAGCCGGCGGCCTGTGCTCGAGAAGGCGCTGAAGCCGCTGACGTGGATCTTGGAGCGACAACAGTAGAAGAGAGCCTCTAGCCTCTAGCCTCTAGCCTCTAGCCTCTAGCCTTTGGCCTTTGGCCTTTGGCAAGAGCAGTACCTAGAGGCGAAAGGCTGAAGGCTGAAGGCTTCTCTGGCGCGGCGCAGATGAAGCTGGCCGCATCGTCCATGCTTCCCGTTCCGGAGTACCGCGCGTAGCGAGGATAGGCGCAGAGCGGGCGCGTGCGATCGACTTTCCCGTTGCGCACGCGCGACGCCGGGATCCGCTCGGGCGCCGTGCCGGTTTCCACCCAGCGGTCAAGCGCCGGCACCATGTCGAACGTGCTCGCGCCGTCGCCCCCGCCGCAGTGCCCCATGCCCGGCACCATGAAGAGCCGCACGGCGCTCTCGGCACCCGCGGTCTGCGCCTTCACGGCGGCGTAGTAATTCACGATGTGTCCGGGCGGGATACCGGGCTCGGCCCAGCCCTGATACATCAGCAGCTTGCCGCCGCGGCCGGCAAAGGCGCCGAGGCGGGGATCGTTGGCGTCGAAGATCTGATGCGCCGCCGGATACGCCTCGGCCACGTCGACGCCGAAGCCCAGCGACGCCGGGCTCCACGACGGGTTCTTGAACACCACGTGCTTGAAGTAGTCCACCGCGTAGCTGACCGGGACCGGCGACCATCCCAGCTCGCTGCCGCGCTCGAGGCCCGGGAAGATCTTCTCGCCCGTCGTCGCGTGCGTCGCGCCCGCGTAGACCTTCCGCACGGACTCGACTTGCGGCGCGGTCAGGCACGACTCGGACGCCGCACCCGGCTTGCACGCCAACACACCGGGATCGAACGTGCAGGCGAGCGGGTTCTCGAGCACGCCGTCCTTGGCGCCGTCGAGCGTGTCGCAGGCCGCGAGCACCGCGTCGTGGATCAGCGGCAGCTTCTCCTTGGCAATCGCACCCTCGCCGAGCGCGATGGCCTGATGGAACCAGATCTGTCCGAAGGCCTGCTTCGTGGTGAAGATGGCGGGCGCGCCGCCGACGATGCCGTCGAAATCATCGGGATAGCGCTGCGCCGCGGTGAGCGCCTGCCGTCCGCCGGTCGAGCAGCCGTTGAAGTACGAGAACTTCGGCGCCGCGCCGTAGTAGCCGTCCACGGCTTGCTTTGCCGCGACCGCCGTCTCGTGCACCGCGCGATACGCGAAGTCGAGCGTGGCGTCCTCGGTGGCAAACGTATTGGCGGCGGGTCCTGTGTGACCGGTGTTCGTGCCGGCCGCCGCGTAGCCGGCCGCGAGCGCCGTCGCCAACGCGCGGTAGCCGATCGTGCCGGCAAAGCCGCCGTTGCCGGCCACCTGGAGCTTGCCGTTCCAGCCGGTCACCGGCATCCACACTTCGGCTTTCACGTCCGACGTCGGACCCGGGCGCAACGTCATTGCCACGCGGCAGAACGATGGCAGCGTCAGGTACGGGTTGCTGGCGCCGGCAGGGCCATCGGGCACGCCGGCCGGCGCCGTGAACGCGCCGGCGGCCACCGGCTGGGCGAGCGTCACCTGCAGCGGCGCGCCTCCGGGCGAGGCGGTCAATGCGGTGAGGCTCTCGCACGACGCGGCCGCGTGTGCCGGACGCGTGGCGAGAACGAGCGCCGCCGCGGTGAGGAGCGCACCGATCGTGTGCAGCATGCGCCGGATTCTATCGTCGTTGGAGCCGCGTGGTACCCTTCCTTGATGGCCGTCGACAGCGCCGCCCACAGCGCCTCTCCGATCGTGGGCAAGCGCCGCCAGGCCATCACCGCCGGGCTGCTGCTGGGCATGACCCTCGGCGCGCTCGAAGCCACTGTGGTCGGCACCGCTATGCCGACCATCGTCGCCACGCTCGGCGGCCTCGCCCACTACAGCTGGGTATTCTCGGCGTATCTGCTGACCTCGACGGCCTCGGTACCGATCTGGGGCCGCCTCTCCGATCTCTTCGGCCGCCGGCGCATGTACCTCCTCGCCGTGGCGGCCTTCCTCGTCGGCTCGGTGGCTTGTGGCGCCTCGACCAGCATGCTGCAGCTCATCGCCGCGCGCGCGGTGCAGGGGCTCGGCGCCGGCGGCATCATCCCGCTGACGATGACGATCATCGGCGAGCTCTACTCGCTCACCGAGCGGCCGCGCACGCAGGCACTCTTCAGCGGCGTCTGGGGCACGGCGTCAATCCTCGGGCCGCTCTTCGGCGGCTACATCACCGACGCGCTGTCGTGGCGGTGGGTGTTCTACATCAACATCCCGTTCGGCCTGCTCTGCGTGGCCGTGATCGCCACCGCCTACCCGCCGTCGCGCGGCGCATCGCCGGTGAAAGTGGACTGGCTGGGCGCGGGGCTGCTGTTCTCGTGCGTCAGCGCACTGCTCATCGCGCTGGGCGCCGAGACCGGCGTCGTGTCGTGGGCGGCCACCGCGCTGGCGCTCTTTGTCGCGTTCGTCATCGTCGAGCGCCGCCAGAGCGAGCCGATCCTGCCGGTGGACCTGCTGGCCCACCCCGTCATCTCGCGCACGCTCACGGTGGTGTTCCTCGTCGGCGTGGCGCTCTTCGGCGCCATCGCCTTCGTGCCGCTGTTCGTCCAGGGTGTGATGGGCGGCACGGCCACGCAGGCCGGCCAGGCGCTCACGCCGCTCTTTCTCGGCTGGGTCACGATGTCGGTCGTCGGCGCGAAGATCACGGTGCGCATCGGCTACCGGGTGGTGGCAATTGGCGGCAGCGTGCTGATCACGCTGGGATTCATCGGGCTCACCCTGCTCGACGTCAACTCCGGCAACCTGCTGCTGCTCGGATCGTGTACGGTCCTCGGGGCCGGCATGGGCTGCCAGATGCTGTCGCTGCTGCTCGCGGTGCAGCACGGCGTGGAGCGATCGCGGCTCGGCATCGCCACCTCGCTCAACCAGTTCGCGCGGAGCATCGGCGCCGCCATCGGCGTGGCGGCGATGGGCGCCATCCTGTCGCGCGGCATCGCGGGCGTGGCGTTGCCCGACGGCGGCAGCCTGGCCGACGGCGCGTCGATGAGCCTCTCGCCCGAACTTCGCATGCAGTTCGCGGTGGCGCTGCATCGCGTCTTCATGGCCGGGGCCATCGTGTCGGCGGCCGGCCTCTTGGCATCGCTCTTTCTGCCCCACCTCGACTTCAAACCGGTCCCCGCCATGGCCGGCGAACAGTTGATCGAGGCGGAAATGGCGAGCCTCGATTCAGAGAGCGAACCGATCGTCGTCGAGTAAATCCGTAGCGGAAGCAGACGGCCGATTCCCCGGACACGTCTGCGCTGATATCAGGACGAGTGGTCGAGGTAACCGGCTCGCCCTGTTGAGCATCTAACCCGGCTCCTGACTTGCATCGGTCCTCTCGCCGGCACGGCCGGCCTGAACAGGAGCGCACCGATGACATACAGAACACTCGTCACGGCATTTCTCGCGTGCGGGTTTGCGGCGACGCTCAGCTACGCGGCCCAGCGGCCGGGCGCAACTACTGATTCCAAGGAAACCTCAACCGCGACTGTCACGGGCTGTGTGCAGCCCGGAGCCGGACCAAAGACGTTCGTGCTGGCCGAATCGCCGAGCGCGCTGGCGCCCCCCGGCGCCGCCACGCCGCCGCTCCAGGCCCGCGACCGCGGCACGCGGTACGAGCTGGTGTCGGACGGCACGCTCGATCTCTCGAAGCTGGTCGGCCGCCAGGTCGAGGCAAGCGGCATCGTCTCGAAGCCGGCTGCCCCGTCGGACGACCAGAAGAGCACCAAGCGCGCCGACGTGCTGCCGAAGTTCTCGCTGAAGTCCTTGCGTGAGACGGGCGCGTCCTGCTGACGGACCCGCTGTTGTAAAGGCGGACCTTCCGCCTTCGCCGAAGGCTTCGGCGGACTCGCCGTAGCTTCAGGGGAGGCGGTCTGGTCCGCCTCAACGCGCGACAGCGCGCGAAGGCACGTGAACGTGGCCCGAGAAGAGCAGCCGCGCCGTGCTGATGATGGCGCCCTCGGTCACCTCACCGGCATCGTTGACCACGAGCGATACGGGGCTGGCGCCGGTGGGATGCTCGACGAGCATGCGCTTGGTGGCGCCGTCCGGCACTTCCGCGACCTCCGACGCCGGACCGTCCGGTAGCAGGCACGCCGTCGCGACGCTGAGCGCGGCGAACACCCCGATCGTGGCGTGCGCGCGATGCGGGATGAACGAGCGCGTGGCCACGGCGCCGCCGTCGCGCGGCGGCGCGACGAGGATCATCTTCGGCACCGTCTTGTCGGTCACGTCGCCGAGGTTCATCATCGGCCCGGCGGCCAGCCGGATTGCCTCGACGCGCGCTTTCAGCTCGGCGTCGTCGTCGAGCGCCTCGCGGGTTTCGTAGCCCGTGCGCCCCATCTGATCGGCCCGCAACACCACTACCGGCATGCCGTTGTCGATGCACGTCACGCGGACGCCGTTCACCACGTCCACCGCGCGGCCGGTCGGCAGCAGGGCTCCGCATGTGGAGCCGGCGGTATCGGCAAAGCTCAAGGGAATCGGCGCCGCGGTCCCCGGGACGCCGTCGATCGTTGCGTCGCCGTCGTACTCCGGACGCCTGCCCGGCGTTCTGATTGTGGCGGTCACGGTCTGACTGGTGTTGACCATGAAGATCCGCACTTTCGTCTCGGCGTCGCCGGCCGCGACGAGGCCGCGCTCGATCGCGAAGGGCGCCACCGCCGCGAGGATGTTGCCGCAGTTCTGCTGCGTGGACACTTCGGCCTTGTCCACCCACACCTGACAGAACAGATAGTCCACGTCGATGCCCGGGCGCGTGGAGCGCGAGACGATCGCGACCTTGCTCGTGAGCGGGTCGGCGCCGCCGATGCCGTCGATCTGCCGCTTGTCGGGAGACCCCATCACCGCCAGCAGCACACGGTCGCGCGCCGCGGCGTCGCCTGGCAGGTCGGAGGCGAGGAAGTAGGCGCCCTTCGACGTCCCGCCCCGCATCTGGAAGCACGGAATCGCGGTCTGCATCCCCCGCATTGTACGAACGTACGTAGCTGCGGGTCTTGAGACCCGCCTGCGGAGGCTGAGGCGCCCGGTCATCACGAGGGCTCCTCAGCCTCGAGGCGAGCAGCTCATCGAGCCGAGATGACCAACCGCAACCTCGACTTCAAGAGCGAATCGATTTGCGGCTCGTGGTTTGCAATCCCATCCGCGAGGCCAGCCGTATCCGGCTGGCGGGAGAACTGCCATGACAGCGCCCAGGACAAACCGGCGAATGATTTCTGCAGTGTTGGCGTGCGTCTGTGCCACCACAATCACTTACGCGGATCAGGGGCAACGGCCGGGCAGTGCGCCGCGGCCGCGGCCCGTGCCCGGCTCCAACCGGGATGCCAAGGAGACCGAGACCTCGGCGGTCACCGGCTGTGTCAAGCTCGCGACGGAACCCCGGACGGAACCGAAGACCTATCTGCTTCTGGAAACGCTGAGCGTGTTCACGCCGGAGGGGGCCGCCCCGCAGCCGGTGGTCATCCGCGACGGCGGCTCCCGATATCAGCTGTTCACTGAGGATGCCACGATCGACCTGTCGAAGCTGGTGGGCCGGGAGGTGACTGCCAAGGGCACCGTGTCGAAGCCGGCGGTCTCGTCGGACGAGTCGAAGAGCACCACGCGCCCCGACGCCGTCCCGACGTTCACGGCGAAGTCGCTGACAGAAACCGGCGCCTCCTGCTGAGGACGAGGCGGGCCTGAACGCCCGCCTTACCCGCCCTACCGCGCGGAGCGCGGCCTACTTCTTGGGGTGCACCGGTCCGCTGTAGTGATCCATCGTCGGCGTGCCGTGCGTGTGGAACGTCTCGATGGTCTTCAGGCCCCACGCCTGCCCCTTCTTGCGCTCGGTCTCGGTCCAGATGACCGGCTGCCAGTCGGGCGCCAGCATCAGGCGCGCGCCGGCGTTGGCCACCTCGACGCGGTTGCCGCCCGGCTCGTAGACGTA
>DASRPM010000087.1:0-7464 GCA_035646375.1 Vicinamibacterales bacterium
TGTCGGCCTGACCGAAGAGCAGCGCCACGATGGCCAGCAGCGCGCCGCCGAGCGCCACAAGCGCGTGGGTCCGCAACCCCGCCGGCTTGCCCACGACCTCGCGGTTGAGGCCCACGAGCGCGCCGAACAGCGTCGCCAGCAGCAGACGGCCGGCCAAATCGACGTACGTGCCGGGAAGAGCAACCGCGTCCATGCTCGCGCCGAGTCTACGACACGGTGGTGCCGCCGAAGAGCGCCAGCCCCAGGATGATGGCGGACGTCAGCAGCCAACCGACGAGGCACACCGCAATCGCCCGCCACGTGCTGGTATAGTCGAGCGCCTGCCGCACCGCGACGATCATCGCCAGCAGCATCCACACGCGCGAGAAGAGCAGCACGGGCATCGTCAGGCCGGGCACGAGCGACAAGTACGCGATGAGGCCAGGCGCCGCCGCGAACCCGAGCGTGCGGAGCAGCTCGCCCACGTCGCTGTGAGTCCGGGCCCCCGGGAGCAGCCGCGCGCCGACCTCGAACGTCAAGAGCGCCCACGCCGCCCAGCCCATGAGCGCCACCGCGGACATGAGGGCCACGTTGGCGAGGCCCCCCTGGTGGCGCAACGCCACTCCTTCCCCCACACTCGCGATGAGTACGGTGACACACGCCCACAGCGTGGCCCGGCGGTCGGCTTCGACATCCTCATAGGTCGCCGAGTCGAGCGCCATGGCGCCGGCGAGCCGGCGCACGTACAGCGGCGGAAAGCTCACGTTGGCCATGTCCATGGTCGAGCACGATTCGTACCGCCTGCACAAGCGTCGGCGGCCGCCAGTTCAGCCGTGTGTGGCCAGCCGCCATCTCGGCGGCTGCGGATATTTCAACGCCGGCGGGGATAAAGCCCCGCCTTACGACGGCGAGATCGCCTCCTGCAACGCGCGCCGCGCGGCGGCGAGCGTCTCATCCACGTCGCGCGACGCGTCCACGCGTGTCCAGGTGAGCGGACCAACATCGCGCGCGGCCTGCGCGTGCACGACGGCAGGCCCCGCATCGGACGCGTCGCCGCGGCGGCCTGCGACCCGCCGCGCGCACACGTCAGGAAGCGCGTCGAGCCAGATCCCCACGAAGGGCACGCCCGCGCGTGACGCCGCACACTGAATGACGTCGCGTTCGCCCGGCCGTGCGAAGACCGCGTCGGCCACGACCGTGTGTCCTGCGGCAACGGCGCGTGCGGTGAGGTCGGCGATCGACGCGTAGACGTGCGCGGCGGCCTCCGCCGTATAAGCGTCCGGCCGCAATCGGGCCAACGGCGCCACGCCGGCCTGACGTTTGCGCACCTCGTCGCTGCGCAGGACGAGCGCGCCGGGCGCGGCCCCGAGCTCGGGCGCGAGGGTGCGCGCCAGGCTCGACTTGCCCGATCCCGACACGCCTCCGACCGCGATCACGCGCGGCGCCGGCGGGTCGAGCAGGCGCATCGCCAGCCGCAGGTAGCCGGCCGCCGCCTGTTCCAGCTCGCCGCGGCGGGACGTATCGGACTCGAGTGCGCTCGCGGCGGCGCCCGTCTTGGCGCGCACCGCCGCACGGCACGACAGGAAGAGCGGCAGCAGCGCCAGGCCGTCCACGTCGCCGGTTTCACCGGCGTAGGCGTTCAGGACGGCATTGGCGTGCGCCGTCAGCGAGCGCCGCCAGAGATCCATGAGCAGAAAGGCGAGGTCGTAGAAGACGTCGATGCAGGAGATGTCGTCGTTGAACTCCACCGCATCGAACGGCGTCGGCACCCCGTCCTGCAGCACGATGTTGCGCAGGTGGAGATCGCCGTGACACCGGCGGACGAGACCGCGCGCCTGGCGATCGTCGAGCAGCCCCGCGCGCGCCTCGAGGGCGGAGCGGCTGCGCGCCGTCACCGCCTCGCAGAGCCGCGCGTCCAGCCACGGGTGCGACGGGAAGTCGCGGGCGTTTCCGTCGATCACCCAGGCCATGCCCGCCGCGCCGCCCTTGCCGCGGCACGGCCCGGCGTCCGCGTGCATGCGCGCCACGGACTCCCCCAGCCGCGGCATCAGGTCGAGAGGCAGTTCGTGCCGCGACGCAAGCCGGTCGAGCAGCTGATCCTGGTCGAAGCGGCGCATGACGATGAGCCAGTCCACCGGCGTGCCGGCGCCGTCGATCGCCAGCGCTCCGGACGGCTCGCGCGTCACCGCCACCACGCGGTCGTAGATCGCCGGGGCGGTCCGCCTGTTCAACGCCAGTTCGGCGTCGCACATCGCCTTCCGGCGCTCGGGCGTCGAGAAATCGAGGTAGTCGTAGCGGACGGCGCGTTTCAGCTTGTACGCGGTGCCGCCGGCCAGGAAGACGATGGACGCGTGCGTCTCCACCCGCTCCACCGCGTGGCCGCCGTGCGCGCGCGGCGACGACAGAAACGCGATGATCTCCTGCTGCACGGCGTCTTCCGGCGGCGCGCCGTCAGTCCTGGTGCACCGTCAGCACGGGACACTGCGCCTCGCGCACGACGGCCTGCGCATGCGATCCAAAGACCGCCACGTCGAACGCGGCGCGATCGCGGACACCCATGACGATCAGGTTGGCGTCGACCTCGGCAGCCAGCCGAAGGATGGCCTGATGCGCCTGCCCCTCGGCCACCTCGGCGTGGACGGTGCAGAACGCCCGCGCCGACTCGGGCACGAGCGCCTCGAGGCGTTCGCGCGCGTTGCCAATCACGGTCTGCCGCGTGGCCTCGAGGTCGAACAACAGGTCTTCGGCGCCCACGTGGACGACCGGCATCTCCACCGCGTGCAGCAGTGTGATCTGGGCGTCCGATTCCTGCGCCAGATCGAACGCGTAGCGCAACGCGCGATAGGAATCGGCCTCGAAGTCCACCGCGCACACGATCCGCGTGAACGGCACGCCGGAGGCCGGCGCCTCGGCCGCGTGCGCCGGAACGATCAGCACCGGTGTCACCGCATGCCTGAGCACGTTTTCGGCGGTGGACCCGAGCACGAGGCGCTTGACGCCGGTGAGTCCGTGACTGCCCAGGACGAGGAGGTCGGCCGCCATGTCCTCCGCCTGCCGCACGATCTCCTCGCGGACGTTCGTCCCTTCGCAGACGTGAACGGCCACGCCGTCCGCGCCGGGCGTGGTGGCCACGAATTCCGCGACGCGGCCTTCGACAGCGGCGCGATCCACGTCGGTGAGCAGCACGGGGGTCGTGTAGATGCCCGCGCCGAGCCCGGCGGCCGCGGTGTCAACCACCGGGACCTGGCGGCAGACGTGCAGCACGGTGACCTTCGCCTCGTACCACCGAGCCAGCGCCAGGGCGTGACGCAGCGCCGTACGCGAACACGAGGACAGATCAACGGGACAGAGGATGCGGTCGATGGCAACCATGGCCCACCTCCGTCCTGGTTAGAGGCAAGCCACGTGCCGCCGTCGGATCCCACGATCCACGGCGGATTCCGCCGCTTCGCCGCTGACGCTGAGGCGGCCCGGCGCGGAAAATTCCACGGCCGAGCCGGACCGCTTCCCAGTCGGTTGCCGCCCCGCTAGATCTGCTGAGCGCCGGCTTTGCCCTCCTCCACCACGAACGACGCCAGCGTGCTGACGCCGCCGTCGTCGGCCTGGACGACCGACGGCACCACGCGGTAGTCCGATCGCCACAACTGCGGCGTCACGGTGCAGCGCACGTAGCCGTGATGGTTGTCCTGGAACCGCAGATGCGGGTTGTTGGCGTTGCCGCCGTAGGTCGTCGCCAGCGTGCGATCGCCGCCGCTGCTGATCGAGGTGCCGATGAACTCGGTGGCAATCGGATCGGCATCGAGCGCGACGTGATTGGGCGGCACGTTGCGCACGAAGTTCACGTGGACGTCGCCAGTGATGACGATGGTATTGCCGAGGCCGCGCGCGGCGATGGCATCGAGCACCTGCTGGCGGCCGGCCGGATAGCCGTCCCATTTCTCGCCGCCGAGCGTCTTGACGAGCGGATCGGCGTTGGTGTCGTTGGGCGCGAACGGGACCTGATTGGCCAGCAGGTTCCAGCGTGCCGTCGACTGCATCAGCCCCTCGACGAGCCAGGCATCCTGCGTCGCGCCCGCGATGGTGCGCGTGGGATCGAGCGCGCTCGGGCAGTAGCCGTCCACGCGCTCGGCGAGCAGGCACGTGGCGGGCGCGCGGTGCGACCGGTACTGCCGCGTGTCGGTCACCTGCATCGACAGCAGCTCGCCGAACGCAAGGTGGCGGTACAGCAGCATGTCCGGGCCCGTGGGCACCTGCGCGGCGCGGAGCGGCATGTGCTCGTAGTAGACCTGGTAGGCGCGCGCGCGGCGCGACGCGAAGTCGGGCTGGTTGTCGGCGGGATCGGCGGGGTTCTCGGGCGCCATGTCCGCGTAGTCGTTCTCGAGCTCATGGTCATCCCAGGTCACGATCCACGGGAAGCGCGCGTGCACGGCCTGCAGATATGGATCCGATCGGTACTGCGCATGGCGGATGCGGTAGTCGTCGATCGAGGTGATCTCGTGGTCGGGTAGATGCAGGCGGCCCACGGCGCTGGTGGTGGTGCGGCCCTCGTAGATGTAATCGCCCAGGTGCACCGCGAAGTCCAGGTTCTCCTCGGCCAGGTGCTTGTGGGCGTAGTAGAGACCCTGCGCGTAGTGCTGGCAGGAGACGAACGCGAACGTCAGCGCCTCGAGCGATCCGGCGGCCGGCGCGGTACGGGTGCGGCCGATCGGGCTGGCCTCGGAGCCGACACGGAACCGGTACCAGTACCAGCGCGACGGGTCCAGCCCTTCGACCTCGACGTGCACCGAGTGTCCCAGCTCGGGCACGGCAAGCACCGCGCCGCGCTGAACGATGCGTTCCATCCGCTCGTCGGTGGCCACCTGCCATTGCACGGCAATCGGGTGGCCGGGCATGCCGCCGCCTTCGAGCGGCCTGGGCGCCAGGCGCGTCCACAGTACAACTCCGGTGGCGGTGGGATCACCGGAGGCGACGCCAAGCGTGAACGGGTAGTCGCCGAGCCGTTGCGCCGACGCGACGCGCGAGGCGCCGAACGGCGCCAGCGCGGAATACAGCAACGTGGCACCGGCGCCGGTCAGGAACCCGCGCCGGCCGAAAAGAGCAATGGGTGGGCTGGACTTCCGTAGAATCTCCATCAGTCCGATCTCTTTCTGCCCCGCGTGATCGAGGGATCATCCCCGCGAGGCCGGAGCATGATGGCGAAGCGTGTTCGCATCCAGGTGTCGAGTGAACGAAGCCTTCGTAAACTTGTCGCGCGGCGCGACGGCGGGAACGTCGCGCCGTGACGGCTGACGTCGCGCTCGCCTTCTCGCCAGCGGCCACGTTCGAGCGGCTGGCACGGGCGCGCGCCCGAGGACGCGTCACCGCGCTTGCGGCTCGATTGCTGCTTGCGGTTGCGGTCATCGGCACGGGCGTCGCGGTGGCCGCGACTGGCCGCGTGTCGGTCGAGCTCGTCGCCGGCGTCGGGCTGTCGTGGAGCTTCGCCGTTGCCGTCCAGGTCGTGGCCGCGGCGGCCGTCATTCTGCCGGCCCGGGCGCGGACGGTCACCGTGGTGCGTGCGTTCGAGCTCTGGTTTCAGGCGCACCTGCCGTGGTCGCTCTGGTTCCTGCTGCCGCCGCTCTACTTCGCCGTCAGCGGTGAGCGTCTGCACGACTCGGTCGTGGCGCTCGCCGCGATCGTGCCGATGCTGTGAACCGTGGTGCTGCTCCGTGCCTTCGCGCGGCGCGTGCTGCGATCGCCGCGCATCGGCACCATCGTGACGGCTCACCAGCTCGTCGTCTGGGGGCTCACGCTCTGTTACGTCGCGTACGCGATCGGCGGGTGGGATCGCGTGCTGGACGAGGTGGGACTGTGAGATTGGGGCGCTGGGCCGCGGCGGCCCTGTTTGCTACGGGCGTCGTGGGCGGGAGCCTCGCACCTCGCGTGCCGATTCACGAGCCCGCCCGCGCCGGCGGCTACTGGATCCTGGCCGCCGACTTCCACGTGCACGGCTTTCCCGGCGACGGCGCGCTGGCGCCGTGGCTGCTGCGCGACGAAGCCGCACGGGGCGGGGCTCGACGCGTTCGTCCTGACCAATCACAACCGCGTCTCCACCGCGCGCGCGGCGCGCCGGTTGGCGGAGGGTGCGCCGGGGCCGATCGTCATCGTGGGCCAGGAGATGACCGCGCGTGGCTTTCACGTCGCCGCCGCCGGACTCGAAGAGCCGGTCGACTGGACGCGCGGCGCGGTGGCCGCGATCCGGGCGGTACACGCGCAGGGTGGCGTCGCCATCGCGGCGCATCCGGGGCGCGACTACTGGCAGGGCTGGGACGATGCGTCCGTCGCGCTGCTCGACGGCTACGAGCGCGCGCACCCCAGCATGCGCGCCGCGATCAACGCCACCGACTTCGGCGCGTTCGCGGCGCGCGCCGCCCGCCTCCGCCCGGCCATCGCGGCCATCGGCTCGTCCGACTTTCACTCCGGCCTCGCTCCAGGTTTCTGCCGCACCTGGGTGCTGGCACGCGAACGGAGCGCCGCTGGAGTGATCGAGGCCGTTCGCGACGGCAGGACCGTGGCGATGGACATGGACGGCCGCTTCTACGGCAATGCCGAGGCGATGCGTGTGGTCCAGGAGGCTGGCGTCGCCATGCCGGCCGCGCAGCGGCCCACGGCCTGGACGCGCGGCGCGGTGGCCGCCGCCGTCCTGGGTCTCCTGCTGTTGATGCTTCTCTAGGACGTGGGGGCGGCCCCTACTTCGAGTGCTGGTCCTTGTAGGCGGGCCCGAAGCACTTGTGCACGCCGTAATCGCCCCAGCTCTCCTCGCGTCCATTGGACATGATCAGCACTTCACCGTTGATCAGCCGTCCGGCCCGGCTGACGGCGGCGGGATCCGGGCTGGCGATCTGCCACGTGACGGCTTCCTTCGGCAGGTATCCGCAGACTTCGACCACATCGCCGGGTTTCAGAACCTCCTTTGCAAGACCTCGTCGCGTGAGTTGCAGGTTCGAGGGACCTTCGACGGCCCACCGGCGAGTCACCCCGTCAACGCGGCTCTCGTCCAGGTACAGGAAGCTGTGAGGGTTGATCGGGTGGAACTGCACGACGGTGCCCTTCACACGGACCGGCGTCGTCGTATCGAAGTTGGCAAGCGAATGATGCGCCAGCAGCGAGCCGGCCGGAACGAGCGACACCAGCACGGCGAGCCATCCGGTCATCGTCTTTTTCATGCGCGGAAACATGCGGTGCTGACGTTACCGAAATGTTACCGGGGCCGCTACACGCCGCCGTCCGGCTCGAAGCGGTAGCCGACGTCGCGCACGGTCTGGATGTAGACCGGTTCGTGGGGGTTGGGCTCGACCTTGGCGCGCAAGGTGGTCACGCAGCGATCGATGCTGCGCGGCGTGACGAACACCGAGGTGCCCCACACGGCGTCGAGAATCAGATCGCGCGGCAGCGCCCGCCCCGGATGCGCGGCAAAGAACGCCAGCAGCGCGTACTCCTTGGCCGTGA
>DASRPM010000088.1:0-2224 GCA_035646375.1 Vicinamibacterales bacterium
TCCTGCCGGCGCTCGAACGAGCGGAAGTAGCTCACGACGCGGTCGAAGCCGTCCCGGGCGATCAGATAGTCGGCCATCAGGAACGCGAGCTGATAGGTCGGCAGCGAGCCTTCCTTCAGATGGCGCACGGTGAAGCCGCGCGGATTGCCGAGGGTCTCCAGATCGAGCCGTGCGGCCACGAGCGAGGCATGGTTGCGAATGCCGGCCGTGGCCAGCGAGCGCCGGTTGGCGATCGTGTCGAGCGACAGCCGCTCGAGGGCCACGAAGGCGACGTACTCGGACATGCCCTCGGCGAGCCACTGCTCGGCGCGGCCCTCGCCGCCGGCCATCTCGATCTGCGAGACGTGCGCCAGCTCGTGCGCGATCAGGCGCAGCCACTCCCGACCGTGCGCCCGCCCGGCGTCGTCGTTCAGCAGCAGCTGGCGGCGCTTGCCGATGCCGACCGCGAACTCGCTCAGCTCCGCCGCACGAATCGGCGTGACCTGCGCATCCTGGATCAGGCCCTGCTCGAAGACCTGCCGCCCCGAATAGACATACACGGTGAAGTGGGCGGGCATCGGGAGGCCGAGGTCGCGAACCAGAATGGCCGACAGCCCGCGCACCGCCCGCTCATGCGTGGTGAGGGCGCTGGCGTCGCGCGGCGAGACGAGCGAGCCCACGTCGAGCTGAAATGGAAGAACGACACGACCGCTGCCGCAGCCGGCGACGACAACCAGCGCGGCCAGCAGCACGAAGCCGATCAAGCGCTGGGAAATCCGTTTCATACTTTCGCGGCATTCTCACACGCGCAGGCCTCCGGTCAGGAAGAAAATTTCAGTATTTCCAGTGTGAAAGTTACAAAGACGGGCGAGTGTTCAGGCGGCGGCGATAGAGGAGCGCCACGGCCTTGCCGGGGCGCTCCGAACGGTTGGGGGGAATGGGGGGCCAGTTCGGGGCCCCCCATGCAAGCGGACGAGCTGACCGAGGCGGCGGGCGTTGCGGACGGCGGCGGCCCGGCCGTCGTTGTTGAAATACACGTACACGTCCCTGCCCTCGGCCGCCCAGGAGCCGACCCGGGCGGCATCCTCCCGCAGCATCCGGTCGTCGTAGGAGCCCCCGTAGCGACGCCGCGTGCCGTGGCGGCGGACGTAGACGAAGTCCGCGGTGACGGGCCCGGTGACCGGCTGCGTCTTCCAGTCGTGCAGGCACAGGGCGACGTTGGCCGCGGCCAGCCGCGCGAAGACGGGGTCGATCAGCCACGACGCGTGGCGCACCTCCAGCACGGCGCCACGGACCTTCCGTCGCGCCAGCGCGGCGAGGAACGTATCCAGGCGCTCGAGGTTCAGGTGAAACCGCTCGGGCAGCTGGAACAGGATCGGGCCGCGCGCGTCGCCGAGGCCTTTGGCCCTCCCGAGAAAGAGCGTCAGCGGCGGCCCCGGCTCGCGCAGGCGCTTGATGTGCGTGAGGAAGCGACTGGCCTTGACGGCGAAGACGAACTCCGCGGGGACGGCTCCGGCCCACGCGCGGAAGGTGGCCGCGCGGGGCAAGCGGTAGAACGGGCTGTTCAGCTCGACGGTCCGAAAGGACGCCGCGTAGAACGGGAGCCACTCGCGCGCGGGCAGCTCGCGCGGGTAGAAGCGCCGCCGCCAGTCCTTGTAGACGTAGCCGCTGGTGCCGATGAGGACGCGGCCCGGTTGCATGATTCTGAATGATACTCTCCACACCCGAGAGGGGGGCCGATGACGACCATATCGGGGGCCGATCTCTACGAGCGGCGGCGCGTGCACGTGCTGGACAGCCACATGGCCTACGTCGAGGTCGGTGTCGGCGCACCCATCGTCTTCCTGCACGGCAATCCGACCACGTCGTATCTCTGGCGCAACGTGATCCCGCATCTCGAAGCCTCGGGGCGCTGTCTCGCGCCCGACCTGATCGGCATGGGGCGCTCGGGCAAGGCGGCGGGCGGCTCGTATCGCTTCGTGGATCACGCGCGCTATCTCGATGCCTGGTTCGAGGCGCTCGGCGTGACCGACGCCACGCTGGTCGTGCACGACTGGGGGTCGGCGCTCGGCTTCGACTGGGCGCGCCGCCATCCCGACCGCGTGCGCGCGCTCGTCTACATGGAGGCCATCGTGCAGCCGGTGACCTGGGACGACTGGCCGGAGGCGGCGCGGAAGATCTTCCAGGGGCTCCGCTCGAGCGCCGGCGAGGAGATGATCCTCCAGAAGAACGTCTTCGTGGAGCG
>DASRPM010000089.1:0-33794 GCA_035646375.1 Vicinamibacterales bacterium
GATCGGCGCCTGGGGCGTGAACTTCCACGACAACGACCTGGTGCCGATCGACGCCACGGCGGCCGAGCGCGACCGCATCGTGCGCGAGTTCCGCGCCGCGCTCGACGCCACCGGCGTCACCGTGCCGATGGCCACCACCAACCTGTTCACCGACCCGGTGTTCAAGGACGGCGCGTTCACGTCGCACGACGTCCGCGTGCGCCGCTACGCCGTGCAGAAGACGATGCGCGCCATGGACCTGGGCGTCGAGCTGGGCGCGCGCACCTACGTGTTCTGGGGCGGGCGGGAGGGCGCCGAGGTCGATGCCGGCAAGGATCCCATCGAGGCCATCAAGCGCTTCCGCGAGGCCATCGACTTCCTGTGCGACTACGCCCGCGACCAGCGCTACGACCTGCGCTTCGCCCTCGAAGCCAAGCCGAACGAGCCGCGCGGCGACATCTACTTTCCCACCACCGGCGCCTATCTGGGGTTCATCCCCACGCTCGCCCACCCGGAGATGGTGGGCGTCAATCCCGAGTTCGCGCACGAACAGATGGCCGGGCTCAGCGTCGTCCACGCCGTCGCGCAGGCGCTCGACGCCGGCAAGCTCTTTCACATCGATCTCAACGATCAGAAGCCGGGGCGCTTCGATCAGGACCTGCGCTTCGGCTCCGAATCGATCAAGCCGCTCTTCTTCCTGGTGAAGCTGCTCGAAGAGCAGGGCTACGACGGGCCGCGGCACTTCGACGCGCACGCCTACCGCACCGAGGACGAAGAGGGCGTGTGGGACTTCGCGCGCGGCTGCATGCGGACGTACCTGATCCTGAAGCAGAAGGCGCGCGCCTTTGCCGCCCACGACGGCATTCAAACCGTGCTCGCCGAGATCCGCGGCGACGGTGGCGAGCTGGAGCCCTACTCGCGCCAGGCCGCCGAGACTCTCGAGGCCGAATCGTTCGATCGCCAGGCGCTCGCGTCGCGCCGTCTCGCCTACGAGCGGCTCGACCAGCTCGTGATCGATCTGCTCCTCGGCGTCGGCTGATGGCGCCCGACGGCGCCCTCTACCTCGGACTCGACTCCAGCACGCAGAGCCTGAGCGCGGTCGTGCTCGAGGCCTCCGGCGGCCGGCATCGCGTGGTCTGCGAGCTGTCGCTCCCCTTCGACAAGGAGCTCCGCCATTACGGCACGCGGCACGGCGTGCTCCCCCACTCCGATCCGTCCGTGGCCCAGTCGTCGCCGGTGATGTGGGCCGAGGCGCTCGACCGGCTGTTCGGGCGCCTCGCCGATCAGCGGCTCGAGCTCGCCCGCTTGACCGCCATCTCGGGCTCGGCGCAGCAGCATGGCAGCGTGTACCTCAACGACGCCGCCGGGCGCGGGCTCGAATCGCTGCATCCGGGGCGTGCGGTCCCCTCGCAGATCGTGCCGCTCCTGTCGCGGCCCACCGCGCCGATCTGGATGGACTCGAGCACGCCCGCCGAATGCCGCGAGATCGAGGCGGCCGTGGGCGGCGCCGCGGTGCTGGCGCAGCACACCGGATCGCGCGCCTTCGAGCGGTTCACCGGCCCGCAGATTCGCCGGTTCGCGATGCGCGAGCCGGCCGCCTACGCGGCCACCGACCGCATTCACCTGGTGAGCTCGTTCCTCGCCTCGGTGCTCGTGGGCCGTCACGCGCCGGTCGATCCGGGCGACGGAGCCGGGATGAACCTGATGGATCTCGCCGCGCGCGAGTGGTGGATGCCGGCCGTGGACGCCACGGCGCCCGGCCTGCGCCCCAAGCTCCCCGTCATCGCGCCGTCGTCGGCCATCGCGGGCCGGCTGTCCTCGTATTGGCGGAGCCGCTTCCGTCTGCCCAACGCCAAGGTGGCGGTGTGGTCCGGCGACAACCCCTGCAGCCTGATCGGCCTCGGGCTGGTGCGCGAGGGGCAGCTGGGGGTGTCGCTCGGCACGAGCGACACGATCTTCGGTCCCATGCGGACGCCGCGCGTGGACCCGGGCGGCACCGGCCATGTGTTCGGCGCGCCCACCGGCGAGTTCATGGGCATCACGGTGTTCAGCAACGGGTCGCTGGCGCGCGAGCGCGTCCGCGATCAGTACGGGCTCACGTGGGAACAGTTCTCCCGCGCACTCGAGGCCACGCCGCCCGGCAACGGCGGCGCGCTGATGCTGCCGTGGTTCGTGCCGGAAATCACCCCGATGGTCGCCACTCCCGGCGTGCGGCGGCAAGGACTGGACGAGCACGACGCCGCGGCGAACGTGCGCGCCGTGGTCGAGGCGCAGATGACGGCGCTGGCGCTGCACTCGCATTGGATGGGCGTGCAGGTGGACGCGATGCACGTCACCGGAGGCGCGGCGGCGAACCGGCAGATCCTGCAGGTACTGGCCGACGTGTTCGGCGCCGAGGTCCGCCGCGTCGAGGTGGAGAACGCGGCCGCGCTGGGCGCCGCGCTGCGGGCGCTCCACGCGGATCGGCTCGACGACGGCGATCCGCTCGGCTGGGACGAGGTCATCGCCGGACTGGAGCAGCCACCGCCGGAGCGCGTTGCGCCGGTTCTCCTCCGTCACGACCTCTACCTCGCGCAGCGGGCGCGCTACGCCCAGTTCGAGGGGAAGGAGTATGCTCGCGCGGGCGGGGGGGAAGAGAGTACGCGGCCGTGAGACAACTGACCCTGGCGGGCCTCTGCCTCGCCCTGCTGGCGTCCGCCGGACCATCGGCCCAGGACGCCGCCGCAGTCGTGGCCGACGCCGCGCGAGCGATGGGCGTGAACGGCCTGCGCGCGCTCACCTTCGCCGGCAACGCGGCGACCGGCAACTTCGGCCAGAGCCGCACCATCTCGTTCGGGCTGAGCTCGACGTCGATCCCGAACTACACGCGCACGATCGACTTCACGCGTCCGGCGTCGCTCGCCACCGGCACCACGAATCCGCCGGCCATTCGGGGCGCCGCGCCGCCGCAGCCCGGCACCTACCTGCAGAGCATCACGCCCGCCGACACCGCGTGGGCGCAGCAGCTCCAGATCTGGTCCACGCCGTGGGGTTTTCTGATCGGCGCCACGTCGCACCGGCCCACGATGCAGCCGCGCACCGTGGACGACGTTCGCTACCGGGTCGTGTCGTGGACACCCGACCAGAAGGCGCCGTCCGGCGCGCCGTATCGCCTCGAAGGCTTCATCAGCGAGCGGAACGTCGTCGAGCAGGTGGACACGTGGGTGGAGCATCCGATTCTCGGCGACCTTCACGTCGAGACCCGCTTCTCCAACTACCAGGACGTCGGCGGGCTGATGGTGCCGGCGCAGATCCGCCAGCGCCAGGCCGGCATGGAGACGTTCGTCGTCAACCTCGCCAGCGTCCGCACGAACCCCGATAACCTCGACGAACTGATGACCCCGCCAGCGGCGCTCCGCGCCAACGGCGCGGCCGGTGCCGCCGGGGCCGCGACGGCGCCGGCTGTCGCGTCCGACAAGCTGGCGGACGGCGTCTACCGCATCACCGGCGGCTACGTGGCGCTGGCCGTGGAGTTCAAGGACTACGCCGTGGTGATCGAGGCCGGCCAGGACGAAGCGCGTGGCCTGGCCATCCTGGCCGAGACGCGGCGGCTCTTTCAGAAAAAGCGGATCCGGTACGTGGTGAACACCCACGCCCACTTCGACCACGCGGGCGGCCTGCCGCCGTTCGTGGCCGAGGGCATCACAATCATCACGGACGACAACGGCAAGTACTTCCTGCTGCCGGCGCTCGGATCGCCGCGGACGCTCGTGGGCGACGCGCTCGCGAAGTCGAAGAAGAAACCGGTGATCGACGGGGTGGAAAAGACGCTCGTGCTGCGCGACGCCACCCGCACGCTCGAACTGCACCATGTCGAGCAGCTGGAACACAGCGACGGCATGCTGATCGCCCACCTGCCGACGGAACGGATCCTCTTCACCGCCGATTTCCCGCTGCCGGTATCCGGGCAGCCGGTGCACCCGTTCACGGCCGCGCTCATCGAGAACATCAACCGCCTGGGCCTCGACTTCGACCGCTACGTAACAGTGCACGCGCCGTCACCGGACCGGCCGCTCACGCGTACCGATCTGATGGGGACCGTCCGAAACACTGGTACGGAGCGTTGATCACCGTATGACCACCTCGGAGAACGGCGGGGAGCTGCAGTTCGAATCGGTCGTTCCGCGCACCGGCGACGGCGCCGCGGCATCCGCCGGCACCCTGTGCACGCTCTGTCAGACATCGATCGAGGCCGAATACTTCGACGTCAACGGCCGGACCCTCTGCCGGGCGTGCTCCGACAACGTGTCGCGTCACGCCACGACACCTCGGGACATGGGAACGCTCCTTCGGGCGCTCGTGGCCGGTGTTGTGGCGTCCGTCTTCGGGGCGGCACTCTACTTCGCGGTCCTGGCGATCTCGGGCTACGAAATCGGCCTGGTGGCCATTGCCATCGGCTACATGGTCGGATACGCCGTGCATGTCGGGGCGCGCAGCCGCGGCGGGCGCCGCTTCCAGGTGCTCGCTCTCGTCCTCACCTACTGGGCGATCGGGCTCGCCTATTCGTCGCTCGCCATCAGGGAGCTGGTCGAGGGTCCTCCCACCAGCGCATCGGCGTCGCTCTCCGGAACGCAAGCCGGCGATGCCGCGGCGCCCGCCCAGGCCTCGCCTGAAGCACCCGCCGCCGCGCCGAGTACCGACGATGAGCCTCTGACAGGCGGCGGGGTCGTCTTCGCGCTGCTCCAGCTGATGGCGTTTACGTTCGTCCTGCCCGTCCTCGTCATCGCCGGCTCGATGCCGGGAGGGCTGATCAGCGCGGCCATCATCGTGTTTGGCATGCTCCAGGCGTGGAAGATGACGGCTGCCCCGGCGGTGACGGTCTCCGGACCGTATCGCATCGCCACGCCGGCGGCCGGCTAACGCGTGCCGCTGTTCGACTCCGCCAACTCCCCGGACAGCCACCGTACGTGCGTGGGGTGCGGCACCGAGCTGGCGCCGCTCGCTCTCGCGTGCCCGTCATGTGGGGCGCTCGTGCACCGGGCGCGCTTGCGGGAGCTTGCGGACCTGGCGGCTGCAGCCGTCGCGGCCGGCGACCGCGCCGCGGCCCGCCAGCACTGGCAGGACGCGCTGGGGCTCGTGCCTGCCGCCTCGGAACAACACCGGCTGATAGCGGAACGCATCGAAGGGTTGCGTGATACCGAGCCGGCCGGCGCGGGCGCGCCCGCAGGTTCTCGTCCCACCGGCTCCTGGTGGAAGCAGGGACTCGGCGTGGCCGTTACCTTGGGCATCCTGCTCCTCACCAAGGCAAAGTTCCTGCTGCTCGGGCTCACGAAGCTCAGCACGTTCGTCTCGATGTTCGGGTTCTTCGCCGTGTACTGGTCGCTGCATGGGTGGCCACTGGCGCTCGGCCTCGCGATCTCGATCTACATCCACGAGATGGGGCACGTCTGGGTGCTGCGGCGTCTCGGCATCCACGCCGGGGCGCCGCTCTTCATTCCCGGCGTGGGCGCCGTGGTGATGCTCAAGGAGCGCATCACGGATCCGATCGTGGACGCGCGCATCGGACTGGCCGGTCCGGTCTGGGGCCTGGGCGCCGCGATTGCGGCGTGGCTCGTCGCGCTCGCCACCGGGGCGCCGATCTGGATGGCTATCGCGGAGCTGACCGCGTTCATCAACCTGTTCAACCTGACGCCGGTCTGGCAGCTCGATGGCTCGCGCGGGTTCAACGCCATGACGCGCAACGACCGGTGGACCGCCGTTGCCACGATCGGCGTCATGGCGTGGGTCACCGGTGTCGGCCTGTTGTGGATCCTCGGGGCGGTGGCCGTGTGGCGCGCGCTGCGCGGCGACCCCGGCCCCGGCCACAGCCGCACGCTGTTCACCTATCAGGCGCTGGTCGTCGTCCTGTCGCTGATCGCCCGCAACCTGCAATAGCGGGCACGGGCAGCCGGCCGCTACGCCGGCCGGCCGTCACCTTCGTCACATCTACCGGCACCGCTCGCCCTCCGTGGAGGCATCGGCGTCCCTCGGTCGATCTCCGCTTCGGTGGCGTCGAACTCGGCCGACGTGCTGCACAGATCGGCGACGAGCTTGCGGCCCTCCTCGCGGTCGGCCAGCAGCACGTCCATCTCGTCGAAGCGCTTCTTCATGTCGGCGCGTAGCGCCGTGACCGGCTCCTGCGTCCGCTTCAGCCCGTTCTGGTCGCCGCCGAGCGCCGCCAGGAGCAGGCCGCGCTGCAGGTTGCTCAGCGACACGCCGTCGCGCTGCAGCTGCAACCCAATCGGCGGGTGACGGTGGAGCTTGAAATACGGACCGCTGCGGACCGCCGGGCTTGCGCCCCGGATGGGTAAGGTTTGCAGCGCCTCCCTGGCGCTTCGTACAGGGCATACAAGTCGAGCTCGGTCGCAACTGCTGCAAACGTTGGAGTTCGCTCGCGTCACGGCGGGCATGGAAGATGCACTTTCCGCTGCATCGTGGATGTGAGCGGGAAGACATCGCACCTCGAGATGCTCTTTGCGTCCGATGTCCCGTTCAGTTCGAAGGAGCAGGAGGACAGCGATATGGCTCGAGTAACACTCTTCGTGACAGCGCTCGTGATCGCGCTTGTTGCCGTGTTCAGCGGCACGACAGCGGCGCAGACCGACACCCGCGACCGGACGTTCCTGACGTTCAGCGGCGCCGTCGAGATGCCGGGCGTGACGCTGCCAGCGGGCACCTATGTGTTCAAGCTCGCCGACACCCCGTCGCGCAACGTCGTTCAGGTGTGGGATCGGGACGAGAAGAAGATGATCGGCCACTGGCTCTTCGTTCAGGCCGAACGTCCCGAGGTCTCGAACGAGACCGTCGTGATGTTCAAGGAGACGGCGGCCGGCCAGACGCCCGCGGTGCACTTCTGGTACTACCCGGGCGAGCGGTCCGGCAAGGAGTTCGTGTACCCGAAGGATCAGGCGCTGAAGATCGCGGCGCGCACCAACGAGCGCGTGCTCTCGACCGAGGGCCAGCCGGGCCCCGAGTCGAGCGTCAGCTCGGTGGACGCGTCGGGCAAGGTGACGGAGTGGAAGCCGGAGAAGGCGCCGGCGCCGCAGCCGCAGATCAGCAGCGATCGCAACTCGATCGAGGGCGCCGGCGTGCCGGCGGCCCCGCGGCCCGAGTCGCAGGTGGCGCGCGCGCCGGAGCCCGCGCCGGCGCCCGCGCCCCAGGCGTTCCCGCAGGGTGGATCGGGGCGCAGCAATCCTGAGCCGGCAGCCGCCGCGCCGCAGGTGACGCGCACCGAACCGCTGCCGGAGACCGCCAGCCCGCTGGCGCTGGGCGCGCTCGTCGGGCTGCTGGCGCTTGCCGGCGCGGCGGGCGTCCGCTTCCTGCGGTAGCCTAGAACGTGTGACAAAGCCTTCAGGGCTGGGGACGTGTCCCCGGCCCTGAAGGCGGGTTTGCCGATGCCCCTGACCCCGAGGCGCACGTTGTGTCTGCTGCTGCTCGCCGGCAGCGTCGTACGGGCGGCCGACCGGCCCGCGCAGGAACCCGCGCCGCAGCCCCCTGCCCCGCCCAGTTTTTCCAGCGAATCGGATCTCGTCGTGCTCCAGGTGATGGTCTTCGACCGGAAGGGCGACGCGCTACGTCAGCTGCCGCGCGAGGTGTTTCACGTCGTGGAAGACGGCACTCCACAAACCATCACGATGTTCAGCGGCGATGAGGCCCCGGTCGCGGTGGGCCTTCTGGTGGACAACAGCTCCAGCATGCTCACGCGGCGCAACATGGTGAACGCCGGTGTGATGGCGTTTGCCGAGGCGAACAAGCCCGAGGATCAGGCGTTCACGATCGTCTTCAACGAGCACGTGCGCCGCGGCCTGCCGGAGACGGTCGCGTTCACGAACAATCCCATCCTGCTGCAGGCCTCAGTGGCGGCGCTGCCCCCCGGCGGCCAGACGGCCCTGCACGACGCGGTGATTGCCGGGCTCGACCAGCTGGCGGCGGCCGAGCACCAGAAGCACGTGCTGGTGGTCTTGTCCGACGGCGAGGACAACGCGAGCCGCCAGCGCGAAGACGAGATGCTGCGGCGCGCCGAGCGGTCCAATGCGCTCATCTACGCGGTGTCCACCGCGCGGCTCGACGCCAACGTCGGCAACGAGCGCCTGCTGCGCAAGCTGGCGCGCGGCACCGGCGGCGAGCTCTACACGCCCAGGACCGAACGCGACGTCGTGGCCGCGGTCGGCGACATCGGTGTCAAGATCCGGCAGGGATACACGATCGGCTACGTGCCCACCAACAGCGCGCACGACGGGTCGTATCGCAAGCTGATCGTGCGCGTGCTCGCGCCGGGCATGCGGGCGCCCGTCGTCCACGTCCGGGACGGCTATCTGGCCCCGCTGCATTCGCATGGGCGCTGACCTGAGCCTCTTCGGACAGGCGCCGCCCAGGCGCGCGCGCCGGGTGGCGGTGCTCGTGATCGAGCGGCTGCTCCTGCTGGTGGCGCTCGCGGCGTTCGGCTATGTCGCGGGCAGCATGGGTAGCGCCGCGTTCTACCAGGACTACGAATCGCGACAGCTCGACGAAGTGCTGCGGGGGGCACGACCGGCGGCGGCCGCCAGCGCGCCGGCGGCAACGCGCCGCGTGCTCGGCCGTCTGGAGATTCCGACGCTCGGGGTGTCGACCATCGTGCGCGAGGGCGAGGATGCGCGCACGCTGCAGCTCGCCGTCGGCCACATTGCCGGCACGGCCCTGCCGGGCAGCGCCGGGAACATGGGGCTTGCCGGGCACCGCGACACGTTCTTCAGGCGCCTGCGGGAGATCGACGTCGGCGACGTGATCCGGCTGGTGGCCGTCGAGGGCACGTACACCTACGTAGTCGAGAGCACGCAGATCGTGGATCCCGACGATGTCTGGGTGCTCGACCCCACACCGGAGCCGTCGTTGACGCTGGTGACCTGCTATCCGTTCACGTACATCGGAAGTGCGCCCGAACGATTCATAGTCCGCGCTCGGATGACAACTCCCCGAGCGCCCGCAGCTTCTAGCCTTTAGCCTCTGGCCTTCAGCAAGAGCTTCGCGATAGACAAGAGTAGTACCTAGAGGCCAAAGGCAAGAGGCTAGAGGCTACGGCCTCCTCGCATAGACCTGCGTGCTGCTGTACGCGGCGCCGGTGACATCGACGCCCGACGTCACCATCGTCAGCTCCTGCCGATCGGCCGAGACGGTCCAGGTGGCGGTCTCCTTCGAACCGCGATCGCCGCTGGCCGTGCGCTCGACCGTGGAGGCGTTGACGCGGCGCAGCGCCACGCGCGACGACGACGCCTCCACCGGATACTCCTTGCCGTCCAACCTGGCGGAGTAGGTGACGCGGACGAGCGGCGAGTCGTTGCCCTGGACGCGGCGCCACGTGGACGTGGCCTGGGTGATCGCGTCGCCGTCGACGGTGATGGTGGTCTCGCGTCGATACGGCATGTTCGAGGACGGCGTGTAGCGGGACTTCGCCGTGTCCAGCACCCAGACGCCGTCGAACGGGTCCGCCGCCGCACGGCGCGCCGGGGCCGGCGCGCGGGCGCTCGCCGCCGCCGATGCCGCAGCCGGCGCCCGCCGCCCGGGCGCCGCGGACGGCCCGCGCGACGATCGTTCGCGCGCCGCCGTCGCGCTCAACTCGGCGTAGGCGGCGGCCAGGAACATGTCGGTGGTCCACGGACCCGTGCTCGTGCCGTAGACGCCGTCGTAGTCGAGCGACACGCCCGCGCTCTTGACCTGCTCGAGCGTCTTCCCCTCCGCCACCAGCTGCGCGACGCGGTCGCGGATGATCGTGACCATGTCGCGGTACTCCACGACGTCGATCTCGTTGGCGACGCGGCCGTGGCCCGGGACGATGCGCGTGCCCCCCATGGAGTTGTATTCGGGCACCGCGATATCCACCAGGCGGTTCAGCGCGTCGATGGTGCCCTGCAGCGTCCCGCCGCGCTTCGCGTCGATGACCGGGTAGCTCGTGAGCACGAACACGTCGCCGGCGGCCACCACGTCCGACTTGCGGAAGAACACCATCAGGTCGCCGTCGGTATGCGCGGCCGGCTGGTGCAGGATTTCGATCGGCTCACCGGTGACGAACAGCGTCTTCTTCGCGGCGGCGAAGGCATCGGTCGGCCAGAGCGCCACCGGTGCCGGGTTGGTGCCGTCGGGAGGGTTCGCCAGCCGGGTGTACGTGCGCTCGTGCGCGTAGACGCGCGCGCCCTGCTGCAGGAACGCGTTCACCGGCGCCCCCGCCGACGCCGCGAGCGCCTGGTTGCCGCCCAGGTGATCCTGATCGGCGGACGTATTCACGATGTAGCGGATCGGCGCCTTGGACAGCGTGCGAATGGCCGCCAGCATCTGGTCGCTCATCGCGGCCGTGTTGGTGTCCACGACGAAGACGGCGTCCTCCCCCACCTGCACCACGACGTTGCTGCCGCCGCCAGCCAGCAGGTACACGCTCCCTTGAACCGGCACCACCTCGATGCTGCCGGTGGCTCCGTAGGCCGGACGCCGCGGGCTGGTGGTTGGCGCCGTGGCTGCCGGCAACGCGTTGCCCGTCCGCTCGCGCGTCATCCGCTGCAGCGTCTCGGCGTACTCGGGATACAGGGTCGCGCCGCCGCCGAGCGCCGCCGCCCACGGCAGGCCGTTCGAGTCCGCGTAGTCGGTCTGGCGGAATCCCAGCGGATAGTGCGGCACGTCGCCCGGCTTCAGATCGGGCAGCTCCTCGGCCACTTCCACCTGCACGATGGGGTTCTCGCGCTGGCCGGGGTTCCACTTGAACGTCGAGGTGCGGACCATCGGTTCGTCGAGGTAGATGGGATCGTCCACTTGCGACACCAGCATCAGCCGATCGCCGTGGCGGATGAAAAACTCCGTCATCACGCCGTAGGGGCTGCTGGGAATGCCGTTGCGCTGCAGGAACGCCTGCTTCATGTGGGTGGTGGTCACCTTGAGCATCCCCCGCTCCCACACGCCCGTCGAGAAGCCGCTCCACAGGTGCTCGGCGAACTGCGACGGATGCGGCCGTCCGTCGAGCCAGATGGTGCGGTTGGCGTTCTGGAAGAGGCCGGTGACCGTGTAGGCGACCAGCTGCCGCGACTTCGGATCGATCACCTCGCCCATGTGAAAGTTCGGGCCCGGGCCGCGCATCGAGTACTGCGCCGGGTGCGGCCGCGCCTGGTGCTCGGGCACCGCCTGAATCGTGGAGTTCCAGGCCAGCGCCTTCTGCCGTCCGGCCGCGTTCAGCGGAAAGCCGGTGAAGTTCTCGAGCTCGGGACCCGGGTCGATGCGGATCAGCAGCTCCTCGTCGTTCGACATCGCCCACGAGCCGGCCAGGTCGACCATGCGCGGAGGAGCAGGCGCCGCGGGGCCCTGCGCCAGAACCGCGGGCGCGGTCACACACGCCAGCACGACGACGAGCCGGCAAAGGGATTGATTGGGCCTATGCATGATGGGGACGCCTCACAGCGAACGGCACGGGGTGGGACGCCATTTCGAGGCGTCGGATTCACGCTTGAAGTGGGCGCTGCGCGTGTACTCGCTCGTCAGATAGAGCGGGTCGGTGAGATAGATCGAGACCACCAGGAAGTCGTCGCCGTTGGGGAACGCGACTCGATCCCAGTACTCGGTCACGGTGGCGCGATCGCTGTAGGGCGCGCCGTTACGGCGGAGCCAGCCTTCGGTGAGATTCGTGGTCACGACCTTCAGCGCGTGGCCCGCCGGCTGCGGCGGATTGGCGCGCCCGCCGCCGAACGGCATCACCGGAGCACCACCAATCGGCTCCCATGTCGCGACGGAGAATCCCTGCAGGCTGGGCGGCCCCGCGGGCCGCGCGGCATCGAATCCGAGCAGGCGCGTCTGCTGGCCGGCGTCGGTCTCGACCTTGAGCACGCGGTCGCCGTCCCAGGCGATGCGCAGCCGCGTCGGCATCCACATCACGCCACCGGCGCCGTAGGCCTTGCAGCTGCCGTCCATCGCCGGCGTCCACGTGTCGGCCACGCGGCGGCCTTCGTCCGAGAGCGGCAAGCTGATGTAGTCGCCTCGCGGCGGTGTGGTCATCCGCCAGCGCCACTCCTCGGTGACGAGCGACACCCAGACTCCGGTGAGGTCGATGGGGGCAGCCGCGCGGGGTGTCGACGGCGGCGGTTGCTGCGCGCGCAGCGTCGCGATCGACACGGCAGCCACGGCTATCACGATCAGGTATCGACGAGTGGTCATCGTATCAGCGCCTCCGCGGCGCTCAGATTGCGCCGCGCTTCTTCGAAATCCGGATCGAGCGAGACGGCCTGGCGGAACTGCACCGCCGCCGCCATCACGTCGTTCACCGACGCCAGCGCCACGCCGAGGTCGTTGTGCGCCGCCGCCGACGATGGCAGGAGCGAGATCGCCTCTCGCAGCTCCGCCGCCGCGTCGCGGAACTCCCGCGCTTCGAGCAGCGCACGCCCCTGCTCGTGCCGGATCTGTCCCAGGTTCCGGCGCGCCGCCGGCGACTCCGGCTCGAGCCGCAGCGCCATCTCGAACGCGCGCACCGCGTCCTCCACCCGGCCCTGGCCGAGTTCGGCCGTGCCGAGGATGTTGTACACCTCCGCGGTGTCTGGCAGCACGGTGCCGAGATAGGCGCTGCCGAGGAACCGCCGCTGGCCGCGGCGCGCCGAGGCCGCGGCCGCCACCGCCGCCACCGGCGTCTCGTAGGCTTCGCGCAGCAGCCCCAGATAGGCGTCGAGATCGGCCATCTGCGGCACCGGACGCCCGCGCTCGAAGCAGCGAGGGCACCACGACGCGACGTCCCCGAGATCGAAGAGCGACGCGGGGACGCCTTGCAGCGCCGTCGAGAGCCCCGACAGCACGCCGTACTCCTGGATGGGCCGATCGTCGGTGACGGCCGCCGATTCACGGGTGGCGGCGCGCAACGTGGCGTCGGAGCCGACGAACGACCCCACGATGTCGCGCGGCTGCGCCAGATCGATCCTGGCGAGATCCGCCCGCACGCCGGGCGCGCCATCGAGCCGCTGCCGCAGGTGCTCGGGATCGATCTCGAGGCGCGGCCCCGGCGTCCCCACGAGCAGCAGCTCGGCCTGTGTGCCCGAGAGCAGCACCGCCCGGGGGAACACGTCGAGGAAGGCGCGCACCATGGCGAGGCTGCTCTCCCCGGGCACCTGATACGCCGGCAGCCACTGACTGACGTAGCCGCCGGCCGTGAGGCGGGAGCGGACCAGGCGGTAGAACTCACGGGAGTACAACGCGGCGACGCCGGCGTGCGCGATCGGCGGCGGCTCGAGCGTGACGAGATCGTAGCTGGCGGACGCCGCCATCCGCAGATGCTGGCGCCCGTCGTTGAGATAGACCGCCACCTTCGGGTGGCGCAGCACGTCGCCCGTGGCGGCGCTGAAGAAGCCGGCATGCGCGAGCACGTGCTCCGACAGCTCCGCCACGTCCACCTGCTCGACCGACGGGTGCAGCGTCGCCGCGTGGACCGTGTTGCCGACCCCGAAGCCGATGACGAGCACCCGCCGCGGGCCGTCCATCGACAGCAGGGGCACGTGCGCGAGCGCGCGCATGTAGCGCTGGTCGAGCGGCGCAGTGGACGACATCGCGTGACCGTTGGTGAGCAGCGCACGGCCGCGCGCCGCCTCCACGACCGCGATCACCTCCGTCGTGCCCTCGCTCGTCGCCAGTACACGATTGCCCTCCGGCACGACCAGCGCCCGCCGCAGGACATAGTCCGGCGGCAGCAGCATCCAGCCCCCGACGGCGAGCGCGGCAACAGTACCCGCGGCCACCGCCGGACCGCGCGACGCGCGCGCGTACCACAGCGGCAGGATGGCGGCGGCGGCCAGCGCCGCGAGCAGCGCGGCCGCCGTCTGCATGCCGAACCGGGGCAGCAGCAAGTACGCGGCGGCGAGCGAGCCGCAGACGGCGCCGGCGGTGTTGGCCAGGTACAGCATCCCGGCGCGGCGGCCGACGGTCTCGAGCGTGCGCTGCACCACGGCGTTCGCCAGCGGATAGGACACGCCCGCGACGAACACCGGCAGCCCGACCTCGAGCAGCATCGGGCGCAGATTGAACCACAGCTCGGCGAGCGCGCGGCCGGCGGGCGGCAGCGACGCGAGCGTGGCCGAGATACCCTGCCCGCGAGCCGCCAGCGCGCCAGCGTCGGTCCACGCGATCCCGGCCAGCGTCGAAGCAACGAAGATCGCGTACGCCGCTACCAACAGATCCGCCGGCCGTCCGACGCGGCGCAGCAGCCAGCCGCCGGCGAGCGCGCCGGCACCGCCGGCCAGGAGCAGCAGCGCCAGCACCAGCGAGAAGACGGCGCGGAATCCGCCGAGCAGGATGCTGAAGTGCCGCAGCCACAGCATCTCCAGCCCCATCACCGCACACCCGGACAACGCGAGCGCCGCCGCCACGGCCACCACCAGGCCGGGCAGCGCGGTCTCCGAGCGGGCGTCGGGCTCGTGCGCCGCGGCCGGAAGCGGCGACGGCCTCATGCGCAGCGCCGCGAGCGCGAGGGCTGCCGCCACGAGGTTGAGCCCGGCGGCCGCGACCTGCGACGCCTGCAACCCGGCGAGGCGCACGAGGAGAAAGTCGGTCAGCAGCGCGCCGGCCGCGGCGCCGGCCGTGTTGGCTCCGTACAGCCGCGCGATCTGCCAGCCGCTGGCATGCACGTCAGAGGGTACGAGCGCGCGAATGAGGAGCGTCAGGGTGGCGCCCATCGTCAGCGTCACCGGCGCCAGCAGGCCGAGGGCGAGCCCCACGCGCACCGCGTACGAGCCCGTGGAGAGCTCGTGCCAGCCGCGAGCGCTGGTGCCGTACTGAGACCAGCCCGCCACGGCGTCGGCCAGGTGCGGCAGCAGGAGCGACAACGTGAGACCGAGCACCGCGAGCGCCGCTTCCGCCCACGCGTAGGACCGCACCAGCCGCGCGGGACCACGGCTGATCTGCCGATCCGCCCAGACACCGGCCAGATAGCTCCCGGCGCCGAGCCCCAGCATGAACACCGCGACGACGATCGACGCCGAGTGGATGGTGTTGCCGAAGACGTTGCCGAACTGCCGGACCCACGTGACCTGATAAATCAGGCCACTGACGCCGGAGAGGAAGAACGCGCCCAGGAGGAGGTGGACCATGGAAACCCTGGCGGAGTAAGCAGAGTAGGCAGAGTGAGCGGAGTAGGGCGAACGCTTGCAGACGGGTCTAAAGGCCCGCAACTACGAACGCCTACCTGTCCCGCCCACCTACTCTGCCCACTCAGCCTACTCTGCCTACTCTGCCTCCAGGCTCTTAGAACTCGTAGTTCACGCTGAACTTCACGAGCCGGGCGTTCAGGATCTCCGTCGGCCGCGGATACGCCGCGTACGACTGGTTCACCGTGATGCGCGCATTCGAGTTGAGCGCGTTGAAGATGTCCATGCTCACCACGGCGCGCTGCCTGCCGAAGCGCAGGATCTTGCCGAACCGCAGGTCGAGCTCGTTCCGGCGATCGAGATACTCGGTGTACGGCTCGAGCAACTGCAGGTTGACGTTCGGGGTGCCGCCGGCCAGCGCCCGGCCCAGGGTGGAGTTGGCCGCCAGGAACGCATTGGTGGCCGTGAAGGCCACCTGGACGTCGTTGTTCGGTGGCAGCGCCGGCGGCCCGATCTGACCGGGCAGGCTGCGGAACGAGCCCGCCACCTGCACCTCGATCTTCGGCACGATGTAGACACCATACGCCTTGAACTGCGTCAGGAACGGCGATTCACGGTGGCACCACTCGGCGGCGCGCCACGACGCCGGCAGCGTTCCGACCGCCGGCGCGACATTCGTCGGGAAGAAGTTCATCTCGGGGAGCTTCTCGACGATCGCGCAGTTGTCCTCCATCGTCTTGCCCGTGCTGAGTCCCGCCTGCAGCGTGACGCCGTTCTTCATGCGGCTGTTCACCGTGATGTCCACGCCGTTCCAGTTCTCGAACTGATCGCCGTATGCGTCCGAGAGGGCGTTCAGGTTGCGCACCTGGCCGAACTTGCCCGGCGCCACATCGTAGAAACCGTGGACCGTGTAACCACCGCCGCCAGGGAGATTCGGATTGGCCGGTGCCACGATATCGAACCGGGTGTAGTCCTGCGGACTGACGAGGAGGTTGTCGGTGACGCGGAAATGCGCCCACGCACGGCGGAAGTAGCCGACGTCGAGCGCCATACCCGGCATCACCTCGTGCTGCACACTGCTGGAGAACTCCCAGTTCGTCTGCCGGTGGTTGAAGCCGGAGATCAGGTCTTTGTCGAACAAGTCGGGACCAGGGACCCCAGGATTCGTCGAGGGGAGAACGGAAGCGCCGAACGCCAGGTTGTTGATCTGCGCGCACTCGCCATTGGCGAGCGGGTTCGCCAGGTCGCAGTCGGGCCTGTAGTTCCCCGAGCGGGGATCGCCGGCGCCGAAGGTCAGGTCGTTCCACCCGCGGGTTGCGTTCGTCGGCAGGGCGACGATCGGGTTCGGATCGCGGCCCAGCCCGTTCAGCGTCTGGCCGAGGAGGTACTTGTTGAACGCCACCTTGAGCGCGGTCTTGCCGTTGCCGAAGATGTCGTAGGCGAAGCCGCTGCGATAGGTGAGGTCTTTCCAGGAGATGGCCTTCTGCGCGGGGAAGGTGATGTTGCGATTCGGCGCGATCGGCTCCGGCCCAAGGTGCTGCTCGGGAGAGCTGGTCGCGAAGTAGTCGAAGCGGATCGCCCCCTGCACCGTCCAGCGGTTGACCGTCCAACGATCCTGCGCGTAGAAGCCCAGGTCGTTGTCGAGGTTGGTGATGACGCGATACGTCGGGCGTTCGGTGACCAGGTTGGGGACGCCGTTGTTGAATCGCAGGGCGGCCGGGTTGAGCGTGTACTGGTACTCGTCCAGATAGCCGTGGGTGCGGTTGAACCCGAACTTGAACGCGTGGGACCCCGTCACGTAGGACATCGCCGCGCGGTACGTCCAGCTCGGCACCGCCGTGTTGTTGTAGTTCGACAGGATGCCGTAATTCAGACCCGCGTACGGCCCTCCCTGCTCCATGACGGCGTAGAGCTGCGGCAGCACGTCTTCGATCGCCGGATCGTCGAGTGAGCCATCGTGCACGCGATAGTGCATGTTGCCCCAGCGCTCGAACAGGTGCAGACCCACGGCTTCGAACAGGATGTGGTTGTTGATCGGCGACGTCCACTCGCCGTGCTCCTGGCGCAGGCGCGGGAAGCGTCGGTCGCGGCCCGCCTCGGGCGAGATGGTGGCGCTGATGTTGTTGGGACAGTTGCACCACTTGTCGGCCTTGTAGGTGCCGGCGATCTTGTTGCGCGGCGTCACCTGCCACGTCACGCGCAGACTGCTATTGATCTGCGTGCCCTTGTTCACCCCGGGGTTCGACGTGTCGGGCTCGTATTTGTAGAAGTTGACCGGATCGTACGCGAACTTGTTGGCGAAGACGGGCGCTTCGTTCTCGGTCTTGTTGTAGCGCGTCGAGAACCAGAACCACACCTTGTTCTGCTTGAACGGGCCGCCGAGCGACTCGTTGATGTCGAACGCACTCACCAGCTTGTTGGGCGTGCCGAGGCCGGCGGTGCGGAGCTCGTCGGAGAAGTTGTCGCCCTGCAGGCTCTCGTTCGCGAAGGTGAGGAAGGTCGAGTTCGAGAACCGGTTGCCGCCGTCCTTGGGCACGAAGTTGATGCGCACGCCGCCGGTCGGCAGATCGGCCGAAAGCGAGTTGGTGTCGACCGTCACCTCGGACGCCGAGCCGACGTCGGGCGTCTGGCCGCCGATGTTGCCGCCGGCCTGCAGCGTCATGGTGCTGACGCCGTTGACCGTCACGCGCTGATCGACGTTCCTGCTGCCGTGCACGATGACGCTCTGGCCGACGTCCTGAACGAGCGAGCCGCCGACGTCGTTGCCGCCGCCGAGCGTGCCGGGAATCATGCGCGCCAGGCCGAAGTAGTTGCGGGCGCTCGGCAGCGCATCCACCATGTCGGAGTTGATGACGCGCTGCTGCGTGATCGACTGCGTGTCGACGACCGGCGTCTCGCCGGTGACCGTGACGGTCTCCTCGAGCGCGCCGACGCGCAGGTCCGCGTCCACGGCGACGTTGCCGGATCCGGCCACCGCCACACCGTCCCGCTTCACCGTGTTGAAGCCGGGCAGCGTGAACGTGACGGTGTAGGTGCCGGGACGGAGATCGACGATCTGATAACGGCCGCTGCCGTCGCTGATCGTGGTCCGCACCTTCTCGATGAGCACCGGGCTGGCCGCTTCGACCGTGACACCCGGTAGTACGGCGCCGGTGGTGTCCTTCACAGAACCGCCGATGGAGCCCTGGGCGAGGGCAGCGGATGGAAGCAGGACTGACAACAAGAGGAAGACAAGCCACGACCAGCTCGTCCGCGCGCGCATAGAGTGCCTCCACTCGCCACGTGTGGCGCCATGAGGCCTGTCGGGTACGCACCCCTTACTGACCGATGGGGTACCGCGACCTGGAGGCCCCCTGTGACCGAACCCGCACTGAAACGTGGCGAAGGCTACGCCCGTCGTGAGGGAGTGTCAATTCATTCGAGGCGCGGATATTCGACATTTGGGCCGCGAATCGCTGCGATGCAGCTCAGGAGACGCGAACGCACGTGCCGGCGTGCGCGCACACGAAGACCGATGGACATGTTTGGACATCGCTTCGGCCGATCTCACACCCGCGAAGGTGACCACCGTTGCGCGATCCGCGTGTGCTAGGGTAGCCGAGCGAACCGGCGTTGAGCCGGTTCGCCTGTTGGGTGTGCCGCGACGCACGCCTCGTCTCGGTAATCAGGCGTTCCCTGTTGCGCGCCGCCATGCTGCAGACCCTTGCCCGGACGGCTACGGCCGTCACGTTCGTCCTCGCCCTGCTCGCCGCCTGGCCGGCGCAGGCCGATCCCATCAACGTCGTGATCCGGCTGTACGACACGGCCACGGGCAACCGCGCCGGGCGCACGGCCGCCATGCGCGCGGCGACGGACGCCATCGCCAGCGCCGGCATCGCCGTGAAATGGCGCGACTGCAGCCGCGGCGGGGCGGCCCACCCGTGCCGGACCGTGCGTGACGCCGGCGATCTCGTCGTGCGGGTGATACCGGCCCCCGCGAGCGGCGACACCGGGGTCCAGCTTGGGTTTGCGCCGATCGATCCGTCGGGGCGCGCGACGGTGGTGGCGACGGTCTACTACGACGCCGTGCTGCGGGTCGCGCACCGCACGGGGCTGGGCGCGAACGAGCTGCTGGGCCGCGCGATCGCGCACGAGATCGGGCACCTGCTCCTGCGCGCGCCCGGCCACGGGCACACCGGCCTGATGCGCCCGCTGTGGACCGACGAGGAACTGACGCTGAACCGCCCAGGCGACTGGACGTTCTCCGAAGCCGACCGGCGTCAGGTGCAGGCGGTCGCGCGCGAGTCGGAGTCCGCCACGACGGCGGACGACGCGGACGACGCCGAAAGCACGGGCCGCTAAGAACGCGGCCCGCGCGCAGTATCTGGCAAACCGGCTTAACGCCGGTTCGCTATTTCGGGCGCTGATTCCTCACTCCCATCCCGCGCGCCAGCGTCACGGATGAGTTGGATTTGCCGTCAAATCCTCTCATCGGCCGTCGACTCTCGCGCACGGGGTACGATGCCTCCCTTACTTCGAGGAGTTTTGATGGCATATGCGCGGGTGAAAACCGCCGACATTCTCAGAAACGACACGACAGGACTCCTCGCGGACTGGATGTCCGAGCTGAGCGCGTCGTCCGACAATCGCATCAGCGACAGGGACGTCGAAGGCCAGGCCTCGGAGTTCCTGAAGCTCGTTGCCTCCGCCTCAGAGGCGAACGCGGACGTCATGAGCTCCGACTGGGCGCCGGTGCGCTCGTTTCTGGACGACGTGTCACGCACGCGAGCGATGCAGGGATTCTCCGCACAAGAGACGGCGACGTTCGTCTTCTCGCTGAAGAAGCCGCTGTTCGAACGGATTCGTCGCGCAACCGAGAAGGACGCGGTGGCGCTGGCCGAGGAAACCTGGGCCGCGACCGAGCTCATCGACACGCTCGGCATGCACACGGTGAAAGCTTTTCAGAAGAGCCGTGAAGAGATCATCATCCGCCAGCAGGAAGAGATGCTCGAGCTGTCGACGCCGGTCGTGAAGCTCTGGGACGGCATCATCGCCCTGCCGATGATCGGCACGCTCGACAGCGCGCGCACCCAGATCGTCATGGAATCGCTGCTGCGGCGCATCGTCGAGATCGGAGCCGAGATCGCCATCATCGACATCACCGGCGTCCCCACCGTCGACACGCTGGTGGCGCAGCACCTGCTCAAGACGGTCACGGCGATCCGACTCATGGGCGCCGACTGCATCATCAGCGGCATCCGGCCGCAGATTGCGCAGACGATTGTGCACCTCGGGGTCGATCTGCAGGGGGTGACGACGAAGTCGACGCTCGCGGATGCGCTCGCGATCGCTCTTCAGCGCACCGGCCAGACCGTCTCCAAAGTGAAGCCCTCGTAGCGCCCGCATGGAACGCATCCCCATCCTTCGCATGGGTGACTTCCTGCTGGTCACGATCCAGGTCGACATGCACGATCGGCTGGCGCGGACCCTGCAAGACGATCTCACCAATCAGATCGAACGGACCGGAGCCAAAGGAGTGCTGATCGACATCTCGGCACTCGAGATGGTCGACTCGTTCATCGGCCGCATGATCGCCAACATCTCAGCCATGTCCCGCATCCTCGATGCCAACACCGTCCTCGTCGGGATGCGTCCGGCAGTGGCCATCACGCTGGTAGAGCTGGGGCTCAGCCTGCCCGGCGTGGACACGGCGCTCGACGTGGAGCGTGGGATGAAGCTGCTGCGGGCGCGTCTTGCGCCGCGATGACCGTCACCAGCTCTGACGTCGTCGCCATCCAGTCCGAGCACGATGTCGTGCTGGCGCGCCAGGGCGTGCGCCGGCTCGCGCAGGGTCTGGGATTCGGCATCGTGGACCAGACCAAGATCGTCACCGCGGCAAGCGAGCTGGCTCGCAATGTCGTCGTCTACGGCCGGGGCGGCGAGATGCGATGGGAAATGCTGTCCGACGGCGGACGTGTCGGGCTGCGGCTCCACTTCGTGGACCAGGGCCCCGGCATTCCCGACCTCAAGCTCGCGATGACCGACGGCTGGACGTCGGGAAGCGGGCTGGGACTGGGGCTGTCCGGCGCCCGCCGGCTGGTCAACGATTTCGAAATCGAGACAGCGGAGGGGCGCGGGACGCGCGTCAGTGTGACCCGGTGGAAATGACGCGCGGGATGACCGGACAGCTCTGCGTTCCCGTCGTCGAGGCCAGTCAGATCGGCGATGCGCGTCGCGCGGCGACGCGTGTCGCTCGGAACGCCGGTTTCTCGGACGTGCGCTGCGGAGAGGTGGCGATCGTCGCCACCGAGCTGGCCACCAACCTGTCGAAGTACGGTCAGGACGGGCGCCTGCTGCTGCAACCGCTCACCATCGGCGACCGGACGTTCGTCGAAGTGCTGGCGATCGACCGCGGCCCGGGTACGGCCAACCTGCCGCGATGGCTCCGGGATGGGTTCTCGAGCGGAGGCACCGCCGGCACGGGGCTTGGCGCCGTGCGCCGGCTGTCCGCCACGTTCGACATCCACTCGACTCCCGGCGCCGGCACCGTAGTGCTCTCGCGCGTTGCCGACGGGGAGATGGGCCGCGGCGGTGGGCTGTTCGACTGGGCGGCCGTCTCGACGCCGGCCACGAACGAGCAGGTCTGCGGCGATGCGTGGCGCATCGTCGAACGGGACGACGTCATCGCCGTGATGGTGGCCGACGGCCTCGGGCACGGACCGCTGGCGGCCGAGGCGGCCCTGCTCGCGGCCGCCGCCTTCGAGACGCACGCCTTCGACGACCCGGCGGCCTTCTTCGAGAGTGCCCATCGCGAGCTCGCGGGCAGCCGCGGCGCCGCCGTCGCCGCCGCGCAGATCCTGCCCTCCGGTGCGGTGCGGTACGCCGGCATCGGCAACATCTCGGGCTCGATCGTCAGCGCGACGGAGAGTCGTGGGATGGTCAGCCACAACGGCACCGTCGGTCTGCTCGGGCGCAAGGCGCACACGCTGGACTATCGATGCCCCGCCGGGTCGATGCTCATCATGCATTCGGACGGCGTGAACGGCCGCTGGGCGCTCACCGGATCCGACGACGGGCTGCTGGCGCGGCATCCGGCGATCGTCGCTGCGGTGATCCATCGCGATCACACTCGCGGCCGCGACGACTCCACCGTGGTTGTGGTCCGCCGGCGCGCTGAAGACCCCAAGGGGCGGACATGAACGACGAGCTCGTCCGCCTGCGCGAGCAGCTCGAGGCGCTCACGAGCGAGCTCGCCGAAACCAACCAGGGCGTCGTGGCCCTGTACGCGGAGCTCGAGGACAACGCGACGCGCCTGCGTGAAGCGTCCGAGCTGAAAAGCCGGTTCCTCTCTTACATGAGCCACGAGTTCAGGACGCCGCTCGGCGCCATCCGGAGCATCGCGCGGATTCTGCTCGATCGGCTCGATGGCCCGCTGACGTCCGAACAGCAGGTGCAGGTGGAGTTCATTCGCACGTCCGCGACCGAGCTCTCGGAAATGGTGGACGACCTGCTCGACCTCGCGAAGGTCGAAGCCGGCCGGGTGACGATTTCGCCGGCCTGGTTCGAGATGGTCGATCTGTTCTCCGCGCTGCGCGGCATGTTCAAGCCCATCCTGTCGTCCGACTCGGTGTCGCTGATCTTCGAAGAGCCCGCCGGCGTGGGGTCGCTGTATTCCGACGACAAGAAGCTGTCGCAGATCCTCCGGAACTTCATCTCCAACGCGCTGAAGTTCACCCCCAAGGGCGAAGTGCGCGTGACGGCCGGGGTCACGAACGAGCACTTCGTCACCTTCGCGGTGTCGGACACGGGGATCGGCATCGCGCCCGAATACCTCGGCGCCATCTTTCAGGATTTCGTGCAGGTAGACGCTCCCATTCAGAAGCGGCTCCGCGGCGCCGGGCTCGGGCTGTCGCTCAGCCGCAAGCTGGCGCAGGTGCTGGGCGGCGACGTGGCGGTGACGAGCGTCGTCGGCGAAGGGTCGACGTTTTCGGTGACGATTCCCAAGGAACTCGCGCCCGGGAAGGACAATGGCCGGTAGTCCGCACGCCACGATTCTCGTGGTCGACGACAATCCGGCCACGCGCTACTCGACGAGCCGCGTCCTCCGCGCCGAGGGCTTCACGGTGGTCGAGGCCGAAACAGGTAACGAGGCTCTCGAGTTCGCCTTGAACCAGCCCGACCTGATCGTCCTCGACGTCAACCTGCCGGACATCGACGGTTTGCAGGTGTGCCGGCTGCTGCGGGCCGACCCGCGCACGGCCCGCACCCCGGTCATCCATCTCTCGGCGACGTTCGTCGCGGTGTCGGACCAGGTCCAGGGGTTCGAGGCGGGCGCCGACGGCTACATCACGCATCCCGTCGAGCCGCCGGTGCTCGTGGCCACGGTCAACGCGTTCCTGCGCACGCGACGGGCCGAAGACGCGATGCGTGGCAGCGAAGCCAAATTCAAGGCGGTGTTCGAGCGCGCCTTGAACGGCATCGCGCTCTTCGACGCGGCGTTCGTGTTCCTCGAGGTGAATCCGGCGTTCTGTCAGATGCTGGGCCGCCCATGCGAGGAGCTGGTGGGCCGGCGCGTGACGGATTTTCTCGCCGGCCACGATCCCCTTCCCAAGATCAACCGGGCGCTCGAGGCGAAGGGCGAGTGGCGCGGCGTGTTCTCGCTGACCGGCGCCGACGGGTGGCCCATCCATCTCGAATGGAGCGTGTCGATTCACTCGGTGCCCGGCACGCGTCTCGCGATTGCGACCGACATCACCGAGCGAAAGGCCATCGAGGCCGATCGCGAGCGCCTGCTCACCAGCGAACAACGGGCGCGGGCCGAGGCCGAGCGGGCCAACAACATCAAGGACGAGTTCCTGGCGTCCCTGTCCCACGAGCTGCGCACGCCGCTGAACGCCATCGTCGGCTGGGCCGACGTGCTCAAACGGCGCATCCGCGATACCGAACCCGAGGCGGTGCGCGCCATCGAGGCGATCGAGCGCAACGCCCGGGTGCAGACGCAGCTCATTGCCGACCTGCTCGACGTCTCGCGCATCACCTCGGGCAAGCTGACGCTCGAGCGGGAATGGTTCGATCCGCGCGAAACGCTCCAGGTCTCGGTCGACGCGCTGACTGCGACGGCCCAGGCGCGGGACATCCAGATCGAGACCCATCTCGAGCAGGTCCCGCAGATCCTGTGGGATCAGGCGCGCTTTCAACAGGTCATCTGGAATCTGCTGGACAACGCGGTGAAGTTCTCGGCCGCCGGCAGCACCGTCGTCGTCCGCCTCGCGTCCTCGCCGGCGGGCCTGGACATCTCGGTCGCGGATCAGGGACGCGGCATCACCGCCGAATTCCTTCCGTACATCTTCGAACGGTTCCGGCAGGAGGACTCGAGCACGAGGCGCTGGCATGGTGGTCTCGGCCTCGGACTGGCCATCGTCAAGCACCTCGTGGAGGCGCATGAGGGGTCGGTCTCGGTCGAGAGCGGGGGCGTCAACCTCGGCGCGACGTTCACGGTCCACCTTCCGTCTTCCAGCGAGCGGCGCGCGTTGCCGGCCACCGCGCCCAATGACGAGCGCCACCAGCTTGCGGGAGTCCGCGTGCTCGTGGTGGAAGACGACAGCGACGCGCGAGTCCTCGTCAGCCAGCTGCTCCGCGAGGCTCATGCCGACGTCCGCGAGGTGGCGGACGTCCCGTCGGCGCTCGCGTCGCTCGAGACATTCGCCCCGCAGCTCGTCGTCAGCGACGTCGGCATGCCCGACCAGGACGGCTACGATCTGATCCGGCAGATTCGCGAGGGCGGACGCGACGCCGCCACCCTTCCGGCGATCGCGCTCACCGCGTTCGCACGGGAAGAAGACTCCGCGAAGGCGATGCGCGCCGGCTACCAGCGTCACATCGGCAAGCCGGTGGACGCGAACCTGCTGCTGCGAACCGCAGCCGAACTGACCCGCCGCGCGTAGCTGGCGCGACCGGACTCAGCGCGCCGCCGCGCAGCGGCTGCGCTGCCACGGCCATGTTCGCCCTCCCCCCGGGCCTCGTTGACATCTCTGAGGAGCAGCTGCAGGGGCCAGACAGGCACCGGGGGCACCGCTGCCGCCGGAGGCATCACAATGAATCGAACGTTCACGTACCTGGCACCGTCCCTGACTCTCGTCGCCGCCCTTGCCGCCGTGCCGGCCGGCGCGGGCCCTTTCGACATCACCAACATCAGCGGCACCTGGAGCAACCCCGTCGGCGGAACCAGCGTGACCGGCGAGGGCACCGGCGCCATCACCTGGGGTGACGGCGTTGCGCCCGACAGCGGCTACCTGTTCGTGCCCGGCGCCGACATCCTGGGAGCCGCCGTGGGCGTGCCGCTGCTACTCGGGGAGTTCACGCATTTCAACGAAGTGATCCCGGTTCCCAACCTGACCGGAGTGGATCTCGACTTCGGTTTCGATACCAACGGCGCGCCCGCCTCGGTGAACGCCGTCTTTCCGTTCGCGCACGACGAGACGCCGAACACCAGCGGCAGTTCGCCCGCAGACGACGACATCGTGACGATCACCACGCCGATCGTGAACGTGCCGGTGATGGTGGGGACCGACCTCTATTTCTTCAACCTGCTCGGGTTCTCGACCGACGGCGGCACGACCATCGAGAACGTCTTCAGTTCGCCCGAGGGCGCCGACAACTCGGCGCTGCTCTACGGCCAGCTCACCACCGAACCGGTCCCCGAACCGGCAAGTCTGCTGCTGCTCGGCGCAGGGCTGATGGCGGTCGCGTCGCGTATGCGCCGCGGGCGCGCGTCGTCAGGCGCTCGGGCATAGCGGGTCCGGCACCCCGGGATTGCCCCCTCGGGGTGCCGGTTTTCGGCACCGGTTCGCGCAGTGTCTGGCAAACCGGCTTGACGCCGGTTCGCGCAGTGTCTGGCAAACCGGCTTAACGCCGGTTCGCTATTTGCACCGGCGAGGGGCATGCCTGATCCGTCGGCGCTCACTCAGCTGTTGTGGCTGTTCATCCTGTCGGGCGTCGTGGCCTGCCTGGCGTGGACCGTCACCCACGAGAAGGTGCTCGAGGAAGTCCGCACCTGGTGTGAGCGGCGCAGCGAGAACCGCCGGCACTCGTGGGTGGTGCGGAAGTGGTTCTACCTCTTCACTTGCGAGTACTGCTTCAGCCACTACGTCTCGGCGGCGGTCGTGGCGGGCACCGGCTATCACCTGCTGCTGCCCGGCTGGCGGGGCTTGGCGATCGCGTGGATGTCGTGCGTCTGGGTGGCCAACATTTACATGAGCCTGTTCGGACGGCTCCGGCTCGACATCAAGCGGGAGCGAGTCGAGATTGGTGCCGTGGAGTCGACGGCCAACCCACGGAAGCGCGCCTCCTGAATCGTTCAATAGCCCTTTGAATATCGGTCTTACATGACGTAATCTCGGCGGCCACTCAGCCGCATGGCCGCCGGCACGCACACCACCCACTGGTTCGGGCACCTGATGACCGCGGCGATCGCGGCGCTGGTCATTGCAGCGCCGACGCTCCTCGAGCGGCTCACTCCACCCTTCACGGCCGTGGCGCCGCTTCCAGACACGCAGGCTGTGCTGCCACCAACGTCCCCCGGACCGCCCGGCGGCATCCGGGCTGGCGCCATCGAGACGCTGCCCGGCCTCGTGGATGCCGAAGCGCCGCGTCTGATGGCGCAGCAGCACGCGCCGGGAACCGCGCTGGCCATCGTGCACGACGGAAAGATGGTCATGCTGCGCGCGTACGGAACCGGAGACGTCGAGCGCGCAACGCCGGTCGACGCGGCGCGCACGCTGTTCCGCGTCGGCTCGGTAACGAAACCGCTCACCGCGGCGGCCGTGCTCGGCCTCGTGGACGAGGGCCGGCTCGACCCGCACCGCGACGTCCGCGACGCTCTGCCGGGCTTCTCGCTGACGTCCACGGTGACGGCTCACCAGCTGCTCACTCACACAGCCGGCTTCGATGAGAAGTTCGTGGGCGGCTTCACGCTGGCCCCCGATTACCTGCAACCGCTCGGGGTGTATCTGCCGCGGTTCGCGCACCAGGCCGTACAACCCGGGCGCGTCTACAGCTACGGCAACACCAACTACGCCGTCGCCGGCTGGTTGCTGGAGCGGCTGACGGGCCTGTCGTACGAAGACGCGATGGCGACGCGCCTCTTCAGGCCGCTCGGCATGACGGCCACGACCGCGCGCCAGCCGCCGGAGAACGGCGTCATCGCCGGCCGCGTTCACGGCTACTCGTGGGACGGTGCCCGGTATCACGCGCGGCCATTCCGCTACACGCAGACCGGTCCAGCGGGAGCGGTCAGCACGACGGCGGCGGACATGAGCCGGTTCATGCTGGCGGTTCTGGGCGACGGCTCGCTCGACGGCGCGCGAGTGCTGTCGCCGGCGTCGCGCGCCGCGCTCCTGCGCCCGCAGTTCCGCGATCATCCGCGGCTGCCCGGGGTGACCTACGGCTTTCACGAATGGCGGACGCACGGGCGCGTGTTGCTGCACCACGACGGCACGCTGGACGATCAGGTCGGGGTGATGCTGCTCGATCCGGACAACGCGTTCGGCCTGTTCGTGGCGTCGAACAGCAATCCCGGCGTCGGGAACCACCTGCTCGAGCCGGTACTGACGCACCTCTATGGACCCGCGCCGGCAGCGCCGACACCGGCGGCGGTACGAGGCTCCGGTCATGCGGCGCAGGTATCGGGCGTCTACCTCGATCTCAATCGCACACGGCACGATCTTTCGAGCCTCCGCGCCCTGATGCCGATGCTGCAGGCGCGCATCGCCGCCGACGGCGACGCGATCACCTGGGCAGGGCGCCGGTGGACGGAGGTGGCGCCGTTCGTCTTCGAGGCGCCTGGCAGTACCGTCCCGCTCGTCTTCCGCCAGGCTGGCGGTACGGTGACGATGATGCAGACGTGGACGACCACGTATGAGCGCATAGGGTGGACGCGCCAGACACCGGTGCACGTGGCCTTCGCGGCCGCCTGCGTGCTGGTGTTCGTGATCAGTGCCGTGCGATTCGCCGTCACGCGGCGCCGCTGGCGCGAGGGGCGTACGGCGCGATCACTTGGGCTGGCCGTCGCCCTGGCGAACGTGATCTTCGTCGTGTGGTTCCTCGCGTCGTTCCGCAGGCTCGGAGACACGACCCCGTTGCCCGCGCTCGACGTCGCGTTCCTCACGCTGGGCGTCGCCGCCGCGGCCGGTGCGGCGCTGCTGCCCGGGTTGGCCCTCTCCGCGTGGCGCGAGCGATGGTGGTCGCGCCGCGGGCGCGCGGCCTTCACGGGTCTCGCCGTGTCGGCCGTCGTATTTGCGGCGTGGCTGAACTACTGGAAGCTGCTCGGCTATCAGTATTGAGAAGGCTCTAGCCTCTAGCCTCTCGCCTCTGGGGCCTTTGCTAGAGGCCAAAGGCTAAAGGCGAAAGGCTCTTCGTGCCGGCGGCTCGCCCGGCCGCATCGCCACACGGAAGGTCGTGGCGTACCCGCTACCGCTCGCCGCCACCGGCAGCATCAGCTGCGTGCCCCCCTCGCGATAGATCATGTCGCGCGCGTTCAGCAGGCGCTGCCCCTTCTTCGACGCATAGGGCGCCGTGGCGTGTACGCGATCGGTCAGCGCGTCGTCGAAATAGAGCTGCGAGGTGAACTCGTCCACGCGGCCGCCGTCGCCTGGCCGTCGGATCTTGAAGTGGATGTGCACGGCACGCCCGCCGTACCAGCCGGGATACACGGTCGTGAAGCGCACCTGCCCGGCCTGGTCAGTCATCTGGTAGCCGCGCAGGAACTTCTTGCCGGTCGTGTCGGAGCTGCGGTCGCGGACATCGGAATAGACGCCGAGCGCGTCGCAGTGCCAGATGTCCACTTGCGCGCCGGCCAGCGGCTGGCACGCACCGGCGCCGGTGACCGCCGAGACGACGAGCCGCAGATCGAGCGGCGCGCCGGCGCTCGCCTGGCCGGTGGCCGGATCGACGCGGATGTCGGCGCGGTTCAGGCGCCCGTCGACGAAATATGGGCCTTCCGTCTGCTGCGGCTGCGCGATGCAGTCCTGCGCCGCGAGCGCGGCGGTGGCGGGCAACTCCCCCGCCGTGGCGTTCGAGGCGAAGCCGCCGCGCGTTGCTTCGATGGTGGCCGCCGCGGCGAACGATGCGCCAAACAGTCCGACCAGCTCGCGCCGGCTCAGCGTCCGGCCCATGGGGCGATCGTCATCGTGCATGTCCAGTCTCCATCCGCTCTGGCGGGGCTGAAGCCCCGCCCTACGAGTTATATCGCGACCGCAATCTGAAATGCCGCCGTGTAGCCGCTCGACGGGCTGCCCGCCGGCGTCACCAGCTCCGACGCGAGGCTGTCGGCAAAGATCCCGTCCGACAGGTTCGACGCAGGGTTGCTGCCGCGCGATGCGTAGACCCCGCTCGCGTGCACGGCGTTGTTCACGCTCTCGGGAAACGCGATCTGCGTCACCTTCACCGAACGGCCGCTGACGGTCACCTCGGCGTGGATGTGTGTGGCGCGACCTTGATACCACCCGGGATAGATCGTGGTGAACGTCGCCTGGCCGGCGGCGTTGGTCGTCTGGATGCCGCGCAGGAACGTGCGCGCCGTCTGCGACCCGTACTGCGAGTAGTCGCCGGCGACGTCGCAATGCCAGATCTCGACTTCCGCGTTGGCCACCGCCGCGCAGGCGCTGTTGCTGTTGACCACGGTGATGGTCAGCGTCAGCGCCGTGCCCTGGCGGTCCTCGCGAATGTCGCTGCGGACGAAGTCCGCGCGCGACGGATAAGGACCCGCCGTTTCGCTGGGCGTCACCGCTCCACACCTGCTGCAGCACTGAAGACGACGCCAGGCTGGGCCGCCAGCAGATACAACAGGTCGAATTCCTGCTTGGTCAACTCCACGCGCTCGCCGCGCACGACGGCCTGACGCCGCTCGCGATCGAGCGATAGCTGCGCGCTATGGACGGGGGCAGACGCGGGCTGGGCGCGGTCGGCGGCGCGATCGTGCCGGCGCAGCAGCGCGGCCACGCGCGCCATCAGCTCGCGCACCCCGAACGCTTGGCGACGTAATCGTCGGCGCCGCTCTGGAGGCCCACGACGGTGTCGGCCTCGCTGTCGCGCGCAGTGACCATCAGGATGGGCGTGGCGGTGTTGGGGCCGTCCTTGCGGATCGCCTGGCAGACGCTGACGCCGTCGAGGCCCGGCAGCATCACGTCGAGGAGGATCAGGTCGAACCGCACGCGGCGCGGCGCGCTCGGCACTACCCGCGCGCTTTCTCGATCTTCGCGTCCATCTCGGCGGCCAGCCGCTCGCGCTCGCGGCGGTATTCCGCCTCGAGCGCCTGGTGCACCACGGGATCGAACGTCGCGCGGAGCCGATCCTGATATTCAAGATCCGCCTGCGCGAGCTTGGCCCCGTACAGGCTGCGGATCTCGGTGATCGCCGCCTTCTGTCCGTCGGTGAGGGTCGTTTGTACGATCCCGGCCGCCTCGTCCTTCTTGCGCAACCGCTCCATGGCGAGCTCGACGGCTGACTTGGGAGCGTCTTCCTGGCTCATGAGTTCATTGTAGGTTGGCAGCCACGTTGCACCTACCAACCTCTAGGAGGCTTGGTGCATGACGAACATGATCGTCTACCTGATCGGCACGTTGTTGGTGGTGGCCGGGCTGGCGTACGGCGCCGACAGGCTCGGCATCAGTTCCGTGTGGATTATCGCCGGCGCGCTGGTGATCGTGGGGCTCGGCGTCATGGGCGGCATCGTCAAGACACGCCAGAAAGACCCGGCCCAGTAGGGCTAGTCCGGCGTTGCGTTCTCGATGCTGTCGATGACGAGGACCTCGACGGGTCCTTTCGTCGCCTCGAGCTTGAGCCCGAGCTGTTCGCGGACGGCCGTGAACAGATCGGGCGCATCGGGATCGGTGGGCGGGAGCTCGACGCCTGGTGGCAGCGGCCCTTGAGACGGCGGCGGGGCGTAGGTCATCTCGAAGTCCCAGTTGCCGGTCAGTCCCGTGCGATCCAGCACGGCGCGTCCCACCTGGTTGGAGATCATCTGGGCAAAGAGCGAGAGCGGATAGCCGCCAAACCGGATTCGGCCGGGCAGCGCCTGGATGCCGCACACCGGACCGGTGCCCGGCGCCGGCGGTGGCGACCCGCGACGGGCGGCGATCGCCTCGGGCGAGCAGTTGTCCGCCGCTGTCTTCAACTTCGGCCCCGGCTTGCCGTCCGGTTTCGCCATCATCAGCGCGTAGATGTCGAGCTCGCGGGTCTCGCGGTGGACCTTCAGCTTGAAACGGTCCGCGAGGAGCGTCCGCGTGGCGAGCATCAAATGATCGGCGCCGGTGCCGGGGCGCACCGGCGGCGGGTCGCCCTCGAACTTCGCCACGATGTCGTAGCGCGTGTTGCCGACCCAGTCCGGCCCGCCGACCAGCTGATAGTTCTGCAGTTGATAGGCGAACGTGATCAGCACGCGGACCGGGGTGTTGACGGTGTTGAAGCGGCCGCCCGGCTGCCGACGGATACCCATGCCGGGGCCGCCCTTCGGGTCGCTCGGCTTCACCGACGCCGCCTCGAAATACAGCGGCACGTCCGGGTTCGGCGCGTCGACGTTCCCGGCCGGCGCGGAGAAGCTCTGAGCCTGCGCGTTCGGCCGCGGGGCCGACACGAACACGACGACCGCAACGGCCGCGGCGGCGACAAAGGTCAGATATCGCATGCCGTATAGACTCGCGAACCGGCCGATCAGTTGGCTGCCGTGAACGGGCGCGACTCTAGCACCGTCGTAAGCTGAAGAAATGACAGCCCTGCTGTGGGTTCTCGCCGTCGCCATGGTCGTCATTGGCCTCGTCGGCATCGTCATGCCGGCGCTGCCGGGGCACGTGCTGATCCTCGCCGGGCTCGCGCTCGCGGCGTGGGCCGACGGCTTCCGTCACGTCTCCGGCTGGACGCTCGGCGCCATCGCGGTGATCGCGGTGGCGAGCTACGGCATCGACTTCGTGGCGGCGGCGGTGAGCACCAAGAAGCTGGGTGCGAGCCGGCGCGCGATGGCGGGCGCCGCCATCGGCACGCTGGCGGGCCTCTTCTTCGGTCTACCGGGGCTCATCATCGGCCCATTCGCCGGCGCGGTCATCGGAGAGCTCACCGCCACGCGGGACATGCGCCAGGCGGGCCGCGCCGGCGTCGCCGCCACCATCGGCTTCGCCATCGGCACGGCGGTCAAAGTGGCTTTCGCGTTCATGATGATCGCGATCTTCGCCGCGGCGTTCCTGCTCTAGGGCCGCGTGACGTCGGTGCCGGCGCGCCGGTTGATCGCGACGAGCAGGCGCGCCAGCGGCGTCACCGGAATCATGCGCACCGCGAGCTCGCGCAGCGCGCACCCTACCGGGTTCGTCATGCGCATCACGCGGGCCGTCCGGCGCCCCTGGGCCACCAGCACGGACGTCTTCTGACGGCGCTCGTCCTCGTAGGCGCGCAGCGCCGCGGCAACGTCGGCCGCGCCCTGGACCGCGCCACCGAGCGTCACCGCGTCCACCATCGCCTGCGCCGCGCCCTGGCCCGTGTGCGGCAACACCGGGTGCGCCGCGTCGCCGAGCAGCGTCACCACGCCGCGGCCCCAGAACGGAATCGGGTCGCGGTCGAACAGCTCGTCTACGCGGAGGTCGTCGGTCGCCGCGGTCATGGCGCGGAACGCCGCGTCGAACCGCGGTGCCATGTGCGACACGATCGCTGCAGGCTCGGTCACGCCGTGGGGCACCAGCTGACTCGCAAGCGACAGAAACCAGTAGATGCCGGTCTCGCTCGCGCGGATGAACGCCGACTCGACACCCGGGCCCAGGTAATAGATCGCCGAGAGGTCCCGCAGGTGCGCGAGGGCGCCGTGGACGGCACCGCGCACGGCCACGATGCCGCTCGAGCGCGGCGGCGGCTCCGAAGGATGCAGCGCGCGGCGGATGACGGAGCCGATGCCGTCGGCGCCGACCAGCAGATCGCCCTCCATGTCGGCGCCCTGCGCGAAGTGGAGGGTGACGCGTGAGCCGGCCACGGTGAAGCGGGTCACGTCGCGATCGAGGGTGAGCGCCTCGCTGCCGACCGCGTCGAGCAACGCCCCGTGCAGCGCGGGGCGGAGCGCCATGACGAACCGGCCGCCGAGCGCGCCGGGCGGCAGCTCGGCGCGCTTGAGCACCGTGCCGTCCATCCGCCGCATCTCGGCGCGGTTCGGCTCGAAGCCGCGCGACAGGACGACGTCGGCCACGCCGAGCGCCTGCAGCGCCTGCACCGCGCTCGGCGCCAGCCCCAGGCCGAAACCGAGCTCGCGCGGCGACGAGGCGCGCTCGAAGACCCGGACGGTCCATCCCGCCTGGCGTAGGGCGATCGCAGCCGACAGCCCGCCGATGCCGGCGCCAACGATGAGAGCGGTACGCGCCAAACCTGCCCGCAATCTTACGGCGGACCAGGCGGGACGAATGCGACGAAGGCCGAGCCTAAGGCTCGATGCGGGGAAGGGTGAGGATGCCGAGCGGCGCGCGGCGCTTCGGCGCGGTGGACAGCGTGTCCACCTCGGGCTGCGTCACGACGCCAACCACGTTGCCGGAGAGATCGATGAAGGTGAGGATGCGGGAATCGTCGAGGGAACCGCGGCGAGCCGACCTGGCCAGTGCGTTTGGCGTGGACTGCTTGCTGTCGCGTTTAATCTGCCGTCTCAGTAATGCCATCGAATCGGACCACCTCCAGGAGGGGTGCGACGGCAATCTTACGAAGCATCTGCGGCTAAATGTCCTGGGA
>DASRPM010000090.1:0-19656 GCA_035646375.1 Vicinamibacterales bacterium
TCGAGATTCCTGATTCACGCTACGACGACTTCACAATCGTCGGCGCGGCGCAGCTCATCGCCGACAACGCCTGCGCGCATTACTTCGTGCTGGGCGAGGCCGCGCCGGAGACGTGGCGCGCGATCGATTTGAGCGCGCACACGGTGAAGGGCGAGGTGGTTGGGAAGCTGGCGCGGGACGGCGTCGGCGCCAACGTGCTGGGCGATCCGCGCATCGCGCTGGCGTGGCTCGCCAACGAGCTGTCGTCGCTCGGCGTCATTCTGCGCGCCGGCCAGGTGGTGACGACGGGCACGTGTCTCGTGCCGCTCGAGATCGGTCCCGGCGATCACGTGCGCATGGATTTCGGCGCGCTCGGCCGCGTGGAGTGCCGCCTCGGTACGTAGTTGCGGGTCTTTAGACCCGCCTCAGTTTTCCGTCGGCGCCTTCAGCGCCGAATCGATCACGATCACCTCGAGCGGTGCCCGTCGTGCCTCGAAAGTGAGGCCAAACTTTGACAGCGGTCCCGACAGCGTATCGGGCGATGCGTTGTCGAGCAGCCGAAGGGCCTGCGGCGGCAGAGGCACTCCGGCGTTCACGGCCGACCGGATGCGGAGGGCGGTGAAGTCGTCGGGCGGCACGTCGAGCGTGACGTCGTACGTCTTCGTGAGCCCGCTCTGATCGACGACCGGGCGATCGACGACGCGCGTCAGCACTTCCGCCACGTCCAGCATCGTCATCCGGCGTATGTGAACCTGGTTGTTCTCCATCGTGAACGACTTGCCGCCCCCGAGGTCCAGACCGATCGTGGAGTTGTTGCCGCCGCCGGTGACCGTCACGGTGTCGGGCGGTGCGGCCGGTGCGTTCGGGTCCGGCTTGGATTCGGTGAGCTTCGCCCCCGCCTTCGAGACGCCGAGCACGTAGACCGGCAGCTCCTTGGTCTCCCGGTGCAGCTTCAGCTGAAACCGCTCGGCCAGGAGCCGACGCGCACATTGGTGGTCTGGTCTGCGCTCGGCCGGATCGATGCGACTTCGAAGGCCGCCGTGGCCTGACCGAAGGCGGTGGTGGAGAAGACGATCAGAAAGGCGGCGGCGGGAAAAGCGGCGCGCTTCATGCCATCAAAGGACGAGGACGGGCGCCGACGGGTTCCGCTTCCAAAGGCATCAGGTCTAAGGCCTTGGGCTCTTCGCCTGGCCCTCGACGATCTCCAGCTCCATCTTGTCGGGCGCCTCGACGAAGGCCGACCGCAGGCCGTCCACCTTGCGGGGCCCCGAGACGACTTTGACACCTTCCTGTTTCAGTCGAGCCAGCGTCGCGTCCAGGTCGTCCACGCTGACGGCCACGTGATCGAGCGCGCGCCCCCGGTTGGTGGCAAACCCCGAGCGCCCCTTCCACTGCCCGCCGTACAGCGCCCGGACATGCGCGGTGGGATAGATCCAGATCGTCACGTCGTCGAGCTGCATCGACGCGGCCGGACCTGTCGGGATGCCGCGGAAGGCGCGCACGGTCTCGAGCTTCGTGCGCGTGGTGATGCCGAGGTGCTGCTGATACCAGGCTGCGGCGGCCACCGGATCGTCGCTGAACAGGTGGACGTGCATGAAGTCGTGGTGCATCGCGCTCTGCACCTCGATGGTCACGTGATCGGGGCCGTCGAGATACATGAAGAAGTTGCGATCGCGGGTGCCGGCTCCGAACAGCTCGACGCCGTCGGTGAGCACGGTCTGGAACGTGGTGCCCAGCTTCATCTGCCGCTCGAACTCGGCCTTCATGTCCTCGGCGCCCCACCCGATGTGGAAGAGCGGCGAGACGATCTCCGAGGGCGGCGCCTGCTTCACCTTGGTGAAGAGCAGCCACGACTTCTGCGTCCACACGGCGTCCTTGCCGTCGAACCTCGCCTTCTCGCCGGACAGGTGCGTCGTGTAGAACTCGATCGCGGCGGCGGGATCGAGCGAGTTCAGGTGGGCGTGATGAAAGTGCGTCTGTGCGAGCGCCGGCGCGGCGGCGTTCGCCAGCACTCCGACCAAGAGGACGTGGCGAAGCATCGTGGCGGCATTATGGAACGGCGCTCACGGCCCCATCCATAACCCAGCGGATGTAGAGGGCGGGCTTCAGCCCTGCCATCAGTTCGGTTCCGGCAGTGCGGCGCTCGTGACGACGAGCGTCTCGAGTGGAGCGCGGGCGTCGCGGAGCCTGAGCCCGAACTGCTCTTCGATCGCGGTGAAGATCGACGCGCCCCCCTGCGAATCAGCAGCCACCGGTGCGCCGCCGAAAATCGCCAGCATTTCCTCCGGCGACGGTGCCCATTCGAGCGTGCCGTCGTAGAGGCCGGCGAGCCCCGCCTGATTCACGACCGGACGTCCCACGGCTTCCGCCAGCGCGAATACCACCAGATCGAGCGGCGCGCCCCGCAGTTCCATCCGACCGGCGCCGCCGCCGATGCCACAGTGCTCTTTCAGGCAGTCTGCCTCCGAGGGACGGAGCGTGACGCGGGCGCTGCGCTTGCCGGGGGCGCGCACGAGCGCATACACACGCTGCGGCCGCGGCTCGAGGCGTACTTGGAGCCCGAAGCGATCGGCGAGCAGCGTGCGGAGCATGAAGCCGATGTCGCGCGCGGCGGTTGCACCCTCGGGAGGGAGCGCGCTCCGCGCGTCTATGGCGAACCGCGCAGTGCCCAGCCATCCGGGACCGCCGACGATTCGCTCGTCGGGGAGCGGAATCGGAAAGGGCGTGCCGTATGCCGCGGCGATCAGTTTGCGCAGCGTCTGGTTTCTGACGGTGAGCGATCCGGTCGGCTTGAAATCGAAGACACGCAGCCGCTCCTCGGGCGCACTCGGCTTGACCGAGGCCACCTCGAACGCGTACGTGCGTCCCGGCGGCGGTGCGGGAATCTGCGCCAGTGCGACGACGGCGCTGGCGGAGAGCAGGGCTCCGCCGATCGCGAGGATCCGCAGGGGTGGCATAAGAGCCTCCGTGTTCAGACGAACGCGATGAGCCGACCGGCCACGAGAATCACACCCCACAAGGTCAGCGACAGATACGCTGAGGCCCGTACTGGTGCCGGCGTCGCCGTGCTGGTCTCCCACTCGCGTATGCGCCGCGTGAGCACGGCATGGAAGAACCATGCGTTGACGAGCGCGGCCGAGAGCGCCGCGACCTTGAACTGGAACATCGCGCTGCCCGCCATGCGCGACGGGTCGGCCGAGTAGAGCGCCAGGCCGGAGACCACGGTGACGATGGCCCCCACCAGACTCCAGGGACCGACGCGCTTCACCATCTCCGCGGCGGATGTGCCGCCGAACGCCCATGCGGTCATGCGGAGGTCGAGGACGAGACGCATCCCGAGGAACAGCACCATGCCGAGGAGATGAAAGATCGAGGCGGCGGGGAAGGCCCATCTCGACTCGCGCATCGCCAGGCTTTCGGGCGCGAGCGTGAGCCACATCCAGGCGAGCACGAACACGAGCAGGGAGCCAACGGACCATGTGGCGGTAGCGCGTGTGCTGGTATCCATGAGCGTCAAGCTCCATGTGAGGTCGTCGGCGATGCCCAGCGCAAGGCGGGCGAGGATGTGGCGCGAGGGCGCGCCGTCGGACACGGACTCCCAGAGATCGGACTCGACCTCCGCCCGGCGCGTGTCGCGCAGATCGACCGGCAGGCCCGCCGTGTAGACGCGCGTCCACCAGCGCGTCAGCCCCACGGCCGCCCTCGCACGCGTGGAGGGCGGGCAACCGGACACGGCATTCATGTGGTGCTCACCCTGGGAGTCGCGAGCGGCGCGGCGGTCTCGCGGGCGGCGTTGGCGACGGCGGTCTGGCCGTCCGGCGTGAGCGCGTAGAGGCGGCGCCGCGGCCGGTTCTCGTCGGCCGGAATCTGCGGGTCTTCCCACGCGCTCGCCATGAGCCCCATCTGCTCGAGCCGGCCGAGCGCGCGGTAAAGCGTTCCGTAGGCGGTGAGGAGCTTCGCGTCGGAGGCGTCCTTGAGCTCCTTGGCGATCAGATAGCCGTGGAACTGCTCGACGCCCCGCTCGCGAAGGTCCAACGCGGCCGTGCAGATGGCGAGTTCCAACGGGACGAGCGAGCCGGCCTTCCTGCGCACGGCGTTAATATGCAGATATCTGCCTATTCTGTCAACCCCCAATTTTACGGGAGATAATGAGGGCCCGTGCCGCCGCCGTCCTCGCACTCCCCAACAACGGACCGTCTCGTCGAGGACGTCACGTGCCTGGGCTGCGGCTGCGCCTGCGACGACATCCGCGTCACCGTGCGCGGCGGCCGGATCGTCGAGGCCGCGCGTGCCTGCGCGCTGGGCGTCGCGTGGTTTGGCGACGGCGCGTTGCCGGCCTCGGCCGCGATCGACACGCGGCCGGCCGCTCTGAACGACGCCGTGGCAGCCGCCGCGGAGCTGGTGCGCGCCGCCCGGCGTCCGCTCGTGTATCTCGCGCCTGGCCTGACGAACGAAGCGGTGCGCGAGGCCGTCGCGCTTGCCGACGTGCTCGGCGCGGCGCTCGACAGCGTGACGTCCGACACGGCGATCGGCGCCATCCTCGCGGCCCAGGAACGTGGCCGCGCGTCGGCGACATTGGGCGAGGTGCGGCAGCGTGCCGACGTCGTGGTGTGGTGGGGCATCGATCCCGCGAGCCGGTATCCGCGATACGCGGAGCGATACGCGCCGATGCCGCGCGGTCTGTACACGCCGGAGGGGCGCGCGTCGCGCACGGTGATCGCGGTGGACGTCGGAGCGGCCGTGGGTCCCTCCGACGCGGACCGGCGCTTTCTGCTGCCAGCGGAGGATGAAGTGGCGACGCTCGCCGCGCTGCGGTCGATCGTGAGCGTGCCCCCTGCGGACGGTGTGCCGCACGATGCGGATCCGGTGGCCGCGGCGATCTGGGCCCGCGCACGCGTGCTGGCGCCGGCTCTCGTGGCTGGACGATATGTGCTCGTGGTCGCCGATGCCGAGCCGCGTCCGGGGATGGTGCCGGCGCCGGCGGACCACGTGCGCCTGTCGTCGCTCATCGCGCTGGTGCAGGCGATGAACGGGCCGACGCGGGCGGCGCTCAGCCTGCTGCGCGCCGGCGGCAACCGCTCGGGTGCCGATGCGGTGCTGACGTCGCAGACCGGCTATCCGGCGGCGGTGGACTTCTCGCGGGGCGCGCCGCGCTACCGGCCGTTCGACGGCACCGGGTCGCTGCTCGCGGCGCGCCGCGAGGTGGACGCCGTGCTCGTCGCGGGCCGCGTGGACGATCTGCCCGCTGGCGTGTCGGCACTACTGACGACGGTGCCGTCCGTCTTGATCGGGCCGGCCGCATCCGCGGCGCGGCTCGGGCCGCGCAGCGTGGCCATCGACACCGGGCTGGCCGGTGTCCACGACGCGGGCACCGCGCTGCGGCTCGACGACGTGCCGCTGCCCGTGCGGGCGGTGGTGCCGGGGCCGCCGGCGGCCGCCGCGGTCGTAAAGGCCGTTCGTGACGTCGTCGTAACCGGCAGGCAGAAGTAGGCTCACAGCGGAGGACGTAATGAGAAAAACGTGGATGGCCGCGGCAGCGGTAATCGCAATGAGTGCGGCGCTGCTGCCGGCGGTGGCCGGGGCGCAGGATGCGAAGACGGTGATCGCGAACGCCTCGAAGGCGATGGGCGCCGACGGGCTGAACTCGATCGTGCTGAACGGCTCGGGCGCCAACTACGGCCTGGGCCAGTCGAACAACGCCAATGGCGAGTGGCCGCGCACGAACCTGAACGACTACGTGCGCGCCATCGACTTCGCCTCGTCCACGGCGCGCGCCACCGCCGTCACCTGGGCGGCGCCGGTCACGGGCCCGGTGGCCGTGCAGGGGCAGTTCCAGCAGAACATCACCGCGGCGCAGGCCAACGCGTGGGCGCAGCAGCTGGAAATCTGGACGACTCCGTGGGGCTTCTTGAAGGGCGCCGCCGTGAACAACGCCACGGCCAGGGCGCAGACGGTGGGTGGGCAGCGCTACCAGGTGGTGACCTGGATGACGACGCAGAAGTCGGCGGGGGGGCCGGCGTATCGCGTCGTGGGCTACATCAGCCCGCGCGGAATGGTGGATCGGGTGGAGACGTGGCTTGGGGATCCCGTGTTCGGCGACATGCTCGTCGAGCAGATCTACACCGAGTACCGCGACGCCTACGGCGTGATGTATCCGGCCAAGTGGGTGCAGAAGCGCGGCGGGCAGCCGACGTTCGAGCTGCAGACGCTCGGCATCCGCGCCAACCCCGACAACCTCCAGGCGCTCCTGACGCCGCCCCCGCCGCCGGCGGGCCGCGGCGGCGGACCTGGCGGCCCTGGCGGTCCCGGCGGCGCGGCGCCGGGCCCGACCTCCGAGAAGCTCGCCGACGGCGTGTGGCGCATCAACGGCGCCTACAACGGCCTGGCCGTGGAGTTCGCGGATCACATCCTGATCTTCGAACCGGGCCCGCAGAACGAGGCGCGGTCGCAGGCGATCATCGCCGAGGCGAAGAAGGTCATCCCGAACAAGCCGGTGCGCTACGGCGTGATCTCGCACCACCACTTCGATCACACCGGCGGCATCGCCAACGTGGTGGCCGAGGGCATCACCATCGTCACGCCGGCGGTCAACAAGGCGTTCCTCGAGCGCGCGCTCTCGGCGCCGCGCACGCTCGTCGGCGACGCGCTGGCCAAGAACCCCAAGAAACCGATCGTCGAAGGCTTCACGGGCGATAAGCGCGTCTTCCAGGACGCGACGCGCACGTTCGAAGTGCACGTCATCAAGGGGCTGCCGCACGCCGACGGCCTGGTCGTGGGCTATCTGCCGAAAGAGAAGATCCTCGTCTACGCCGACATGTTCAACCTGCCGCCGGCGGCCACCCCGGTGCCCAACCCGCCGGTCGTCGGCACGATGGTGTTCTCCGACAACATCGCGCGTCTGGGCCTGACACCCGACCGCATCATGTCGGTGCATTCGCTGAACCCCGATCGGCTGACCACGGTCGCCGAGCTCAACGCGTCGCTCGGACGGAAGTGACACCCGTGGAGGCGGGCTTCAGCCCCGCCTGCGTCGGTAGCCCATGAGCCAGCTGCGGATTGCCGGCGGCACCGTCTACGATCCGGCCAACGCCGTGTCGGGAGAGGTGCGCGACATCTGCGTCGACGGCGGCCGCATCGTCGAGGGTGTGCCCGCGTCGGCCCCGCGGCTCGACGCGTCGGGCATGGTGGTGATGGCCGGCGGCGTGGACATCCACAGCCACGTCGCCGGCAGCAGCGTCAACCTGGCCCGGCGGCTCCTGCCGGACGAGCACGAGTCGGATCCGGCGGCCGCGCCGCGGCTCGACGGCGAAGAACTGGCCCGCTCGGGCAGCGGCGGCACGTTGCCCAGCACGTTCACCACCGGGTACCGCTACGCGGGCCTGGGCTACACCACCGTGTTCGACGCCGCGGTGGCGCCGATCATGGCGCGCAGCTCGCACGGCGAGCTCGACGACACGCCGATCGTGGACGCCGGGTTCTTCGTGCTGATGGGCAACGACGAGTACCTGCTGCGGCTGATCGCGGCGGGTGAGGGGGCCCAGGCGCGCGAATACGCCGCGTGGCTGCTCGGCGCCGCCGGCGGCTACGCCGTCAAGGTGGTCAATCCCGGCGGCGTGGAGTTGTGGAAGCGCGGTCTGCGCGATCGCGTCGGGCTCGACACGCCGGTGGGCTCGGAGCGCGTGACGCCGCGCGCCATCCTCGAGACGCTGGTGGAAGTGGCCAACGGGCTGGGATTGCCGCACGCCGCGCACATCCACTGCAACGACCTTGGCGCAGCGGGCAACGTGGACACCACGCTGGCCAGCATGCGGGCCGTCGAGGGGCGGCGGGCGCACTTCACCCACCTGCAGTTCCACGCCTACGACGCCGCACCGGATGGGACGCGGCGCTCGGGCGCGCGCCGGCTGATCGAGTACATCAACGCGCACCCCGAGGTCAGCGGCGACGTCGGGCAGGTGATGTTCGGCCCGGCGACGACGCTGACGGCCGACGGCGCCGTCGAGTACCTGCTGCACAAGAGCAGCGGGCGGCGCTGGGTGAACGTGGACATCGAGCTCGAGACCGGCTGCGGCATCGTGCCCTACACCTACAAGGAACAGCACGCCGTCTCGGCGCTGCAGTGGGTGGTCGGCCTCGAACTGTTCCTGCTCGCCGCCGATCCGTGGCGGATGGTGCTCTCCACCGATCATCCCAACGGCGGGTCGTTCCTGGCCTACCCGGAGCTCATTCGGCTGCTGATGGACCGCACCTATCGCGACAGCTGCCTGGCGCGCGTGAACCAGGCGCTGCTGGCCGGCAGCGCGATGGCCGACGGCATCGCCCGCGAGTACACGCTCGACGAGATCGCGATCGTCACGCGCGCGGCGCCTGCCCGGCTGCTCGGCCTGGCGCGGAAGGGGCACCTGGGGCCCGGCGCCGATGCCGACGTGACGATCTACACGCGCGATGCCGACGTCTCCAGGATGTTCGCCACGCCGCGCTACGTGGTGAAGGGCGGCACCGTGGTCGTGGAAGAAGGGCAGCTGCGCCGCGCACCGCGCGGGCAGCGGCTCCACGTGCGCCCTGGCTACGACGCCGCCGTCGAGACGCCGTTGCGCGAGTTCTTCGATCGCCACTCGACGGTGTCGTTCCGCAATTACCCCGTGGGCGATCTTCGAGACGCGCCTGTACCAATCGCGCGCGTCTGACGTCGGCCTTGGGCCTTAGACCTTGGGCCTTGGGCAAGCTGTTACCAGTCCCACCTGTCCCACCCGTCCCACCAGTCCTGCATGCTACGCTCGCCGCGTGGAGATACGCGGCGTTTTCATCGAAGACACCTTTGCCGAAGCGTTCGCCATGCGCGCGGCGCGCGTGGTGATCACCGCCCGGACGATGAAGTGGGCGCGTGCGGCGGCGCTGAAGCTCACCGGCTTTGCCACGTCGGTCATCGCCTGCAAGTGCGAGGCGGCGATCGAGCGCGAGCTCACGCCGGACGAAACGCCCGACGCGCGGCCCGGCGTGTCGGCGCTGCTGTTCACGATGGACACCGACAGCCTCGGCAAACGTCTCACCGAGCGCATCGGCCAGACCGTGCTCACGTGCCCCACGGCGAGCTGCTTCGACGGCCTGCCCGACGTGCCCGATCGCCTGCCGGCGGCGCGCGCGCTGCGCACGTTCGGCGATCGCTTTCAGATCAGCAAGGTGGTGAACGGCGAGCGCTACTGGCGCGTGCCGGTGATGGAAGGGGAGTGCCTGCTCCAGGAAAGCTTCGGCATGCAGAAGCAGGGGGTTGGCGGCGGCAACTTCCTCATCCTCGCCCAGGACATCGATGCCGCGCTCGACGCGGCCGAGGCCGCCGTGGCGGCCATCGACGGCATGCCCGGCGTCATCCTGCCATTTCCCGGCGGCGTGGTGCGCAGCGGCAGCAAGATAGGGTCGCGCGGTTACAAGGGGATGATCGCGTCGACCAACGACGCCTATTGCCCGACGCTGCGGCCGTTCACGGCCACCGCCCTGCCGGACGGCGTCAACGCGGTGCTCGAGCTCGTGCTCGACGGCCTGTCGCCGGATGCGATCAGCGCCGCGATGCGCGCCGGCATCGACGCCGCGTGCCGGCCCGGCGTGCGGGCGATCTCCGCTGGCAACTACGGCGGCAAGCTCGGGCCGCATCACTTCCACCTGCGCCAGATCATGGGAGCGCCGGTGTGAGCGACGGCGTCGTGCTCACCGTGCGGGCGCGGCCCGACGCGCGTCTCGACCTGACCGGCGTGACGCCGGACCGCTGCGCGAACCTCTCGGCCAGCGAGATTGCCGGGCTGCCCGTCTGGCTGGGCGCCACCGAGGCGCGTGTGGGCGACATCTTCGACGTGCGCGGCGAGCGATCGGCGCGAGTCGAGATCAAGGGCGATCTCGGCGACGCCTGCGGCGTGGGCGCGCGGATGACCGGCGGGCTACTGCACGTACACGGGAGCGTCGGCGACGACGCGGGCCAGGCGATGGCGGGCGGTGTGCTGCGCGTGGACGGTCACGCCGGCGAACGCCTGGGCGGTGGGCTGCCAGGCGCGGCCAGGGGCATGACCGGCGGCGAGATCGTGGTGTTCGGATCGGCCGGCGGGTCGGCCGGCGCGCTGATGCGCCGCGGCCTCGTGGCGGTGGCGGGCGGCGTCGGGGCCTGCGCCGGCCGCGGCATGATGGCGGGGACGCTGCTGGCGCTCGGGCCGGTGGGCGAGCTGCCCGGCGTGGGCAACAAGCGCGGCTCGATCATCGCGGCGGGTGGCGTGGCCGTGCCGGCGTCGTATCGCTTCGCCTGCGCCTACGAGCCGCCGCACGTGCGGCTGCTGCTGACGTCGCTGCGCCGCCGCTTAGGTTTTCCCTGCGATCCGGGTCTGGTGGCCGGCCGCTTCGATCGCTACTGTGGCGACGCCGGCGAGCCGGGCAAGGGCGAGATTCTCGTGTGGACCGGTTACGCCAATGGGCACGAGCGAACGAGCCGATGACGTGCGCGTGGAGCTGGTGCCGTACGACGCGTCGTACCACGACGCGTTCCGGCGGCTGAACGAGGCCTGGATCCGCCGCTACTTCCGGATCGAGGCGCCGGACCAGCGCATGCTCGACGCGCCGCAGGAGCAGATTCTCGACAAGGGCGGCCACATCCTCGTGGCCGTGCGTGATGGCGAGCCGGTCGGCGTGTGTGCGCTGCTGCGCGTGGACGATGGCACGTTCGAGCTGGCCAAGATGGCCGTGGCGGAGCACGCGCGCGGCCTTGGCGTGGGGGCGCGTCTCGGCGACGCCGCCATCGCGACGGCGCGCGCGGCCGGCGCGTCGCGCCTCATCCTCGAGAGCAACACCATCCTGGAGCCGGCGATCGCGCTCTACCGCAAGCTGGGGTTCACCGAGGTGGACGGCGTGCACTCCGAGTACGCCCGCTGCAACATCCACATGGCGTTGGATCTCTGACGCCAGGCTTCCGGCCCCCGGTACTACTTCTTCTTTTCTATCCGAGAGTGAACGTCGTTGACCATCATCAGCGCGGCGGAGCCGTACCACGGGTGCAGCTCCATCACGAGCTGGCCTGCCTGAATGGCCGGATCCGTGTTCGTCAGCGCTTCCGCTTCGGCCACCGTCGCGACGTCGAAGATGTAGATGCCGCGCAGCACCCCGTCGTCGGCAAACGGACCGGCGAGCACCAGCTTGCCCTCGGCCGCCAGGCGATTGATGTTGGCACGGTGCGCGGCCTGCAACTTCTGCGCCTCCTCACGCGGGCGGTTGCGGTTCGGGCCCGCCTTGAGGAACGCCATCACGTAGGTCTTCATGCCGTTGTCGTCGGCCTTCAGCTTCGCCGCGAGCGCGGCGTCGTAGTGGGCCTGGCCGTGCACGGTCGCCGTCAGCAGCAGTGCGATGAACAGTGCGCGCATGGACTCTCCTTTCGGTGTCAGAAGCCGCTCGGCCGGATCCAGAAGCTCTCGCGCCACGTGCCGCCGGGCGGAACCGACTGCAGCTCGCGATAGAGCCCTTTCTGCGCCATGTTGAGGCCGTTGGTCATGGCGGCCATCGGTTCGAAGCAGATGAAGTTGCGCTCGGGGCCGCCGGGCGTCTCTTTCGGCGCCCACACGACAGCGGCCCGGAAGTTCGCACCGAATTCGACGTCGAGGCGCTGCGCCTTGCCGCGCAGCGTCATGGTGGCGCGGCCGCGGGCGTCGCGCACGAGATCGCTGAAGTCGTCGTCGAGGTCCACGTCGCGCAGCGCCGTCGCCGACGGATTCGGAAAGAAGCGCTCGATCGGTTCGGTCTCGCCGGTCGGGACCTTGTTCGGCTGAAGCTTCCAGTGGGTGCGCGCGCCGACCGAGATCGTCCACTCGTCGCGCCGCGAATCGGTCAGCGTGAAGTACGGATGGAAGCCGACGGACACCGGCATCGGCTCGGCGCCGAGGTTCTCGATCGCCGTCGCGACCTCGAGCACGCCGTCACGCAGCCGGTAGGTCATCTCGATGGTGTGCGCGAACGGCCACTGTTTCATCCACGCCTCCTGCCGATGGAACTCGAGGCGGCTCGTGGCCCAGGCCGAGTCGCGGTCGGCGCCGGTGGAGGCGAGCTGCCACCGGTCCGTGGTCGTGATGAAGCCGTGGATCGGAATCGCGCCGCGGATGTTGCCGAGCGACATGTCGAAGGCGTAGCGCTTGCCGTTGGCGTAGAACGCCTGCTCGTCGAGGCGGTTGATCCACGGGCCCATGAAGGGAATGCCGGTGGCGTTCGGGCTGGCTTTGAAGGCGTCGAGCGACGCGTGCGGCCAGCGCAGGATGTCGTGCCCCTTCACCGTCATCCGGTAGGCGATGTTGCCCACGGACGGCAGGATCCAGACCTCGGTCTGGGCGCGAGCGTCGGCGAGCCTGATCGCCTCCCCCTCGCGTGTCGCGGTATACGGCTGCGCCATGACGGACGTGGCCATGAAACACACCGCAGCGAGCAGCATCAGAGGTTTCATAGGCCCCGCGCGTATTCTAATGTCGCCATGAAAACTGCTGCCCCGTCTTGTGTCGGTCGCCGCGCCTTCCTGACCAGCGCCGCCGGTGTGGTGCTGGCCGCCCGGGCAGGAGCCCAGGCGCCGGCGCCAACGCCTGTGTCCCCCGTGCCGACGCCGCGCGATTGGACGAACCAGACGCCGGTGGCGTACCCGGATCCGGACATCGTGGCGCTGGATCCACGGTTCCGGCGGTACATCGTGTTCAACAACGTCATCAGGCGGCTCCACATCGGCACCGGCTGGGCCGAGGGGCCGGCGTGGAACGGGGTAGGGAAGTATCTCGTGTGGAGCGACATCCCGGCCAACGCGCAGATGCGCTGGATCGAGGATGACAACCGCGTGACGACCTTCCGCAACCCGTCAGGGTTCAGCAACGGCAATACGTTCGACCACGAAGGCCGCCAGATCAGCTGCGAGCACGGCAACCGCCGGGTGGCCCGCTACGAGTCGAACGGGACCGTGACCGTCATCGCCGACAGGTTTCAGGGCAAGCGGCTCAACTCACCGAATGACGCCGTCGTGCACCCGGACGGCAGCGTCTGGTTCACCGATCCGTCGTACGGCATTGGTGGCAACTACGAGGGCTTCAGGGCGGAATCCGAGACGAAGGAAGCGGTGTATCGCGCGGACCCGAAGGCCGGCACCGTGGAGAAAGTCACCGACGCCGTCGATCAGCCCAACGGCCTGTGCTTCTCGCCCGACTACAAGAAGCTCTACGTAGCCGACACCGGCATGTCGCGCGACATCAAGGTGTACGACGTGGACGGCAAGACGGTGCGGAACGGCAAGCGCCACGTGCAGCTCACCATTCCCGGCAGCGGCGCCCCGTCGGCTGCCGACGGCATGCGGTGCGATGCCGACGGCAACCTCTGGGCTGGCGCCAGGCCGGGCGTGCTGGTGATCGCGCCCGATGGCGTGACCATCGGCATGATCCGCCTGCCGGAAGTGTGCGCCAACGTCTGCTTCGGCGGCGCCCGGCGCAACCGCCTGTTCATGACCGCCAGCCAGTCGCTCTACGCGGTGTACGTGAACACGGCGGGCGCACACATTGCGTAGCCGCTGCTCCGCCGTCGCGGCCGCGGTCCTGGCGATCGCGTCGGCCGTCGTGACCCTTGCCGCTGGTCAACTGTTCGTCCCCACCGGCGGCAACACGCTTCGGGCGCTGCCCGGTGTCGAAGTCATCCTCGAGACCGTTCCTCTCGAGCTGCAGCGCGCCGGCCTGACGCAGGCCGCGGTGCGGCTGGCCGTCGGGCGGGCGCTGCAGGAGGGTGGCGTCGTCGTATTCCCGTCGCAAGCCGCCAATCCCAGCACGGCCAAGGCCTACCTCGATCTGCGCATGACCCTGCTCGCCCTGCGCGATGGCAGCTACGCGGTGGCCGTGCAGATGCACGTCCGGCAGACCGTGGCGTCCGTCGTCACGGAGTCGAAGATCGTCAACGCCGCCACGTGGGAAACGGGGAGGCTGGTGAGCGTCACGGCCGCCGATCTGCCCAAGGTGGGCGACGAGATTCGCGAGATGACGGCGGAGTTCGTCGCCGATTGGAAGGCGGTGCACTGACGGTTATATTGGAAACGGGTTGATGGAATGAAGGGCAGACGGACGCGGTCCGCGCTCGTGATCGGCGTCGCGTCGGTTGCGCTGTCAATGCCCGTCCGCTCCCAGCCCTCGCCGTCTGCCGTCATCGCGCCGATCCCGTTCGCCGAAGCCAGGCAGATCTTCCAGGTGCTTCGCGAGGACCTGCTCCCGGAAGCGCTCAAGGCGCGCACCCCGCCCGAGCTCGAAACGATGTGGACGCGCTGGGTCGAGACGCGCGATGCCGCGATTCGCCAGCGGGTCGTGCAGGGCGACGAGGATTCGGTCATCAATCTGCTGTTGTTCGGAACGACGTTCACCAAACGGCTGCGGCCGACCGACAGCGATCTGGAAGCGCTCGTCACGCGTCCCGCGGTGGGGATGGCCGCACTGCGCCCTCGGGTGGACGACTTCATTGCCGCGGTGACGTCTCCTGGAAACGACGAGCGCCTCCAGTTCGCGCGCGGTGTGATTCTTCGCGCGGGCATCGATCCCCCAACGGCGGCCGGAACGGATCAGGTGCGCCGGTATCTCGAGGAGCGTATTCGAGCGGTGGCGGCGGGCAGCACGGCGGCATCGCAGGCGGCAGGTGCAGTCGCCGGCTCTCTCGCGACGTCGAATGCCTACCGCGAGCGCGGCCTTTCGTCGGACACCTCTCTGCTCGTGGACTATGGCGTCGATCGCGCACTCGAGGCCGCGGCGCGTTCGCGCCCGATGGCCGCCGCGGTACGGCGAGTGGCGATCGTGGGGCCTGGCCTCGACTTCACGGACAAGCTCGCGGGCTACGATTTCTACCCGCAACAGACGATTCAGCCGTTCGCGCTGATCGACTCCCTGATCCGTCACGGGCTCAGCGATCCGTCCAGTCTGCGGGTGACAGCCTTCGATCTCAGTCCACGAGTGATCCAGCATCTCGAGACGGCTCGTACGCGCGCTGCCGCGGGGACGCCGTACGATTTGGTGCTGCCCCGGAACCTCGATCGTTCGTGGACGCCAGGACTGGTGGCGTACTGGCAGCGGCTTGGCGACCGCATCGGCGACGAAGCGCCTGCGGTCACGCCACCAGCGACCGCCGGGCGCGTACAGGTGCGCGGCGTGCGCGTGCGCCCATCGGCCGTTCTCGCCACCGCGACGCGCGACCTGAACATCGTGCTCCAGAGGGAGGAGAGGCCGGCCTCCGAGAAATTCGATCTTCTGATCGCGACCAATATCCTCGTGTACTACGACACGTTCGAGCAGTCGCTTGCCTTGGCGAACATCGCGAGCATGCTCAAGCCAGGCGGCTTGTTCCTGACGAATACACGCGTGGTGCTGCTTCCCGGGAGTCCCATCCGGTCCGCCGGTTATACCGACTCGGTCTACACGACCGGCCCAGGGGGCGATGAAACCGGCGACCGCGTCTGGTGGTACGAGCGGTAAGGAAGAAGGCTTCGGGCTTCAGGCTTCGGGGTTCAGGTGCAAGAGGGGCCAAGCCTGAATTGACACGAGTCTGCGTGCGGCACAAGATCCAGCCGCGTACCCTGTCGTTCTGCGGAGGCATTGCATGGTCAGACCTGGTCGTCGGCACGCGCTCGTTCTTGGTCTCGTCGTCGGGTTGGCAGCGTGGTCGCTCACGGGCATCGGGCAGACCGGGGCGAAGAACGGCGAGTGGCGCGCCTATCGCGGTGACGAGGCCAGCACCGCCTACTCCGCGGCGGACCTCATCACGCGCGACAACGTGAAGAACCTCCAGGTGGCCTGGACTTGGAAGTTCGACAATTTCGGCAGCACGGCCTCCGAGACGTTGAATACCCAGACCACCCCGCTGATGGTGGACGGCGTGCTCTACTTCACGGCCGGCGCCCGCCGCAGCGTCGTGGCGGCGAAAGCCGACACCGGCGAGACGCTCTGGACCTGGCGGCCCGACGAGGGCGCGCGCTTCGACCAGGCGCCGCGCAAGGTGCACCGCGGCGTCGCCTATTGGACCGACGGCAAGGAAAGCCGCGTCGTGGTGGTGACGCCGGGCTTCCAGCTGGTCGCGCTCGACGCGAAGACCGGCCGCCAGGTGCCGGGCTTCGGCAGCAACGGCATCGTCGATCTGTTCACGCAGCTCGACAACGACACCAAGCTCGATCCCACCGGCCGCATCGGCAACAGCTCGCCGCCGGTGATCTCGAACGACGTCATCGTCGTGGGCCCGGCGCTCACGCCGGGCGGGCGCGTCAACATCGCCAACGTCAAGGCCGACATCATGGCCTTCGACGTCCGCACCGGCAAGAAGCTCTGGACGTTCCACACCGTGCCGCGCGACGGCGAGCCCGGCGCCGAGACGTGGCTCGGCGACTCGCGGCAGTACACCGGCAACGCCGGCATCTGGGGGCCGTTCTCGGCCGACCCCGCGCTCGGCTACGTGTATCTGAGCGTCGAGTCCGCCACCAACGACGTCTACGGCGGCCACCGGCCCGGCAACAACCTCTACTCCGACTCGCTGGTGTGCCTCGACATCAAGACCGGCAAGAAGATCTGGCACCAGCAGCTGGTGCACCACGACATCTGGGACTACGACATGCCGCCGGCGCCGATCCTCATCGACCTGACGGTGGACGGGAAGCCCGTGAAGGCGGTGGTGCAGCTGACGAAGCAGGCGTTCGCCTACGTGTTCGATCGCACCAACGGCCAGCCGGTCTGGCCGTGGCCCGAGACGCCGGTCGGCAAGAGCGATGTGCCGAAGGAGTGGACGGCGCCCACGCAGCCGATTCCGTCGAAGCCGCCGGCGTTCGACCTGCAGGGCATCAAGACCGACGACCTGATTGACTTCACGCCGGAGCTGCGCGCCGAGGCGATCAAGGCGCTCCAGGGCTGGACGCTGGGTCCGCTCTACACGCCGCCGTCGCTGGTCACGCCAACCAACAAGGGCACGATCGTCGTGCCCGGGTTCGGCGGCGGCGCGAACTGGCCGGGCGGCGCGTCGGACCCTGAGACCGGCTTCGTCTACGTCGGCTCCAACACCAACCCGACGGCCATCGGCCTCGAGCCCAACAACGACCGCGTCCGGTCGCGGGTCGATTCCGATTACACGATGACGGGGACCTTGCCGACGGTGCGTGGTCTGCGCGTGCTCAAGCCGCCGTACGGGCGTATCACCGCCTACAACATGAACCGCGGCGAGATTGCGTGGCAGATTCCCAACGGCGACACGCCGCAGGCGGTGAAGGACAACCCCGCGCTCAAGGGCGTGAACATCCCCAAGACCGGCAACGCCTCGCAGGCCGGGCTGCTCGTGACCAAGACGCTGCTCTTTGCCGGCGAGGGTCCGGGCGGCGGCGCCGTGTTCCACGCCTACGACAAGGCCACCGGCGCCGACATCTGGCAGACGGCGATTCCCGGTCCCCAGACGAGCCTGCCGATGACCTACGTCCATCAGGGCCGTCAATACGTCGTCGTGGGCGTGCGTGGCAACGCGGCAAACGGCAGCGGAGCGCAGCTGATCGCGTTTGCGCTGCCGCGACCGGCGCCCGCTGGTGGCGCTCCGGCAGGTCGCGGCCGCGGGGCGGGTCCAGCCGCGGAGAACTGAGCGCCGCTGTGGCAGGGTAGGCGGGGTGAGCAGGGTGAGCAGGGTGGGCAATTTGGGTCAGGTGGGCCAGGTAGGCCGGGTGGGCCGGGTGGGGAGAACACTTCTTGTTCTCGCGACGGTAGTGCTGGCGGCGGCAACAAGCGTGTCCGCACAGCAGCACGAGACGGCGGCGGACGTCGAGGACGGCGGGCGTGCGTTCCGCGCGTCGTGCGCCAACTGCCACGGGCAGGATGGCGATCAGGTGCCGGGCGTCGATCTCGGGCGCGGGCAATTCAAGCGCGCGCAGACCGATCAGGATCTGGTCGGCATCATCCAGAAGGGCATCCCCAACACCGGCATGCCGGCCACGAACATGAGCCCCGAGCAGGCCGCGCGCGTGGTGGCCTACCTGCGTTCGGTGGCGGCCTCGAAGCGCAGCGGCGCGGTGGCGGGTGACGCACTGCGCGGCAAGGCGGTGGTGGACGGCAAGGGCGGGTGCCTGAGCTGCCATCGCGTCGGCGCCCAGGGCTCGCGCGTGGGTCCCGACTTGAGCGGCATCGGCCTGCGGCGCCGCGCGGTGGAGCTGGAGCAGTCGCTGCTCGATCCCGAGGCCGACGTACAGGTGAACAACCGCACCTATCGCGTCGTGGCGAAAGACGGCGCCGCCACGACCGGACGGCTGCTCAACATCGACAGCTTCAGCGTCCAGCTGCTCGACTCGAAGGAGCAGCTGCGCTCGTTCCTCAAGGCGGACCTGCGCGAGCACGGCTTCGCGGCGTCGCCGATGCCCTCGTTCAAGGCGCGGCTGAGCGCGCAGGAGATTGCCGACGTCGTCGGCTACCTCGTGACCCTCAAGGACAGGACGGCCCAATGACGGCGCGTGTGCTCGCTCTCGTCGTGCTCGCCGCGGCTTCGCTGCAGGCGCAGGTGACGTTCGATCGCATCCTGCACCCGGAGAAGGAACCGCAGAACTGGTTGAGCTATTCCGGCTCGCTGTTCAACCACCGCTTCAGCCCCCTCACGCAGATCACCACGGCCAACGCCAGGAACCTCGAGCTGCAGTGGATCTGGCAGGCCAAGTCGCTCGAGAAGTACGAGGCGACGTCGATCGTGGTGGACGGCGTGCTCTACACGGTGCAGGCGCCGAACGACGTGGTGGCGCTCGACGCCGTCACCGGCCGGCCGTACTGGACCTTCACCTACGAGAACCTGCCGGACGCGCGCAACTGCTGCGGCCGCGTCAACCGCGGCGTGGCGGTGCTGGGCGACCGCGTCTACATGGGCACCCTCGACGCCCATCTGGTGGCGCTCGACGCCAAGACCGGGAGGCTGGTGTGGAAGACGCAGGTCGCGAAGACCGGCGACCGCTACGCCATCACGCTCGCGCCGACGATCGTGAAGGACAAGGTGATCATCGGGACCGCGGGCGGTGACTTCGGCGCGCATCGCGGCATCATCGCGGCCTACGACGCCGATTCCGGGAAGGAGCTGTGGCGCTTCTACACCATCCCCGGCCCCGGCGAGCCCGGCAACGAGACGTGGTCGGGCGAGTCGTGGAAAGTGGGCGGCGCCGGCGTGTGGAACAGCGGCGCCTACGACCCCGAGACGAACCTCGTGTTCTTCGGCACCGGCAACCCGGCGCCGGACTGGGACGGCCGCTCGCGGCTCGGCGACAACCTGTATAGCGACAGTGTCGTGGCGCTCGACGCCGACACCGGCAAGTTGAAGTGGCATTACCAGTTCACGCCGCACGACGAGGTGGATTACGACTCCACACAGGTGCCGGTGCTGGCCGACATCCAGTGGCGCGGCCGGCCGCGCAAGGTGATGCTCTGGGCCAACCGCAACGGGCTGGCCTACGTGCTCGATCGCGTCACCGGCGAGTTCCTGCTCGGCAAGCCGTTCGTGAAGGTGAACTGGATGGACGGCTTCGATCCCAAGGGGCGGCCGCAGCGCGTGCCGGGCAAGATTCCGACCAAGGAAGGCTCGATGGTGATGCCGACGGTGCTCGGCGCCACCAACTGGGCGCCGCCCTCGTACAGCCCGCGCACCGGGCTCTTCTACGTCGGCGCG
>DASRPM010000091.1:0-24546 GCA_035646375.1 Vicinamibacterales bacterium
GCCGGACGGCGGCGGAGGCACGGTAACCGGGCTCTACAACCTCGTGCCCGAGAAGGTGGGCGCGGAGGACTTGTACTCGCAGCTCTCGAACAATTTCGGCGAGATGAGCGAGAACTGGCACGGCGTGGACGCGAACGTCAATGCGCGCCTGCGCAGCGGCCTCACCGTACAGGGCGGGGTGAGCAGCGGCCGCCGCAAGCTGGACAACTGCGACGTGCGCGGGGCGCTGCCCGAGACCTACAGCTGGCAGAGCACACAGGCCGTCCAGACGACCCGGGTGACGACGTCCACCGGGGCGCTCGCCAATCCCTGGTGCCACGTGGTGGAGCCGTTCCTCACGTCGGTACGCGGGCTGGCAACCTACCTCGTGCCGAAAATCGACCTGCAAGTGAGCAGCACGTGGCGCAGCGACCCCGGTCCGGAGCTGCGGGCCGACTACGTGGTGACCAGCGCCATCGCGCAGCCGTCGCTCGGGCGGGCGCTGTCGTCGGGCAACGTGACCGTGAATCTCGTCGAGCCGGGCACGCTCTATGGGGCGCGCCAGAACAACATCGACCTGCGGATCGCGAAGATCCTCCGCTTCGGGCGGACGCGGGCGCAGTTCGGCGTGGACGTCTACAACCTGCTGAACACCGACGTGGTGACCGGCTACAACAACGGCTACTCGGCCACCGGCGCGTGGCTGACGCCCACGACGATCCAGCCGGCCCGGTACGCGCGGCTGAATATGGAGCTGAATTTCTGACGACTAGCAGGCGGGGCTAAAGCCCCGCCTCTACGTACGTAGAGGGCGGTCTTTAGACCGCCCTGCTCTCTTACGACTGCACCCAGCGCTGGGGCTTGCCGGTGCCGTCGTCGGTGCCCTTGATGTACCAGTTCTTGCCGAGCGGGTCGTGGTCCATCGTCGTCTTGAAGTCGAACGGCGCCTGGAACTCGATGTAGTCGAAGCCGGTGTCGGAAGCGAGGAGCTGATGCCAGTCGCCGGCCGGGATCAGCACCAGGTCACCCGGCCCCACCGGGCTGCTGCCGCCGTCGAACTTCACTTCGCCACGCCCCTTCTCGATGAAATAGAAGTGCTCGGGAATCACGGAGCTCGTTGAGGACGGACCGTGCACGTGGCGCGGCGAGTGCGCGTGGGGCGCGTAGGCCATGCGGCCGATCTGCAGATCCCACGACCCCGAGAGACCGGTCTCCTTGTTGACCCAGAACGTCCGTTCGCGGATCGCGCGCTCGTCGATGAGCGACCGGAGTTGCGATTCCACGAAGACGTAGCCGCGCGGCGACCTCACGTCGTTCGGCTTGGCCGTGTGCTTCGGCACCGTGACGAGCAACAGGGTCAGCGGCGTGCCGGAGGCGGTGACCACCGCCTCCTCGCCGGGTTCGAGATACACGCCGGCCCGCCGCGGCAGCGCGTGCTCGCGCGCTTCTCCGCCGGACAGGTGCGAGACACGGGCGTCCTGCCCTTCCAGCACGTAGGCCACCTGGGTTTGGTCGCCCGGGGCGACCCGGTGCGTCTTGCCGGCGTCCACTTCCTGCACGGCCACCCGCACGCGCGTGCCCGCCTCGGACGGCCCGAGGATGCCGCGGACGCGGCCCTCGGCCGCCGCCGTGCTCGCCTGCTGGCCGATGTTGATGATCCTGATCATGGGGGCCAGCTTAGATCACCGGCGTGTTCTAATCGACCCCATGCATCATCACTCCTGGCGGATGTTGTCGGTGGCCGCGGCGTGCGTCGCGGCCGGCCTGACGGTGGAGGCGCAGTGGCTGCACACGCCCATGGCCGGCGCGCCCCGGACCCGCGACGGCAAGGTGAACATGACCGGCCCGGTACCGCGCCTGAACGGCAAGCCGGATCTCTCGGGCATCTGGCAGGTGCCGGGCGACCCGCGCGCCCCCGGCGGGCTGTTCGGGCTCGGTGAGTCGCTCAACTCGAAGTACTTCCGCGACATCCTCGCCGACTTTCCGCCGGATCAGCGGCCGCTGACGGCCGAAGGCGCCGAGGGGCTGCGCCGCAACAGTCAGCCCGGCGTCTTCAACCCCGTGCTCAACTGCCTGCCCGACAGCGTCGTGCACGGCGACCTGCTGCCCGAGCCGTTCAAGTTCATCCACTCGCGCGGCGTGATCGTGATGCTGCTGGAGGTGGAGACGACCTTCCGGCAGATCTTCATGGACGGCCGCGCGTTGCCGAAGGAGATTGGCGCGCCCTCGTGGCAGGGCTATTCGGTGGGCCGGTGGCAGGGCGACACGCTCGTCGTGGATACGATCGGCTTCAACGACAAAAGCTGGCTCGACGCGCGAGGGACGCCGCACAGCACCGAGATGCGGGTCGAAGAGCGCTTCCGCCGGCGCGACTTCGGGCACCTCGAGCTGACGATCACCGTGACCGACCCGCGAACGTTTACGCGGCCGATCTCGATCAGCGTGGTGGCCGAGCTGCTGCCCGACACCGATCTGCTCGAGCACTACTGCCTGGAGAACGAGCAGGACGACAAACGCATGCCCGGGCGCGCACGGAAGTAGGGGCCGCCTTCAGGCGGCCCGTTTCCGCCTACCGCCACTCTCCCTGCAACACGAACGCGCCCCAGTAATACGGATCCCACCAGCGGGCATCGCGGCGAAGCGCGAGCTGCGCCTCGCGCAGCGCCGCGGCGGGCGCCAACTGCCTCCGGAGCATGCCTTCGTAGAAGCGTTTCATCAGCTCGGCCGTGGCGCGATCGTCGACCTCCCACAGGCTGGCGACCACTCTCGGGGCGCCGGCGTACATGAACCCGCGCGTCAACCCGATCAGCCCCTCGCCCCTGATGTCCTGGCCGAGCGCGGTCTGGCACGCGCTCAATACGACGAGCGTCGCGTCGATCTTCAGGTTGTAGATGTCGTGCAATCGAAGAAACCCGTCCTGCGGAGTGCCTTTCTCATCGACCAGCGACAGCACCAGCCCGGACAGGTCGGGGTGGACGCTGTTGACGACCGCGTGCGTCGCGAAATGCAGAATCGTCTGACGCCGGAACGGCTCGCTGCTCGCCACCTGGCGGTTGGCGGCGAAGTCGAGCGCCTCGACTCGCCGCTCGGCCGGCACCAGCGCCGCGATGCCGGCGGCCTCCTGGCGCGTGAAGCGCAGCCGCGAAAAGCGCGCGATCCCGCCGTCGGCGGCGGTGCGTTCGAGTGCGCCGCGCCGCGGCGCCGGGTCGAGCGGCGCCTCCGCGCGCGCCCGCTGCCGGCTGACGCGGGCATCGTCCGCCGCGAAGACGGGATCGGCAATGATGCCGACGCTCGGCTGGTCAACGCGTGTCCGCGGGGGCAGGCGACGGATCGCGAGCAGCGACGACATCGACGGCAGGTGCACGACTTCGTGGTCGGTGAGGAGCGGCCGATCGGGCGACGAGGGAGACTCGAGCAGCGTGAACGGCACATACAACAGTGCCCCGTCCGCCACGACGACGAGCCGGCGGTGGCGCAGATGGGCCGCCACCGGCTCGAGCAGCAGACGGCTCAATTGCGACTTCGCCCGGCGCAGCACGGCATCCGCCGCTCCCCGGCGGCCGATCGGTCTGGCCGCGTCGTATCGGGCGGTACGCCGGTAGACCTCGAGCGCGAGCCGCTCGATGTTCGCGCGCGGCGGCAACGCATAGCCCGTCACCGACGAAGCGGTGACCGCCCAGACGTAGCTGCGGTCGTCACCCAGCATGTACTCAAGCAGCACCGTGTCGGGATCGAGCGCCTGCTGAATCTCCGCAATCCCGAAAGCGTCTCCCTGACTGAGGGCCGCGTAGTGCGGACTCCGAGCCCGGATGTCGGACTGGAGCTGCTGATAATCGCGGAACAAGGCGTCGAGCTCCCGCTCGAGGGCGCCGAGCCGCTGCGCATCGGGCTTCGCGGCGAGCTCCCGCACCCGTGAGCCCTCGACGACGTTGATCCGCTGCCGCAGCGACTCCTCACGTTCGAGCAACCCGGGATCGACACCCTCGCGAATCGCCACGCCGGACTCGCGCAGCAGATCGACGAGGCTGCGTGCCTTCGCTCGTTCGCTCGCTTCGAGCGCGGCCCCCTGAGCGGTCACGCCGCCGCTCATGAGCAGATCGACGTGCAGCTCATAGAAGGGACGCTTCGACGAAAAGTACGTGGTGCGGAGCTGCGGGTTGCCCACCCGGCTCCGCAACGACTCGACGAGTCGCAGTCCGGCTTCGCTGGGCGCGAGTGCCTCGTCGGTCCGACCCTGCGCCCGCCGCACGCGTGCCATCTCGCGCAGGCTCTCGGCTTCGCCTTCCTGATTGCGAATGGCGCGCTCGATCTCGAGCGACTGCTCGAAGGAGGTCCATGCCTCCGCGTGCTGGCCGCCCGCAGCGGCCAGCGCACCGATGTTTCGCAGCGTATACGCCTCGCGTTGGCGCTCCTCGGTGCGGCGGGCCTCGGCCAGCGCCTGCTCGAACTCGCTTCGAGCGAGCTCGAGCCGCCCCTGCGAGCGATGCAGCTCGCCCAGGTTGTTGAGGGTCGCGCTCGCGAGCCGCGCCTCGCCCGACTCGCGAAAGAGCGTCAGCGCCTGCTGCAGATGCCGCTCGGCGGCCGGCAGCTCGCCGGTAATCCGCTCGATCGTTCCGAGACTGTTCAGCGACGCGGCACGCAGCTGACGATCGGACAGCTGGTCCGACAACGCCAGCGCCTGGCTGGCCGATTCCTTCGACGCCTGCGTGTCGCCGAGCAGCCGGTACATCAAGGAGAGGTTGTTGAGCGTTCGCACCTCCCCGCTTCGATCCTGAACCGCGCGCCGAAGCGCCAGCGCCTGGGTGAAGAGGTCGAGCGCCCGCTGATGGTCACCCTGCGCCTGGGCGAGCGTGCCGATATTGTTCAGCAGAATCGATTGCGCCTGCCGATCGCCGGTCGATCGTGCGAGCTGCAGCGATTGATCGAAGTAGTCGAAGGCGCGACGCACTTCGCCGCGGCTGTAGAAGATGGCGGCGATGTTGTTGAGCGTGCCCGTCTGGTCCCTGAGGTTGCCGCTCGCCTGCAGCACCGGCAGCGCCTGGTTGTAATAGCTCAGCGCCTCGTCGTTCTGGCCGAGCAGCCGATGGATCCCGCCGATCTCGTTGAGCAGGTTGCCTTCGAACCATAGGTCGCCCAGCGCCCGCCACTGGGCGAGCGACTGCTCGAACATCGTCAGGGCCAGCCGAAAGTTCTCGGCGCCCCGTTTGGCGTAGATGCCCTGGGCGTTCCAGTACGACTGTTCGGCCGCGGCGCGCAGCCGATCGGCGACGCTGGCCTGGCGCACGTCCTGGATCGCCAGCGAGTACGTGGCGCCGGTCCGGGCGGCGCCGCCGATCTCGATACGCACGTCGCCCGCGGTATCGACGACGACGGTCAGGGAGTCGGGCCGGGCGCCGCCGCCCTGGGTGCCCACGAGCATCTCACGCGTGAAGGCGGCCGGCCCCGTCAGGCGCACGCGCGCGCCGCTCGGACGGGAGGCGATCGTGGCCTGGACGGTCTGACCGGAGCCCAGCACCAGCCGGTAGGCGTGGGTCTCGCCGGCTTGCAGCGGGCGCTCGATGGTGTCACCCGCGCCAAGAGGCGGCGGTTCGATTTGAAAGGCCGACAGCGCCAGCGAGCTCGCGAAGACGCCGGCGCCGACAAGACGATGAAACCCCATTACGGGGTGATTCTACGGCGACCGCGCCTCCTCGCACGTGCCGGCGATCGTCTTCACGCGCGACACCTTGAACTCGGGATAGCTGGGCCCGATTCCGGCCCCCCCGCCGCCAGGCTGCCGGCGCACCGACTCCTGTGACGGATCGAGGGCGACGCCGCGCGCGCCCGCCTGCGGGCCCACGAGCCCGCCGCGAATCGCCAGCCCCCCGCCGCCAACCGGTATCCCTCCCACCAGCTCCACGTGCTGGCCCGCATACCGGGAGAGCCGCTTGCCGTTGAGTTGATACTGCGACACGCCGTCTGCCCCGGCGAATGTGTAGCGGCCGGAGGAGTCGGGCTTCGTGCTGACGCATCCGGTCAACGTGAGCGCACTCCCACTGGGCGGCGCCGGCGGCGACACCGGCGTCTGGCTCTGCTGCGCAATCGCGACGAGGGGAGCCAGCAGGCCCACGGCGGCAACGGTCGCAATCAGTGGTCTCGACATCGGCGCCTCCTGTTCGAGCGCCATCTTACCGCCCGAGGAGGGGCTTCGACGCCTACTGCCAGATTTTCACGCGCTGGTCTGGTGGTAGATACAGCTTGTCCCCTGGCTGTACGTTGAACGCGGTGTACCACGCATCGACGTTGCGCACCGATCCGTTGACCCGGTTCAGCGCCGGAGCGTGCGGATTCGACAGGATCTGCGACCGCAGCACCTCGTCCCTGAGCTTGGAGCGCCACGACTGCCCGAAGGCCAGGAAGAAGCGCTGGTCGCCGGTGAGGCCGTCGATCACCGGCGCCTCCTTGCCGCCGAGCGATCGCCGGTACGCCTGGTACGCCACGCCCAGCCCGCCGATGTCGCCGATGTTCTCGCCAAGCGTGAGCTGCCCGTTCACGTTGAGCCCCGGCAGCACCTGGAACGCGCCGTACTGCGCCACGAGCCCCTTCGACCGCACGGTGAACGCCGCGTCGTCCGCCTTGGTCCACCAGTCGTTCAGCGCGCCGGTGGCGTCGTAGAGGCGCCCCTGATCGTCGAAGGCGTGGCCGATCTCGTGGCCGATCACCGCGCCGATGCCGCCGTAGTTCACCGCGTCGTCGGCGTTGGGATCGAAGAACGGCGCCTGCAGGATGGCGGCGGGGAACGTGATCTCGTTGGTGCCCGGGAAATAGTAGGCGTTCACCGTTTGCGGCGTGATCAGCCACTCGTCCTTGTCCACCGGCTTTCCCAGCTTGGCGACGTTGAAGCGCCACGACCACAGCTCGGCGGCACGCGCGTTGGCCAGCACGTCGCCGGCCACGATCGTCATCGACGAGTAGTCCTTCCACTTCGCGGGATACCCGATCTTGGGGCGCAGCGCCGCCAGCTTGGTGAGCGCCTTGGCGCGCGTCTCGGGCCCCATCCACGTGAGCGTCTCGATGTTCGCCTTGTAGGCGGCGCGCATGTTCTCGACGAGCGCGTCGATCTTGGCCTTGGCCTCCGGCGGGAAGTGCTTCTTGACGTAGACCTGCCCGATCGCCTCGCCCAGCCCGTTGTTGACGATGTCCACGCCGCGCTGCCACCGCTCGCGCTGCTGCTCGCGGCCGGCCAGCGTCTTGCCGAAGAAGGCGAAGTTCTCGTCGTCGATCGCCTTGGGCAGGTACGGCGCGTGGTTGTGGATGTGGTGATAGGTCAGGTAGGCCTTCCAGTCGTCGAGCGGCTGCGAGCCGACGAGCGCCGCCACGTCCTTCACGGCCGTCGGGGTGTTGACGTTGAAGAGGTCCCACGCGCCGACGGTCATGGCATCGAACATCGCCTGCCAATCGAGGCCTGGCGCGTAGGTCTTCACCGCCGCGCGGCTCTTCGGGTTGTAGTTCGCGATGGCGTCGCGCGTCCGCTCGGCCGCCCAGTGGGCGCGGGCGATCCGGGTCTCGAGCGCCATGATGCGCGCCGCCTTGCCCGTGGCGTCGGCGACGCCCGCCAGGCCCAGCATGCGGCCGATGTGCGCCTGATAGGCCGTGCGGATCTCTTTGAGCTTCGGATCGTCCTTCAGGTAGTAGTCGCGGTCGGGCAGGCCGAGGCCGGCCTGCACGAGGTTGACCATGTAGGCGTCGGGATTCTTGTCGTCGGGCCCGATATAGACGCCGACCGGCGACTGGACTCCGGGCTCGCCGAACAGGCGCGACAGATCCGATGGCGTCTTCGCGGCGGCAATGCGATCGAGATCGGACTTGAGCGCGTTGATGCCGGCGGCCTCGATGCGGGCGGTGTCCATGAACGAGGCGTAGAAGTCGCCGATCTTCTGCTCGACCGTCCCGGCGGCCGACTTCGCCGCCGCCGCCTCCTCGATGATCGTCCGCACGTTGGCGCGCGCCTCGTCGTCGAGCTTTTCTGCCACGCCGTACGACGCCTTGTCCGCCGGAATCGGAAACGTGTCGAGCCACACGCCGTTGGTGTGCGCGAAGAAGTCGTCACCCGGCTTCGTGGCAGTCTTGCGCGTGGCGAGATCCACGCCGAACGTCCCGAAGACCGGCTTGGTCGCGGCGGGTGGCGACGCGGGCGCGGCGCCGGCGGGAGTTGCTCCACCACCCCGGCACCCCACGGTGACGATTCCTGCCATCAGCGCCGCGATGACCAGCCTGCCCGCCCACTTCGCACTCGACGCGTTGCTCACTTCTCTCATCGGTTTCTCCCAGCCCCTCACGTAATGGTAGCGTCGGCCCCCGGGTTGGGACCAGTTGTGGGACGAGCACACAGCGTTCGATGTGAGAACGTTCGAGACGGGAAGATCGCACAGCTCAGCGCTGTGCGACGAGCGTGTCGAGGACACCGAGGATGGCATCGGCGACAACGTCCGGGGCTTCCACGGGCACCTGGTGTCCGCTCGACGGAATGTTCGTGTAGCGGGCGTCTGCCGCGCGCCTCACCATGCCCTTCCAGGCCTCGTGCACGCGCTGCACCTGTTTGAGGTTCGGGCCGGTGACGCCGCCGGCGGTCAACACGTGCACCGGAACCGGCGGCAGGTCGGGGCAATCGCGGGCGAGCGCCGCCAGCGACGGCCGGATGCCCGCGCCTTCCGCGCGCGCCGTGCGCAGCGAGATCCGCCAGAGCGCCGGATCGCCCATGCGCTGCTCGAGGCGCGCGCGATAGGCTTCCGGCGCGCCCGGCGGACAGAGCTGCTTCAGGAGCCAGCGACGCCCCGCGCCGAAGCGGACGGCCAGCCCCATCAACGAGTACATCAGCGGCAGCAGCGCGAAGCCGCGCGAGTCGATGGTCTCGTGCGTAGCGTCCACCAGCACGAGGCCCACGACGTCGGAGGGATGCGCGTGGGCGAACGTGCGCGCGATCACGCCGCCCCAGCTGTGGCCGACGAGCAAATACGGCGGATTGATCCCGGACGCCGCCAACAGCGTTCGCAGATCGGCCACCAGGTCGGCCGCCGTCCGCACTGGGATCTCGCCGTCCGGCTCGGCCCGCCGCCGATCGTACCGAACCGTCCGGGTCCGCTCGGTGATGGTCGAAGCCACGCCATCCCAGGACTCGAGGGCGGTGGCCAGACCGTTCTCGAAAACGACCGTCACGGGGCCGCTGCCGGCGATGACGGCGTCGAGCCGGGCGTCGCCGATCTCCACGCTCCGACGTTCCATGGGCTGCTCAGGCTTTTTGACACCGGCCGCCCGGATTCGGCCTCCGCCCCCGCCGCGACTGGACGCCCGCTATAATCGGCCAGAGATGCGCCGCCGTTCCTGGGTGCTTGCCGGCGGACTGCTCGTCCTGGCGTGCTGGGCCGCCAACCCGCGCGCGCAGCCGGCACCCGCCACGCCCTGCCAGGTCACCACGACCGAGCGCATCGTCGCCATCGGCGACGTGCACGGCGCCCACGATCAGTTCGTCGCGATTCTGCGGGCCGCGGGCCTGGTCAACACGCGCGATCGCTGGAGCGGCGGGCGCGCCGTCCTGATCCAGACCGGCGACGTCCTCGATCGCGGCAAGGACTCGCGCAAGACGCTCGATCTCCTGCGGCGGCTCGAGCGCGACGCCCGGGGCGCCGGCGGCCAGGTGATCGCGCTGACCGGCAACCATGAGTTCATGCGGCTGGCGGGCGACTGGCGCTACGTCAGTGCGGGCGAGTACGGCGGCTTCCGCGACGGCACATCGGTCGAGTTGCGCGAGGCCGTCCGCGTCCGCGCCACCGCCGCGGCCGAGGAGCGGGCCCGCGCGGAGCAGCGCCCGTTCGACGCCGCGGCGTTCAAGGAACAGTTCCTGAAAGAGGTGCCGCTCGGCCTGATCGAAATGCGGCAGGCGTTCGCGGCCGGCACCACCTATGGAGACTGGCTGCGCGCCCGGCCGGCGGTGGCCCGGGTGAACGGCGTCCTGTTCCTGCACGGCGGGATCAGCGACGAAGTGGCCGCGCTCGGCTGCGAGGCGATCAACGACGCGGTGGCGAAGGACATGAAGGGGCTGCCGGGCGACCCGGCGCAGATTGCGTCGCTCTTCTCGTCGCGCGAGGTGGGTCCGCTCTGGTACCGCGGTCTGGCGCAGGAGCCGGAGAGCGAGTTTGCGCCGACCCTCGACTCGATCCTCAAGCGGATGGGCGCGCGCGCCATCGTCGTCGGCCACACGCCCGCGGTGGGCCGCATCATGTCCCGGTTCGGCGGGCGCGTGGTGCAGATCGACTCGGGCATGCTCGGCGGCACCTTCTATCCCGGTGGTGCCCCGTCGGCGCTCGTCATCGAAGGCGGCACGATGACCGCCCTCTATCTGGACCGCCGCGAGCCGCTCGGCGCGCTTCCTACATCGTAAAGAGCACCGAGGCCTCGCCAATGCGCGCGATGCGATCCTCGAAGTGCTTGACGAGAAGGTCGCGCCGCGTGAGGACCGCCTCCATCTCGTCTTTCCTCATCACATCGCCCATCGCCTTTTCCATCGCGGCGAACGTGAGGCCGCGCATCGCCGTGAGCAGCGCCCGATCGCAGCGCGTCAGCTGCTCGGGCTTCAGCAGCTCCTTGCCCAGGCGAAACGCGCGCGTGTGGTCGATGAGCCAGAGCGTCCAGTCTTTGGTCCAGATGAAGTTGCCCTGGTTGCGGTCGCGATTCTGAATCAGCTCGTCGAAGACCAGGCGGGTGGCAAGCTGCTTCGCCGTTCGCTCCGGGTTGGGCCCGTGCCGCTGTGGATGCTTCAGGCGGCCTTCTTCGTCGAACTGCACGTCGTCGATCCACCAAGTCATGGCCGCGTCGTCGCCGTCTACCCGGCGCTTCACCGACATCGGGACGTTGGTCATGCCCAGGAGGCGCGCCAGCTGGTAGCCGCCGATGTTGTAGCGGTAGGTGTCCTTGAAGTTGGTCTCCGAGGCCTTGCCGGCGGTGAAGAGCGCCCGCTCGATATCCACAGTCTGAATCTGCGCATCGTGCGTGATACGCCCGTCCGACAGCGTCGCCTGAATGGTGTCGGTGACGCCCTTCTTGGCGCGCTTCTTCTTGATGACTTTGGCCGTGCGGAGAAACGCATCCATCTCCTCCAGCGACAGGGACACGGGTGCGACGGGCGGCGGCGCTTGCCAACCGTGCAGCGGAGGTACGGTAGCGAGAAGCACCAGGGCAACGACGAGCACGCGGCGACTGCGATTCATGCTGGCCCCCTCACGATGAACGCACGGACTGAAGAGCTAGAGTCTACGGCAACTCGGCCATCTTCGCGACGCGCAAGCGCAACACGCCGCTGAACAGCCCCTGCATGAGCTCAACGTTGTCGCCGAGGATATCGAACAGCGGCCCCCGATCGAGCCGCAGGGCCCGTCCCGGCTTGGTGACCGTCGCGGCGGCCTCGGTATCGACGCCGGCGAGGGTCTCGGCGACGCCCAGCGTCGTACCCGACCGGACGATGACGGAAGCGGCGCCGGGGCTCTCGAGAGCGATCTCCCCGCTCATCACCAGGAACACGGCCGGCCGGTCTCCGGCCCGAAAGAGCGCCGCGCCTTCCGTCAGCGGCACGTCGACCGTGGCCGACGTCAGCGCCAGCAGTTGCGGCGCCGTGGCGCGCTCGAAGAGCGGGTGCTGCACCAGCACCCGCGCCGCGTCCGCAATCGGGCCGTCGTCGATCTCGGCCGGCGCTGGCGGAGCCTGGCGAACGGGGGCGGATGCCAGCAGCATGCGGAACAGCCCCTGCGCCAGCTGCACGCTGTTCGAGAGCACGGTGAGCACGTCGGCCGCCGCAATGCGCAGGCACACGATCGGCTCCGCGGCGCGGCTGGTCGCCGCCACCGGCGCGCCTTCGAGCACTTCGTGGAGGCCGAGCACGGCGGGGGCCCGGACGCTGGCGCCGTCGTCGTCGACCACCGCGCCCTCGAGCAGGAACTCGACATAGGGCGCCGGCGCGCCCGCGTGGAACAGCTCCCGGCCGAGCGGATGGCGAATCTCCTCGCCCACCGCCGCGATCCGGAACAGCTCGTCCACCGAGACGAACTCGAAGAGCGGGATGGCGCGCACCTGGTCCACCAGCTCCGCGGCCGGGAGCGCGCCCGCCGCGTCGGCGGCCGAATCAGGCCGGGACCGCTGCCGCAGCGCCCAGTCCGCCGCCTCGACGACCGCCGCGTTGCGATCGTCGCGATGCGCCAGGATGAACTCGAGGTCATCCGAGAGCGCCCACAGGCGGCGCCTCGCGACGAAGTGCACCGCCGAGGCCGCCACGACGGCGTCCTCGTCGTGAACGAGCTGGGCGAGCGTGTCCTCGAGCTCGCGCGGGCGGCTCTTGAGGATCGTGTTGGCGTGATGGACCTTGTCGGGCAGCGGCGTGTCGTCGAGGAGCGGCAGCACGCGGCGCCGCACGGCCCCCTTGAGCAGGTTGTCGAGGTATTCGACGCCCCGGGCGCGCCGCCGCGCGTCGCCGTGTTCGATGGCGGAGCGCGCCGCCGCGACGTCGTCAATCTGGTAGAGCAGGCCGAGCAATCGGTAGATGCGGTCGAGCGCCCGCGTCATCTTCTCGGTCAGCACGCGGCCGAGCAGCGACGCCTGCGCGCCGGCGTCGTGCCGTCGCAGGTTGTCGAGGAGGGTCAGGCTGTTGCAGTAGCGCGAGGTCTCGTCGAGCAGCAGCCGCTCGACGGCGGCGCGCGGAAACGGGATCTCCGGATGCTCCCGCGCCAGCTGCTCGATCGCCGCAATCGCCTTGTAGCGCAGGAAGCCGTCGGGCTCGCCGAGCGCGGCGACGAGCGCGTCCATCGAGGCCGGCACCGGAATCAGCGCCAGCGTGTTGGGAATGTGGCGGCGGATCCAGATGTGCTCGCGGCGGTCGCGCAGCACGTGATCGAGCGCGCTGACGATCGGCTCGCCGTAGCCGACCAGCGTGTCGCGCGCCTCGTGCTTCAGCGTCCGGTGCCCCAGCAGCGACATCAGGCCGGGCAGGAACATGCCGTCGGCCGCGCCCATGACGCGAGCGCTGCGGATCGACTCCTCCACCACCCGCGGGTCGTGCTCGTAGAGCAGCGGCACGAGGAGGGAGCGGAACTGCGGGTTCTGGATGTGCGCGAGGGCGGCGGCACACTCCACGCGTCCCGCCACCGCGGCGTCGCGGCCGTCGGCGATCAGCCGCCGCAGCGCCGCCTCGGCGGCGTCGGCATCCGCCGGGTTGCCGCCGTCGGCCAGCGCGGAGGCCGCCGCGACGGCAACGCGCGGCTCGGGGTCGTCGAGGTGGCGCCGCATCAGCGCCGACGCGTCTTCGTGCGCGAGCACGGCCAGCGCACGCAGCGCCGCCGCGCGGACGCCGACGTCCACGTCCTGCGTCATGCGCTCGATGGCCGGCGTCCATTTGCGGGCGATGCGGGAACGCGTGGACGCGAGCGCCATCAGCGCCCGCCGCCGCACGAGCGGCGACTCGTGCTGCAGCAGGAGCGGCGTGATCAGGTGGCGCTTGTCGAGCGCCTCGAGCATCGTCATCGCGTAGAGCACCGCGGGCTCGTCGGGGTTCGACAGCTCCTCCACGAGCGTCTCGACGGTGGCCGCGTCGGCCACGTCGGCGCGAATCGCATCGGGCGCCAGCATCCGGGCGCCGATGCTGTGGCGGAACGACGCGAGGTACTCGCGCCGCGCCACCAGCGAGATGCCCACCCACACCGCGACAAGGGCCAGGCACGCGTAACTGAGCTCACGCCAATCCAGGTTCAGCCCCCACGGCTGCACCAGCACGAGGAGGACGATGGCCGCGAGCGCCTTCGCGAACCGGTCCATCGTGACGTCGATGAACGGTTTGGCGCGGTACTTGAGGTCGGCCGGCAACGGAAGGAAGAGGATTTCCCGCGTGGTCTTGTCGACGGTGTAGCGGAGCGTCGAATCGAGCACGCGGGCGATCTGCGGCGCCCAGACGGCGCCGGTCAGCAGCACGAGGGCCGAGGACCATCCGAGACTCAGGGGCAGGAGCAGCAGCGCGAAGGCCAGGCCGAGCGACCGATGGATGCGGCTGGTGAACCCCACCTGCACCACGAAGCCGGCGATCGACAGGTACATGGTGATGTTGGCGAGAAACGCCGTGATGCCGTCCTCGCTGACACCCATGGCCTCGGCCACCATGTTCACCTGCTGCTCGACGACGGCGGCGCCGGCGGCCGCCATTCCGATCACCAGCGCGATCACCCGCAGGTGGGGTGAATCGACCAGCATCCGCAACGCCTCGGCGCCGCCCACCCCGCGCTCCTCTTCCACCAGCGACGCGCCGACATCATGGTGCCGGAGGATCAGGACGACGATGCCGGTGCAGATCGCCAGCGACGCGGCGCTGACCAGCAGCAGGTTGACGCTGCCGACTCTCTCGACCAAGTTCGCGGTGAGGCCGGCGCCGAGCGCCCCACCCAGGCTGGCGCCGCCGCCGATGAAGCCGAAGACGCGCTTGGCCTGGCGGGCGTCGTAGACGTCGTTGGCGAGCGTCCAGAACTGGCTGATGAGCAGAATGCCGAGGATCTGGCCGAACAGATAGAGCCCCGCGGAGGCGGCCTCGGACCCGGTCTGCAGCAGCGCCCAGAAGGCCAACTCCATGGCGACGATGCCGCCCAGCGTCACCGGCACCACGGCGCGGCGCGGCAGGCGCCGGATCGCGTGCGCGTACTGGTGCATCAGCACGCCGATCAGCAGCCCCGCCGCCAGCATCACCCACGGCAGGTTGTGGGCGCCGAAGCTGGTGATGAATCGCGATCGCGTGATCGGCTTGAGGATGTTGTAGGAGGTCATGGCCATGAAGGAGTAGGCGAACATCAACGCCACACTCCGGCCTTCGCCCGCCCGCAGGACGATCAGCTGGTCGAGCGCGCGCCGCGTGAACTGGGCCATGAGCCTTGGACCCTATCGCGTTCTGCTGAGCCGGCGCAACACCTCTGGTTCCTGTTATCCTTCCCGGCGGCAAAAACCACCCCTTCTTCGAGGTATCCATGAAGCGACTGGGACTTCTCTGTGCGCTGTTCGGCGTCGTGGCGCTCATCGCCCGGCCGGCGGCCATGATTCCGGAACAAGTGCGCATCGACACGGGCCTCTTGTCGGGCGTCGCTGGCACCTCGCAGCCCACCGTCCGCGCCTTCAAGGGCATTCCGTTCGCGGCGCCGCCGCTCGGCGAGAACCGGTGGAAGGCACCGCAGCCCGCGGCCAAGTGGGACGGCGTCCGCAAGGCCGACGCCTTTGGCGCGCCCTGCGCGGCCGGCGCTCCGTTTGGCGGCCGAGGCGGGGGCGGCGGCCGTGGCGCCGCCCCTGGCGCCGCCGCTCCGGCGCAGGCACCCGCGGCACCAGCCGCTCCGCCGCGCGAGCCGGCGCGCGCCGAAGACTGTCTCTACGCCAACGTGTGGACCAGCGCCACCTCCGCCAACGACAAGCGGCCGGTGATGGTGTGGATCTACGGTGGCGGCTTCTCCGGCGGGTCCGGCGGCCTCGCCTGGTACGACGGTGAGGCGCTCGCGGCCAAGGGCCCGGTCATCGTCACGTTCAACTACCGCCTGGGGTCGCTCGGCTTCTTCGCGCATCCCGATCTGGCGAAGGAAGCGGGCCATCCCGGCTCGGGCAACTACGGGATGATGGACGCCATCGCGATGCTGCAGTGGGTGAAGCGCAACATCGCGGCGTTCGGGGGCGATCCGGGCAAGGTGACGATCGCCGGCGAGTCGGCCGGGGCGATCATGGTCGGCGCGCTCGTCGGCTCACCGCAGGCCAAGGGGCTCTTCACCCGCGCCATCTCCCAGAGCGGCGGCTGGATGGGGCTGCAGATGGGACGCATGCGGCCGGCAAGCGCCGCCGAGGCCGACGGCGTGAAGGCGATGGACGCGTTGAAGGTTGCGAGCATCGCCGAACTGCGCGCGAAGCCGCTCAACGAGCTCACCATCCAGGGGCAGTCGGGCCTCGTCATCGACGGCTACCTGATCCCCGAGGATCTGTCGCTCACGTTCCAGGCCGGCAAGCAGAACATGGTGGACGTCCTGACGGGATCGAACGCCGACGAAGCCAACTTCGGCATCTGCCCCGGCGCCGGGCTGAACGGCCGCGCCGGCGGCACGCCGATGACGGCGGCAAACCTCCGCGCCCAGGCAGAGCGGCGCTTTGGTACGGAGGCGGCCGATGCCTTCGTGAAGATGTACGGCGTCAACACCGACGCCGATGCGCCGAAGGCCGCGCACGTGGCGTGCGGCGACGAGGTGAACTGGAACATGCGGCAGTGGGCCGCGGGGCATGCCGCCAAGGGCAAGAAGGCGTACACCTACTTCTTCACGCACGTCCAGAACGTGAACGGGCAGCCGGCGCCGCAGGGCGCCACGCACACCGCGGAGCTCTCGTTCATGTTCAACAACCCGAAGGGGCAACCCACCCAGACGTGGACCGACGTGGACATGAAGGTGGCGGATCAGATGTCGTCGTACTGGGCCAACTTCATCATGAAGGGCGACCCGAACGGCAGCGGCCTGCCGCAGTGGCCGGAGTACAAGACCCTGACCGGCGGCAAGGTGATGGTGTTTGGCGACACGCCGCAGGTCGAGACGGCCGCGCCGGCAGCCAAGCTCCAGTTCTACACGGCCGCCTACCAGCGGATGCTGAGAAGCTCGACCAACTAGGTGAGCTTTAGGCTGTAGAGGGTGGTCTTCAGACCGCCCTGCTGCAACGACTTCCGGGCATTGAGCCGGCGGCACCGGCTCAGTGCGCGGAAGTTGCAAGAAACCTCCTCTGAGGAGGTCCACATGAGATTCAGGATGCTCGTCGGTGCGTGCGCGTTCGCGCTGTTCGCGGCGGGGTGCGCCCAGACCGACACGGGGATCACGAGCGCGGTCAAGGGCAAGCTCGTCGCCGACGACCTGGTGAAGGCCCGGCAGATCAACGTGGACACGCAGGACAAGGTCGTCACCCTGACCGGTGAAGTGAGATCGGAAGCTGAAGAAAGCCGGGCACTGGAAATTGCCCGCGCCACGGACGGCGTTCGCGACGTGATCGATCAGATCAACGTGGTGCCGGAGGCGGCAGGTCTGACCCCGCTTCCAGCCCCAGCCGCCCCGTAGCGGCGGCAATGCACCAACGGCTGCCGCCGGGGCTATCATCTCCCCACGAACGGTGGCAGCCGAATGAACCGGCCCTTCTGGATTGGCGTCGTCGTTGCCTCGCTGTCGAGTGCGGCGGCCGGTCAAGTCAGGCCTGCGCAGGTCCGGCCGGCGGCTTCCCCCGCCACGCCCCAGAGCCGCGCCGCCGAGCAGGCGCGCAAGACCATCGACACCTACTGCGTCGGCTGCCACAACGCCCGCGCCAAGGCGGGCGGCCTCGCGCTCGACACCACGCCGCTTGACGCCGTGCACGAACATCCCGACGTCTGGGAAGCCTCGGTGCGCAAGCTGCGCGGCCGCTTGATGCCGCCGCCCGGGAGCCAGCAGCCCGAGCAGCGCGAGATCGACACCTTCGTCACGTGGATGGAAGCGCAGCTCGACACCGCCGCCGTGCGCCCGGACCTGAGGCTTCCGGTGGCCGGCCACGTGCCCGTGCAGCGCATGACGCGCACCGAGTACGCCACCGCGGTCAACGACCTGCTGGGCGTCGAGCTCGACGCCAAGGAACTGCTGCCGGCGGAGATCGAAGTCAACGGCTTCGAGAACATCGCCACGGCGCTCAGCGTGTCGCCCGCGTTCCTCGATCAGTACGTCGCCGCGGCGCGCCGCGCCGCGAAGCTCGCGGTCGGCGAGCCGGTGCCGAAAGTGTCGAGCGCGCACTACGTGAAGGCGAAGGGCGACGACCAGGCGGCGCACATCGACGGCCTGCCTCTCGGCACGCGCGGCGGCATGAAGTTCCGCCACACGTTTCCCGCCGACGGCGAGTACCGCTTCACGTTCCCGGACCTCGGCGTGGATCTCTACACGCGCGTCGTCGAGACGAAGCACACCCTCGTGCTCCTGATCGACGGTCGCGAGGTATTCCGCGAGTCGCTTGGCGGCCCCGAGGACATGCGAACGGTGGATCGCGGCGGCGCGCCGGGCCGCGCCAAGGTGATGGAGCGCTTCACCAACGTGCCGGTGCCGGTGAAGGCGGGCACCCACGACGTGGCGGTGGCGTTCATCGAGCGGGCGCGCATCGAGTCGGACGAGTTCGTCGGCTTCCTGCCGGGCGACGAGTTCAGCCGCGGCGACCGCATGCCGCGCCTGGTGGACGGCGTGACCGTGCGCGGCCCCTTCAACGCGACGGGTGTATCGGAGACGCTCAGCCGCCGCAAGGTGTTCGTCTGCCGTCCCACCGGCGGCGACGACCGCGCGTGCGCGCGGCGGATCGCCGACGGCCTGGCCCGCCGCGCGTTCCGCCGGCCGGTGACCGCCGCGGAAGTGGAGTCGCTGCTGCCCTACTTCGACGAGGGGCGGACGCTGCCGGGCGGCTTCGACACCGGCGTCGAGCACCTGATTGCCGCGGTGCTCGTGAGCCCGGAATTCCTCTATCGAAATGTAGGCGGGTCTAAAGACCCGCAACCACGTACGGCAGACCCGCAGCCACGGACGGCGGCACAGCTGACCGATCTCGAACTGGCATCGCGTCTGTCGTTCTTCCTCTGGAGCCAGGGACCGGACGATGCGCTGCTCAAGGTCGCCACGGCGGGACGCCTGAGCGATCCAGCGGTGCTGCGCGCCCAGGCGCTGCGCATGCTGCAGGACCCGCGCGCGGTGAGCCTCGTTCGCAACTTCGCGCTCAAGTCGTTCGACCTCGACACGCTCTCCGAGGCGCAGCCGGATCCCAACCTGTTCCCCACCTTCACCGAGCTGCTGCGCCAGGACATGGCCACCGAGGCCGAGACGTTCCTGTCGAGCGTGCTGCTCGAGGACCGCGGCATCGGCGATCTGCTCACCGCCAACCACACGTTCCTCAACGAACGGCTGGCGCGGCACTACGGCATCAAGTCGGTCTTCGGCCCGCAGTTCCGCCGCGTCACGCTGGAGGAGCCGTACCGCTGGGGGCTGCTCGGCAAGAGCGCGATGCTGCTCCACACGTCGTACGGCAACCGCACCTCGCCGGTGCTGCGCGGGGCGTGGGTGATGGGCAAGTTGATGGGGACACCGCCCACGCCGCCGCCGCCCGACGTGGACACCGATCTGTCGCAGCCCAAGGGCGAAGCGCCAAAGACGCTGCGGGCGCGCCTCGAGAGCCATCGGTCGAAGCCGGGCTGCCGGCAGTGTCACGGCGTGATCGATCCGATCGGGCTGGCGCTCGAGAACTACGACGCCCTCGGCCGGTGGCGGACGACGGACACCGAAGCCAACGCGCCGATCGACGCGAGCACCGTGCTCCCCGACGGGCAGGCGGTGGACGGCCCGGCGCAGCTTCGCCAGGCGCTCTTCGGCGGCCGCGACCTGTTCATCCGGGCGTTCACCGAAAAGCTGACGATGTATGCCCTGGGGCGGGAGCTGCGGGCGTACGATATGCCGCAGATTCGCACCGTGGTGCGCCGCGCCGCCGCGCGGGACTACCGGCTGTCGGCCATTGTGTCCGGCATCGTGACGAGCGATGCTTTCCGTCAACAGGCGAGGAACTAAGTATGTTTCTGACGAAGCGACATCTCTCCCGCCGGACGGTGCTGAAAGGCGCCGGCGTCACGCTGGCGCTGCCGTTCCTCGACGCGATGGTGCCTGCCGCCACGGCGCTGGCGCAGACGGCCGCGAAGCCGAAGCTGCGCACCGGGTTCTTCTACATTCCGCACGGCGCCATCCTCGGTAACACCTCGTTCGGCCCCGAGATGGACAAGTGGACGCCCAGCGGGTCTGGCGCCGGCTTCAAGCTGAGTCCGATTCTCAAGTCGCTCGAGGCGCACAAGAAATACGTCACGTCGTTTGGGAATCTGCAGAACGCCGCGATGATCGGCGGCGTCCACAGCCTGGCGCCGGCCACGTGGCTGAGCGGGATGAAGCCGGAGCGCGGCTCCAAGGCGAGCATGTCCACCACGCTCGACCAGGTGATCGCGCAGCACCTCGGCCAGGACACGACGCTCCCGTCGCTCGAGCTCGCGTCGGAAACCACGCAGCAGGCGGCCGCGTGCAGCAGCTCGGCGTGCTACTACAACACCACGCTGTCGTTCCGCGACGCGCACTCGCCGTTGCCGGTGGAATACAACCCGCGCAAGGTGTTCGCGGCGCTCTTCGGCGAAGGCGACACGCCCGAGGAGCGCGCCGCGATCTCGAGCCAGACCAAGAGCCTGCTGGACCGCATCACGGGTCGCACGCGCGCGCTGCAGCGCGACCTGGGGGCCGGCGACCGCGCCGTGCTCGACAGCTATCTGGAGACGGTGCGCGAAATCGAGCGGCGGGTGCAGCTGGCGACGAGCCGGGATCTCTCGGCCATCGAGGTGCCCGAAGCGCCGATCGGCGAGCTCGACGCCTTCGAGAAGCAGGTGGACCTGCTGTTCGACCTGATCGCGCTCGCCTACCGGGCTGACCTGACGCGCGTGGCCACGTACATCATGGTGGCCGAGGGCACCAACCGCACCTACAACCACATCGGCGTGTCGGACTCGTTCCACCCGGTGTCGCACCATGCCAACGACATGGGCCGGCTCGAAAAACTGATCAAGATTCAGACGTGGCACGTGGAGCGCTTCGCCAGCTTCGTGAGCAAGCTGGCCGCCGTGCCCGACGGCGACGGCACGCTGCTCGACCACTCGATGTTCCTCTACGGCTCGAACATGTCGAACAGCGACAAGCACAACGGCCACCCGCTGCCGACGATTCTCGTGGGCGGCGGCAACGGCACGCTGCGCGGCAGCCAGCACATCGAGCTCCCGTCGCCGACGCCGCTCGCCAATCTCCACCTGACGATGCTCGAGAAGGCCGGCAAGCCGGAGAAGGTCTTCGGCGACAGCACCGGCGTGATCGCGGGCGTGTGAGGCGGGCCACCTAAAGGTGGCCCCCACGACTGGTCTATTTCCCTCGGGATCGGATCATCCGCTCGTACGACTTCTCGTTCTCGATGCAGAACTCGTCCACCAGCTCGGTATCGGGCTCGATGTCCTGCGTCAACTGCACGGTGAACGGCCTGGTGTAGTTCTTCGGGTCGTCGATGGTGACCTCGATCTGCAGCGTGCCGAAGTTCGGGCGGCGGATCCGCTCCGTCATCTTGGCGACGTCGCTCATCGGGCTTCCCCAGGTGTCGATCCACAGGTCGTCGCGGAACCCGCGCGTCTCGACCACGAGCGTGTCGCCCTCCCATCGGCCCACCGAGTAGCCGTTCCACGTCGGGTTCATGTCCTCGGGGAACGGCCGGCCGTCGATGAAGACCTGCCGGTACATCGCGTTCACCTCGTACAGCAGCACCAGCAGTCTGGGGTTGTGGATCGCCTTGGTGAGGTGCGGCAGCGTCCAGTGCCGCGGCGGATTGTCGGGCAGGCAGCGCACGTGCGGGTCGTCGCGGCTGTCGTCGGCGTGGCGCGTGGCCATCAGCTTCGCCGCGTGCGGCAGGTACGGGAGACCGCCCGGGAGATTGCGTCCAAGGTTGCCACCGAGCGGCGAGCCGCCGATTTCGGCGCCGCACTCCACGAACTGCCCCGTTCCCGGGACGCACCGGTTCGGATTGGAGGCGTGCCACAGGCCGGTCAGGTCGGGCCGTCCATCGGCAAGCCGCGGGGCCGGAGCGGCGAGATTCGGCGTGCCGTCGGCCTTTCGCGGGATTCCGTCGGTGGGGTACTTCAGCCACTGGCCCGCCGTGAGCGCCGGCGCCAGGACGATCGCCACCAGAATCAGTACCAGTCCCCGCATGTGCCCTCCACTGGTCCGGCCGCCTGAAGGCGGCCCCTAGGTACGAACTTACGCCGCTCAGAGCACGAGCGTTGCCGTCTCGGCGTCCGCCTCGCCGCCCGCTTCCGCTTTGCGCGCGACGACAAGCGCGCACAGGCTCAGCACGGCAAAGCCGATGACCAGCGGTAAGACGGTGCCGTCGTAGATCTGGCCGATCACGGTGCCGAGGGTCAGCGAAATCAGCATCGACGTGGCACCCACCACGGCCGACCCGGTGCCGGCAATCGCCCCGAGCGGCTGCATCGCCAGCGCGGTGAGATTGCCGAACAGCAGCCCGATCCCGAAGAACGACGCCATCAGATACGCCATCAGGAGCACGAGCGGCGGATGTCCCGACCACAGCGCCGTCACGCCGCTGAAGATTACCGAGACGCCGAAGATGCCCCACAACGAGCAGTGCGACAGCGCGCGCATGCCGTAGCGCATCACCAGCCTGGCGTTGGCGAGCGAGGCGCCGCCAATGGCCACGGCGAGGATGGCGAAATACAGCGGGAACCGCGTGCCGAGCGCGTACTGCTCCTGGAGAATCTGCTGTGCCGAGGTGAGGTAGCCGAGGAACGCGCCGAAGACGAGGCCGGCCGCAATCGTGTAGCAGATCGTCATGCGGTTCGTCACGGCCTGGCGGGCGGCCGACGCCAGGCGCGGCAGCGAAAAGGGCAGCCGCCGCGACGCCGGCAGCGTCTCCTCCTGCCGCAGGCCGAACCACACCGACGTGACGAGGCCCATCACCAGGTAGACCACGAACACCGCACGCCACCCGAACGCCCCGAGCACCGCCTGCCCCAGCGCGGGCGCGATGATCGGCACCAGGATGAACACGGCCGTGACGAGCGACATCACGCGTGCCATCTCGCGCCCCTCGAACCGGTCGCGCACGAGCGCAATGGTGATCGTCCGCGGCCCCGCCACGCCGATCCCCTGCAGGAGCCGGCCCGCGAGCATCATCGGAAACGTCTGCGACAGGAGCGCCAGCGAGCAGCCCGCGGTGAACACCGTCAGCCCCAGGAACGCGGCCGGCTTCCGCCCGGCGGCATCGGAGAACGGACCGTAGAAGAGCTGCCCCACGCCGAAGCCGAGGAACAGCAGCGACAGCACGAGCTGATTGTCGTTGGCGCGCGCCACGCCGAGCGAGGCGCCGATGGCCGGCAGCGCCGGCAGCACCATGTCGATCGAGAGCGCCACGAGCGCCGTGAGCATGGCCATGAGCGCGACGAACTCCGCAGTGCCTGCTCTTTTTTCGCCGGTCGATTTGCCGCCGGCGGCGCCGTCGCGCGCGGCCGGACCGTCCGTCACGCCTGATCCACCAGGTCGAAGAACAGCCACTTCTTGCCGGGCGCGATGCCGGCGAGCTCGCGCCCGGCGTTCCGGATGACCGGCGGCGCCGACGTGATGTGCTGCGTGCCGGCGTGCATGTCGCGGAACAGCCGCTGCATCGTGCCGGAGCGGAGCGCGATGGTGCCCGCCGCCGTGTAGGCGAACTCGCTCACCTCGTGGCAGGTCCAGGTGATGTTGGCGAGCGCGAGGCGGATCATCGTGTGCTGCCGCACCGTGAGCGGCGTGGCGCCCTCGAGCGAGGCGCTCACGTCGCCCCACACCTCGCGCACGAGCGCCGTGGCCGCCCGGTACTTTCCTTCGGCCTTGGCGTACTGCTCGTGGAACGCCTCGCTGCCGGCAAGCGTACCGGTGCGGCCCACGCCGGCCCGCACCTTGGCGCCGAGCTCGTCGAGAATGCGGCGGCCGATGCCGGCGGCCCAGGCCGAGTGGCACAGGAGGGCGATGCCGATCACGCCAAGCGAGTAGAGCGCGCCGCCGCGGCGGGGCGTTTCGATCGTCGCCACGTGGGTGAACGGCTCGGGCACGAACACGTCGTCGATGCGGTAGTCGATGCTGCCGGTCGCGCGGAGGCCCATCACGTCCCAGTTGTCGATCAGCGTGGCCTGGCCGACGGGCAGCACGAAGATGCGGGCCTCGCCGGTGTCGGGCACGACGCCGAGCGTGTGGATGTGCGTGCCGTGCTTGATCCCCGACGCGAAGCTCCAGGATCCGGTGAGCCGGAATCCGCCCGCCACGGGCGTGGCCGTTCCGGGCCGCGTGCCCTGGCCGGCGATCACCGGCAGGCGCTCCTTCCCGAACAGCTCCGCCACCGCCTCGTCGCCGAGATAGGCGCCGCCGGTGCCGGTGGCCAGGCACGTCGCCATCAGCACCCAGCCGGCGGACGCGTCGCCATACGTCACCTGTTCGAGCACGTCCATCGAGGGCAGCGGCGCGAGTTCGGCCCCGCCGCGCAGCGATCGCGGCACCCACATCCCCAGCAGCCCTTCGCGGTGAAACGCCTCCACGACAGGCGGCGCCAGCTGCCCGTCCCGGTCGCCCGCCTCCGCGCACTCGTTCGCGAGCGCGGCCACGGCCTTGGCACGATTGGTCATAGCGCACCAGTATCCGCGAAAACGCGCGGCCCTCGCGCAGGCGGCTGGCGGCCCCGGAGCGAACCGGCGAACGAGTGCCCCGAGCCGGGGGTCCACAGCCCGGGCGGAGCCTCCGGCGAAGGAGCCCTTCGCCGACACGTATGGGGCCCGTGTTCTCCGTCATGCGCACGTCGGCGGGCAGCGTCGGCACCAGCCGCGCGTCGCGCGCGAGGACGGCGCTCAGACGGCACCGACGGTTCGTCACGGCATGGCTCCATTTATCACGA
>DASRPM010000092.1:0-18816 GCA_035646375.1 Vicinamibacterales bacterium
CTAGCGAGGTCCGCCTCGCGATGCGCACTCTCAAGCTGACCCTCTCGTACGACGGCACCCGCCTCGTGGGCTGGCAGCGCCAGGCCGAGGGCGACTCCGTGCAGGGCGTGCTCGAGGATGCGCTGGCTCGATTCGAAGGCCGGCCCGTCACGGTGCACGGCGCCGGGCGGACCGACGCGGGCGTGCATGCGGTCGGGCAGGTGGCCAGCGTCGAAGTGGATTTCGCGCACGACGTGTCCACGCTCGCGCGTGCGCTCAACGCCCAGCTGCCGGAGGACGTGCGCGTGCTCTCGGTGGAAGACGTGGCGGCGGGCTTTCACGCCCGCTTCGGCGCGCGGTCGAAGACCTATCACTACTGCATCCGCACCGGCCCCCTCGTCAGCCCGTTCGAGCGGGCCTTCGTGTGGCACGTGCCGCAGCCGCTCGACGTCGAGGCGATGCGCCGGGCGGCCTCCAGCCTGCTCGGCCGGCACGATTTTTCGTCGTTCCGCAGCATTGGCACCGAGGTGCCCGACGCGGTGCGGACCCTGCACGTGTCGGCCGTCGTGGAGACGCCGGGCGCGCTGCCGTGGCTCGGTGACGGAACGGCGCTTCTGACGTATCAAGTGACCGGGAATGGTTTTCTCCGTCACATGGTCAGGGCCATCGTGGGCACCCTCGTCGAGGTGGGCCGTGGCTGGCGCGATCCGGCCCAGATGGACGCGCTCGTGCAGGCGAAAGACCGCGCCAGAGCCGGCGCCACGGCGCCGCCGCAGGGGCTCTTCCTCGTGCGGGTGGACTATGATTAAGTGCTTGTCTCTTCAAGGACTTTGCCGTGCCGCTTGACGAATTGCTGGCGTGGATTCCTCAAGGGGACCCCGACGCCGCCGTGGCGCGGCACGTCGCCTACGACCGCCTGCCGGCGCACGTCGCCATCATCATGGACGGCAACGGACGCTGGGCCGCGCAACGGCACCTGCCGCGGGTGGAAGGGCACCGGGCCGGCATCGAGTCGGTGCGCGATACGGTGGAGTGCGCGGCGCGGCTCGGCATCAAGGTCCTGACGCTCTACGCGTTCTCGGTGGAGAACTGGAAGCGTCCCGCCACCGAGGTCGGCACGCTGATGATGCTGCTCAAGCGCTATCTGCGCTCGGAGCTGAGCACGCTGCTGCGCAACGACATCCGGTTCCGGGTGATCGGGCGCGTCGAGGAGCTGGCCCCCGACATCCAGGCAGAGCTGCAGGAGGCGATCGCGCGCACCGCCGGCAACCGCGGCATGCTGTTCAACATCGCGCTGAACTACGGCGGCCGCGCCGAGATCGTCGACGCCGCACGGCGCGCCATCGCAGCCGGCGTGAGGCCCGAGGACCTCGACGAGACCCGCTTCGCGAGCTTTCTCTACACCGCCGGGCAACCCGACCCGGACCTGATGATCCGCACGAGCGGTGAAATGCGCGTGAGCAACTACCTGCTGTGGCAGATTGCCTACGCCGAGATCTACGTCACCGACACGCTGTGGCCCGACTTCCGGCGGCGTCACTTGCTCGACGCCGTGCTCGCGTATCAGAAGCGCGAGCGCCGCTACGGCGGCATCCCCACGCCGGCGGCAGCGACGTCGCGCTGACGCCCGCATGACTCGTCTCGTCAGCGGCGTCGTCCTCGCGCTGGTCGCCGTCGCCGCCATCGTCTGGCTGCCGCTCGTCGCGTTGCGCGTGCTGGCCGTCGCCGTGGCTGCCGCCGCCGCGTTTGAATACAGCGCGGCCGCCGGCGTCACCCGCGATCCGAGCCGCCTCCTCATCGTCGTCATGGCTGCCGTGGCGTGCTGGTATCTGGGCATGCCCGCGCTGGCAAGCGTGGCCGTGGCCACCGCCATCGCGCTGGCCTGGCTGGCGGTGGAAGTGCTCCTCTTCGGTCACGACATCGGCCGGGCCGCCGCGGCGGTGGCCGGCGCCGTCTACATCGGCGGTCCGCTGGGCCTGCTCGTGGCCATTCACGCCCGATCCGGATGGAAGGTCACGCTGCTGCTGCTGGCGACGGTCGTCGTCAGCGACACGGCGCAGTACTACGCCGGCCGCGCGTTCGGCCGGCGGCCGCTGGCGCCCGTGGTGAGCCCGAAGAAGACGATCGAAGGCGCCATCGGGGGTCTGGCCGCCGCCGCGCTGTTCATGGCCCTGGCCGGGTCGCGCATCCTCGTTGGCGAGGCGCTCGTGCCGCTCGCGGTCCTCGGGCTGGCCATGGGGGCCGTGGGCATCTGCGGCGATCTCTTCGAGTCGAGCCTGAAGCGGCGCGCCGGGCTGAAGGACAGCTCGTCGCTCATCCCCGGTCACGGCGGCGTGCTCGATCGCATCGACGCGCTGCTGTTCGCCACGCCGATGTTCTATCTGTATCTGCGGGGGCTGCCGTGAGAACCCTCGCGATTCTCGGATCGACGGGATCGATCGGACGCAGCGCCCTTGCGGTGGTGGACGCGCATCCCTCGCGCCTGCGCGTCGGCGCGCTGGCCGCCGGCGACAACGCGGCGCTCCTGGCCGAACAGTCCGCCCACTACCGCCCGGCGATGGTGGCGCTGGCGTCCGGCGACGCGGCGGAGCGGTTTCGCGCGGCGGGTGGTGAGGCGCCGGCGCTCGTGTGCGGCCCCGAGGGGCTCGTGGCCGTGGCGACGCATCCCGGCGTGGACATCGTGCTGTGCGCGTCGTCCGGCACCGCGGCGCTCGAAGCGGTGCTCGCCGCCATCGACGCCGGCAAGACGATCGCGCTCGCCAACAAGGAAGTGCTGGTCATGGCCGGCGCGCTCGTCACCGACGCCGCCCGCCGCAAGGGCGTGCCCATCCTGCCGGTCGACAGCGAGCACAACGCGATTCATCAGTGCCTGCACGGCCGGCGGCACGACGAGATCCGGCGGCTGATCCTGACGGCGTCGGGCGGGCCGTTCCGCGACCTGACGACCGAAGCGCTGGAGACCGTCGGTCCCGACGCCGCGCTGCGCCACCCCACCTGGCAGATGGGGCGCAAGATCACGATCGACTCGGCGACGCTGATGAACAAGGGGCTGGAAGTGATCGAGGCCCACTGGCTGTTCGACGTGCCCGCCGATCGCATCGAGGTGCTGGTGCACCCGCAGTCGATCGTGCACTCGATGGTGGAGTTGAGCGACGGCTCGGTGATCGCGCAGCTCGGAGTCACCGACATGCGCCTGCCGATTCAATACGCCTGCTCGTATCCCGATCGCTGGGAAGCGGCGTTGCCGCGCCTGGATCTCGCCAAGGCTGGCCGCCTGGACTTCCACGAGCCGGCGCACGACCGGTTCCCCTGTCTGGGGCTGGCCTACCGGGCGCTGCGGGCCGGCGGCGCGGCGCCGGTGGTGCTGAACGCGGCCAACGAGGTGGCGGTGGCGTCTTTTCTGGAGGGACGGCTCGGGTTCACCTCCATTCCCGTGGTCATCGAGCGGACGTTGAACGCGCACGAGGGGCAATCCGTCTCTCCTGAGGCGCTGCCCGGAGTGGGACAGTCAAGTGCCGTGGAGCTCATCAGGCGCGTGGACGCCTGGGCCCGCGACCACGCCGGGGTTCTGGCCGGCGAGTTAGAATTGATGGGTTGAGGAGCCGCTTTTGACGACTCTCGTGTCGTTCTTGTTCGTGCTGGGCGTGCTGATCTTCGTGCACGAGCTCGGCCACTTTCTTGCCGCGCGGCGTCTGGGCGTGCGCGTGCTCACGTTCTCGCTCGGGTTCGGGCCGAAGATCCTCAAGTTCACCCGGGGCGACACCGAGTATTGCGTCAGCGCCATCCCGCTCGGCGGCTACGTGAAGATGGCCGGCGAGAGCCCGGACGATCCCCGGTCGGGAGCCCCCGACGAGTTCCTGTCGAAGTCCAAATGGGAACGGTTCCAGATCCTGATCATGGGACCGGTGATGAACATCGTGCTGGCCGTCGTGGTGCTGGCCATCGTGCTCGCGCAGGGCGCCGAGGTGCCGGCGTACGAGGACCAGCCGCCGGTGGTCGGCGCCGTGAAGATGAACAGCCCCGCCGAGCGCGTCGGAATCGTGGTCGGGGATCGCATCCTCAGCGTGGCCGGGGATGCCGTGCCCACGTGGAAGGACATGGCGATTGCGATCGGCACGCGCGCCAACCGCCCCGTGGAGCTGACGCTCGATCGCGGTGGCCGCACGATGTCGCTCGAGGTCAGGCCGTCGGCCGAGGGGCGCTACGAAATCGGCGACCTTGGCGTGCTCCCCGATATCAGCCCGATCGCGCAGAAGGTGGAGCCTCCTGATGCCGCGGCGCGCGGCGGCATGAAGGCCGGCGACGTGATCTACGCCGTGAACGGCAAACGGATGATCTTTCCCGAAGACCTCAAAGAGGCAATTGCCTCGCATCCGGAGGAACCGATCGACGTCGAGGTCCGGCGCGCCGGCGCGCCGCTGCACCTGTCGATCACGCCCGACCGGCGGCCGACCGGCGGCTGGATCGGCATCACCATCGTCGAGCCGACGCGGTCGTTCAAGCCGGGGCCGTTCGAGGCCGTGCGTCTGAGCGTGGTGCAGAACGCCACCTCTGGCGTGATGATCTTCAAGATCCTCGGCGGGCTCTTCACCGGCTCGACATCGGTGCGCCAGCTGCAGGGGCCCGTGGGTATCGCGCAGCTGTCGGGCGAGTCGGCAGAGGCGGGGTTCATCCATCTGCTCTCGCTCATGGCGGTGATCAGCCTCAACCTCGGCCTGCTCAACCTCATGCCCGTGCCCGTGCTCGACGGCGGGCACATCCTCATCATGGCGCTCGAGGGGGTGGCACGGCGCGACTTCAGCATGGCCGTGAAGGAGAAGATGCTGCTCGCCGGGTTCGTCGTGCTGATGATGCTGATGGTGACGGTGATCTACAACGACCTCACCCGCATCAACTGGATCGAACGTCTGATGCCGTGGCGTAATTAGTCCGTCTGGTTGGGCTTGGCCTGCCGCTTGCACTTCACGTCCTCAGGAGGCCTTTTGATGACCCGCGTTTTCAGCCTCGTCTCCCGCGTCGTTCCCGCCGCCGCTCTTTTGCTGGCGTTTGCGGCCTCGTCTCCGGCACAGTCCGCCCGTCTCACCCAGGCCGACGTGCAGAAGTTACAAGACAGCGTCTACCTGGCGGAGCGCGACATCTCGACACTGCGGTCGCGCGACTCCGCGCGCGCCACGCAGCTGCAGAGCGAGCTCGACGAGCTGAGCGACGAGGTCATCTATCTGCGCGTGAAGCTGCGCAAGGAGCGGACGCTCGCGCAGAGCGAGTACAACGACGTGCGGACCCGTATCGAGGACGTGCGCACGCGCGCTCGCGGAAACGGCGGCGTGTCGTCGACCCCCGCACCGGCGCCGGTGCCCGCGCCGACCGTGCGTAACCCGGATCCGCCGCCGGCTCCCGCCGCGCCGCGCGCGCCGGAACGCCCGCGCGCCACGGCGTCGAGGACCGAGATTCCCGCCAACACCGAGCTCGACGCCCGGCTGTCGAACATCCTCAACTCGGGCACCGCGCAGGTGGAAGACCGCTTCGAGGCGACGACCGCGGCCGACCTCATCATCGACGGCCGCGTCATCGTGCCGGCCGGCTCGATCATGCGCGGCGTGGTGTCGTCGGTGACACCCGCCGGCCGGCTCAAGCGGAAGGCCGAGATGATGGTGACGTTCGACCAGATCACGATCAGCGGGCGCACCTACCCGATCCGCGGCACCGTGACGCAGGCGATCGAAGGCGAGGGCGTGAAGGGCGATCTGCCGCGCGCCGGCGTCGGCGCCGGCGTGGGCGCGATCATCGGCGGCATCCTGGGCGGCTTCAAGGGCGCCATGGCCGGCATCCTCATCGGCGGCGGCGGCACCATCGCGGCCACCGAGGGCAAGGAAGTGGAGCTGCCGCAGGGCACGGTCCTGCGGGTTCGGATCGAAGCTCCGGTTCCGCTGTGAGCCGGGTTTCGTAGGGGCACATCTTTAGATGTGCCCGACCAGCGGAAGCCAGTTCTTGTAGAGGGCGGTCTTCAGACCGCCCTTTGCACGTACGCGCGATCACAATCCGCTCGGCTCACGTCCATCGCCCTCAGGCATATCTGCCTTCGCCGGCGCGACTTCGATGTACAGGCACGCCGGACTCCGGCAGATATGCCTGAGGACGACGGCCGCAACCCTCGCGCACCCACTCTGCCCACTCTGCCCACTCCGCCCACTCTGCCTACTCTGCCTACTCCGCCACGAGTCTTTTCACCTCGCGCATCGCCTCATGCGCCGCGGCGATCGTCTTCGTGACGTCGCGGTCGGTGTGCGCCGCCGACAGGAACCACGCCTCGAACTGTGACGGCGGCGGGTAGACGCCGCGCTTCAGCATGCCCTGGAAGAACGCCGCATACGCCTTGGTGTTCGAGCGCAGCGCGGAGTCGTAGTCGCGCACGGGCGTGCTCGTGAAGAACGGCGTCACGAGCGACCCGAACGCGTTGACCTGCAGCGGCACCTCGGCGGCGCGCGCCGCGTCGGCAAAGCCCGCCGCCAGGCGCGTGCCCCGCCGCGCGAGATCCTTGTACAGCTTCGGTGTCAGGCGCTGCAGCGCCCAGAGGCCGGCGGTCATCGCCACGGGATTCCCCGACAGCGTGCCGGCCTGATACACCGGACCCGCCGGCGACACCAGGCGCATGATGTCGGCGCGGCCTCCGTAGGCGCCCACCGGCAGGCCGCCGCCGATGATCTTGCCGAGGCACGTCAGGTCCGGCGTGACGCCGAACACCTGCTGGGCCCCTCCGGGCGCGGCGCGGAAGCCCGAGATCACCTCGTCGAACACGAGCAGCAGGCCGTGCCGCGAGCAGCGGTCGCGCAGCCCGGCGAGAAAACCGCTGGCGGGCGCCACCAGCCCCATGTTGCCGGCAACCGGCTCCACGATGACGGCGGCAATCTGTCCGGGATGCCGCGCGATGAGCGCGTCCACCGATGCCAGGTCGTTGTAGCGCGCCAGCAGCGTGTCGGCGACGACGTTGGCCGGCACGCCCGGGCTCGTCGGCGCGCCGAACGTCGTGGCGCCCGAGCCCGCCTTCACGAGGAAGGCGTCCGCGTGGCCGTGATAGCACCCCTCGAACTTGACGAGCTGATTGCGGCCGGTGAACGCCCGCGCCACGCGCGCGGCGCTCATCGCCGCCTCGGTGCCCGAGCTGACGAAGCGCACCATCTGCATCGACGGCATCAGCGCGCGCACCCGCTCGCCGAGCGTGTGCTCCAGCGCGGTCGGCGCGCCGAAGCTGGTGCCCCGCTTGACGGCGGCCGCGATCGCCCTGGCCTGGCCCGCGGGCGCGTGGCCGTGCAGCAGCGGTCCCCACGACATCACGTAGTCGACGTAGCGGTTGCCGTCCACGTCCACCAGCGTGGCGCCGCGCGCGCGCGACACGAACACCGGCGTGCCGCCGACCGCCTGAAACGCGCGCACCGGACTGCTGACGCCGCCCGGCAGCACCTTGGCGGCGCGGGCGTACAGGGCCTTGCTCTTCTGATGGCTGGGCATACGAGTGTTCCGGGGGCGCGCTACGCCAGCAGGCGTGCCGCGTGCCGTGCGTAGTAGGTCACGATGAGATCGGCGCCGGCCCGGCGGATGCCAGTGAGCGTCTCGAGCACCGCGCGGTCCTCGTCGATCCAGCCGCGTTCGGCGGCGGCTTTGATCATCGAATACTCGCCGCTCACCTGATACGCCGCGGTCGGGTGGCCGAAGCGCGCTTTCACGCGGGTCACGACGTCGAGGTAGGGGAGCGCGGGCTTCACCATGACGATGTCGGCGCCCTCGGCGATGTCGATCTCCACTTCACGCAGCGCTTCCTCGACGTTGGCCGGGTCCATCTGATGACTGCGGCGGTCGCCGAACTGCGGCGTGGAATCGGCGGCCTCGCGGAACGGACCGTAGAACCCCGAGCAGTACTTCACCGCGTGCGCGATGATGCCCACGTGGTCGAAGCCGCGCGCGTCGAGGGCGCCGCGGATGGCGGCGACGCGGCCGTCCATCATGTCCGACGGCACCACGAAGTCGGCGCCCGCCGTTGCGTGCGACACCGCGGTCTCCACCAGCCGCTCCACCGTCGCGTCGTTCACGATCTCGTCGCCTTCGACGAGGCCGCAGTGGCCGTGCGACGTGTACTCGCACAAACACACGTCGGTCGTGACCACCAGCCCCGGCACGGCGCGCTTGATCGCGCGAATCGCTTCCTGCACCGGCGCGTCCGGCGACGACGATTGCGAACCCACGGCGTCCTTGCGGCTGGGGAGGCCGAACAGCATGACCGCCCGGATGCCGTCGGCGGCCGCGGCTTCGGCCTCGCGCACCGTCTCGTCCACCGACAGCTGCGCCACGCCCGGCATCGACGAGATGGGCCGCGTGACGCCGCGCCCCTCGCACACGAAGAGCGGGTAGACGAACGCCTCGGCCGTCAGACGCGTTTCACGGACCAGCGTGCGGATGGCCTCGGTGCGGCGGAGCCGCCGGGGCCGGCGCGTCAGATTCAGGCGGGTGGCTGCGGTCGTGGCCATACCGGCGATCCTGTCACGAAGCGGCGCGCTGCGCGACCACGTGGGCCACGATGGCGTCCACGAGCGCCGGCACGGTGTAGGTGTCGGGCTGCACGGAGGTGTCGATTCCGAGCCGCGCCGCCGCCTCGGCGGTCACCGGGCCGATGGAGGCCACGATGGTCTTCTTCAGCAGGTCCGCGGCCTGCTCGGGGCCGAGCACCTTCGTGAAGTTGCGCACGGCCGAGGCGCTCGTGAAGGTGACCACCTGGATCTCGCCGTCGAGCAGCATCCGGTAGATGTCGGGCCCGCCGTTGGCCTGCGGATCGTCGAGCACGTTGCGATAGGCCACGACGTCGGTGACGAGCGCGCCGGCCTCGCGCAGCTGTTCGGCGATGACCTCTCGGCCGATGTCGGCGCGCGGCAGCAGCACGCGCACGGCGTCGAGCGTCCCCCGCGTCTTGAGCGCGCTCACCACGGCGTCGGCCTTGAACTCCGCCGGAATCAGATCGACCTTGATGCCGTACTTCGCCAGCTGCTCCCCGGTGGCCGATCCGATCGCGCAGAGCTGCGGCCCCTTCAGCGAGCGCACGTCGCCGCCGCTCTCGAGCACCGCGTGCATCAGCGAGTCCACCGCGTTGGCGCTGGTGAAGACGACCCAGTCGAACACGTCGAGCTGGCCGGCGGCACGAAGCAGCGGCGTTCGATCCTCGGGCGGCAGGATGCGGATCATCGGCGCCTCGATCGGCTCGGCCCCGAGCGCCGCCAGTTGATCCGAGAGCTCCGCGGCCTGCTCCTTGGCGCGCGTCACCAGCACCTTGACGCCGAAGAGCGGCTTGGCGTCGTACCAGCGCAGGTGTTCGCGCAATCCGGCGACGCGGCCGACGATCAGAATCGCGGCCTCGCGCCGCGACCGCGCCTTCACCAGCGCCGCCAGCTCGCTCAGGGTGCCGCTCAGGGTCTCCTGCGTCGGCAGCGTGCCGCGATACACCACCGCGGCGTGTCCGTCCTCCGGCCAGCCGTTGTCGCGCAGCGCGTCGAGGATGAGCGGCAGTTGCGTCGCCCCGGCGTAGCAGACGACCGTGCCTTCGAGGCGCGCCAGCCCCGACCAGTCGATGTCCGGTGGCTTGCGGCTCGCGTCCTCGAACCCGCGCACCAGCGTGATGGTGTCGCCGCCGCCCGGATAGCTCACGGGCACGCCGGCGTAGGCGGGCACGCCGATGCCGGCGGGGACTCCGGGCACGACCTCGAAGGGCACGCCGTGTTCCTGCAGGAAGAGCGCCTCTTCACCGCCGTGATCGAAGACGAACGGGTCGCCCCACTTCAGCCGCGCGACGAGCTTGCCCTCGCGCGCCTTCTCCGCGATGAGGTAGCTAATGGCCTGCTGCTCCATCGGCTGCGGCGCTGAGGCGCCGACGTCGATCAGCTCGGCGCCCCGCCGTGCGTTGAGCAGCAGCCGCGGCGACACGAGGTGGTCGTAGATCACCACGTCGGCCCGCTGCAAGCATGCCATTCCGTGCACTGTGATGAGCCCAGGGTCGCCTGGGCCCGCGCCGATGAGCGAAACCGCCGTTGGTATCATGTTCGAGAGGGTCCGGTGTGCACCGCCGAGCGGATTCGCGCCAGGATGTCGTCTGCGCCGCCGGCCAGTAACCGTCTGGCCGCCTCGCGTCCGACCGAGCTGGCCTCCGACCGCGGGCCTTCCGCGGTCGCACGTGCCGCCCGGCTGCCGTCGGGCGCGATCACCACGCCAGCCAGCGTAATCGTATCGCCGCTGATGGTCGCATGGGCGCCGATCGGCATCTGGCAGCCGCCGCCCAGGGCGGCCACCACCGCGCGCTCGGCGTGCAGCGCGTCCAGCGCGTCGGCGTCGCCGATCCGGGCGACCAGGCCGGTCGTGGCGGCATCGCCGGCCCGTGTTTCGATGGCGACGATCCCCTGCCCGGGCGCGGGCACGCAGGCCTCGGCCGACACGAGCGACGTGATCCGCCCTGCCTGCTCGAGGCGCTTGAGGCCCGCCGCGGCCAGGACGATGGCGTCCACGTCGCCCTGATCGAGCTTGCGCAAGCGCGTGTCGAGGTTGCCGCGGAAGGGTACGAACGAGGCATGCGGGAGGAGCGCCGTCAGCTGCGCCACGCGACGGACGCTGCTCGTGCCGACGCGCGGCGACGGCCCCAGCCGCCGCACCGCCTCGTCGAAGGGCAGCGACTCGGGCGGCGCCGGCAGGACCAAGGCGTCGTGCGGGTCCTCACGCGGCAGCGTGGCGCAGACCTCGAGGCCGCCGGGCAGCTGCGCCGGCATGTCCTTGCTGCTGTGGACCGCGAGGTCGATGGTGCCCGCCAGGAGCGCCTCTTCGATCTCTTTTACGAACAGCCCCTTGCCGCCGATCTCCGACAGTCGGGCGTCGGCCATGACGTCGCCCGACGTCCGGATGACGACGATCTCGCAGTCGGCGCCGGTTCGCTCCCGCAGCAGCGCCGCGACGGTGCGCGCCTGCACGAGCGCCAGCGGGCTGCCGCGGGTTCCGAGGCGGAGCGTGGCCATCTAGGAGCGGGTCCGATTGGACTGGCCGGCGTCCACTTCGTCCTCGGCCGGGCTCACCGGCGACTCGTCCCGCAGCTCGAACAGCCGGTTGACCGCTTCGGTGTAGGCGATCTGCGTTTCCTCGTCGGGCAGCGCCTTGAGCTGCGAGGTGGGCGTGAGCAGCAGCTTCTCGACGATGAGGCGCGTCACTTCGTCCACACTGGCGCGCGCCTCGGGCGACAGGCCGCCCAGCTTGTGCTCGAGCCGCTGCAGCTCGGCGCGTCGGATCTGCTCGAAGCGCTGCCGCAGCGCCACGACGGTCGGCACGGCGCCGCGCGATCGCCGCCACGCCGCGAAGCGCGCCACCTCTTCGCCGACGATCGATTCGGCGCGGCCGATCTCCGCCGACCGCCGGCTCAAGTTCTCCTGCACGACCGCCTGCAGGTCGTCGACGTTGTAGAGGAACACCTGCTCGATTTCGCTGACGGCCGGCTCGACGTCGCGCGGCACGGCGATGTCGATGATGAAGAGCGGCTCGCCGCGGCGCCCTCCGGTGACGGCTTCGATGTCGGCGCGCGTCAGGATCGGCCGCGGCGATCCCGTGGCCGTGATCACGATGTCGGCGCCGGCCAGGGCCCCGCGCAAATCGCCCCAGGGGACGGCGCGGCCGTCCACTTCGGCGGCGAGCGTGTCGGCGTGAGCGGCCGTGCGGCTGGTGATGACAATATCGCCGACGCCCTGTGCGCGGAGATGCTGCGCCGTGATCGTGCTGATCTCACCCGCGCCGACCACGAGCACACCGCGGCCGTCGAGCCGGCCGAAGATCTTGCGGGCGAGCGCCACCGCGGCAAACCCCACCGAGATCGCGCCTTCGCCGAGCCCGGTTTCCGACCGCACGCGCTTGCCCACCCCGAACGAGGCGTGGAAGAGCCGCGTCAACACCGGCCCGACGCACTGCCGCGACGCGGCCACCTGGAATGCGTCCTTCACCTGGCCGAGGATCTGCGGCTCGCCGACGACGAGCGAGTCGAGCCCCGCCGAGACCCGGAACAGGTGCCGCGTGGCGCCCTCGTCGGCATGGACGAAGACGTGCGACTCGAACGCCTCGCGCGGCAGCCCGTGGTAGCTGCCCAGGAAGTCCACGAGCTCCTGCCGCGCCCGCTCCGGATCGTCGGTCGCGACGTAGATCTCGGACCGGTTGCAGGTGGACAGCACTACCGCCTCGCCGGCCGAGTAGTGCGCCGCGAGCGCTTCCACGGCTGCCCCGACGTCGCGGCTCGAGAAATCGAGCTGTTCGCGGACGTCGATGGGGGCCGTCTGGTGGCTTACGCCGAGCAGGAAAACGTGCATCTCACTGAAACGTGTGGCTCGTCGTCACGAAGTAGCCGATGGGCAGGAAGTTGAGGAGCACGATGATGAAGCCCACCGCCGACAGCCACGCCGCGCGGCGCCCGGTCCATCCCAGCCGCCGCCGCGCAAAGAGCCCGAACGAATACACCGCCCAGGTCAGCACCGCGAAGAAGATCTTCGGATCGTCGAGCGACATCGCGCGCAGGTTGGGGTCGTCCGGCGCCACCTGGCGCGCCTGCGCCGTCCACAGCACGCCGACGACGACGCCCACCGTCAGGAACACCCAGCCGATCGTGATCGCCCGCGAGTTCATCGTGTCGAGCGTCAGCAGCGACGGCAGGCGGTTGTAGAGGTATCCGAGGTGCTTCTTCTTGATCTCCTTGAACTGCAGCATGTAGATCAGGCCCAGCACGCCGGCGAGCGCGAAGCTGGCGTAGGCGCAGAGCAGCGACGCCACATGGATCCAGAACCACGGGCTGTCGAGCACCGGATCCACCTTTTCCACGCCCGGCGTCAGCGCCGAGATCGACTGCAGCCCGACCGCAATCGGCAGGACGAACACGCCCATGGCGCGCTCTTCGGTCGAGATTTCCAGGTACAGGTAGGACAGCGTCAGCAGCCAGACGAAGGTCGAGACGGCCGTCGGCAGGCTGGCAAAGGGAATGTGGCGCACCTCCATCGTCTGCATGCCGATGACGAAGGTGTGGGCCAGCGCCGCGACGAGGAGCGACGCGGTCGCCGCCCGTCCGATGGCCGGATCGCGCCGCGCGAAATGCACGGCATACGCCACCGCCGACACGGCGTAGAGCAGCAGCGGGAGGATCTTCACCTGGCGGTCGGGGCGAAGTACCCCTTCTTCGTGCGCGGCGTCATCCCCTGACGCGCGCTCTGCACGACGACCCGGCGGAACGCGCCATCCCGCCTGCCGTTCTTCGACGTGTAGCCGATCGTGTACTGGCTCGCGAGCTCGTCGGCGATCAGCGCGTAGACGGCCGTCAGCTCGTCGATCTTCGCCGGAAAGAACGAGCGGCCGCCGGTCTCCTGCGCGAGCTGGCGCATGACGAACTCGGCTTCCCGGAAGCCCTTCGTCTGCGTGTCCACGCCGCGGAGCGCGATGGAATAGATCGCCGTTTCGGAACGCTTGGCGAGGTCGAGCACCTCGTCGAACGAGATCAGGCTCGACGTGTCCTCGCCGTCCGAGAACACCACGAGCGCCTGGCGGCGCACGTCCTCCTCCGACACCGCGCGCACCTTCTTCAGCTCCTTGAGCGCGATGTAGATGGCGTTGTGCAGTGAGGTCGAGCCGCCGGCCGACGTCTTGCCGATGGCTCCCTCGAGCTCCGCCAGGTTCCCGGTGAAGCCCTGGCGGATCTCGACGCGGCTGTCGAAGTCGATCACCTGCGCGATGTCGTTCGGCTTGAGCCGCTTGACGAAGCTCTTGGCCGCTATCTGCAGGTCCTCGAGCTTGTCCTCCATGCTGGCGCTGCTGTCGAGGAGCAGCGACAGCGCGATGGGCTGCTGCCGGCGGTTGAAGAACGAGATCTCCTGCTTGACGCCGTCCTCGAAGATCGAGAACTCGCCCTGCTCGAGATCCGTGATGTAGCGGCCGACGGCGTCCTGTACCGTGACGTTGAGCGACACGATGTCCACGCCGGCGCGGAACGCCGGACGTTGCGGCGCAGTGCCCGGCGCCTGAGCCGGTGCCGGCGGCGCCGGCCCCGTCGTGGCCGGCGGTGCGGCGGGCGCGGCCTGGGCCGGCGCGGGCGCGGGCGCCGGAGGAGCGCCCGTTTGCCATGCGAGCGCCTGCGACCCGATCGCCGCGACCGCGAGAACGAGGAAGAGTCTTAAGCCCATCAGATCGTCACGCTCCGTTCTCCCCGCGTGCCTCGGTCCCACGAACCGTCAACCCCGGTTTCCCCGCCTCGACCGTCACCTTATCGGGCGGAATCAGCGATTCCGGCCGGCTGTAGACGACCTTGTACTGCGACCGCAGCTCCTTCGCGAGCTTCTCCATCGCGCCGTCGAGTCCGTGCGCGCTGAGCAGCGAGATACGCTGGCCGCCCGACTCCCGCGGGCCCGCGTCGAGCAGGAACGAGCGCTCGCGCGTGCCGTGCTCCTCGCCGTGATAGAACGGCCCGATCGTCACCATGTGCAGCGACACGCGGTTCTTCACCAGCACGTTGACGATGTCGCGGAAGTAGTGCGTGGTGAATTCGACGCCGTCGGTGACCACCGGCACCACGACCGCCCGGGGCGTTTCGCGCCGGCGCAGGCCGTTGACCGTCTCGAAGATGCCGTCGAGCAGGGTCATGCCGCTCTGTGGCGTCGAGAAGAGGCTCCCGGCGGCGTTCTTCAGCCGCACGGCGTCGTCGGTGTACTCGACTTTGATGGTGGGCCTGTCGGCCAGAGTGACGACGGCGACCTTGTTGTCCGGCGCCATCCGCTGCACGAACGCCGACAGGCTCGACCGCAGGAAGGTGATCTCTTCGGCGGCCGCCGTGCTGTTGTCCACGAGAATCGCGACGTCCATCGGCTCGGTGGCCGGCGAGACGCGCAGCACCTCGCGGCGCACGCCGTCTTCCTTCACCACGAACGCGTCGGGGCCGAGCCCTTCCACCGGTTCGCCCGAGTCGGTGACCGCGCTGACGAAGAGGGTCCGCTCGCGGCGATCGCGCTGCGCCGTGGCGGATGAGGACCACGAAAACGCCACCAGCAGGGTGGCGACCGCGACGGTCACCACCGCACGAAGGAGACGGAGCCTGTGCATGCAACCTCGCGGAAAGACAGGACGCGGGGAACTCTTGGCCAGTATATAGGCGCAGCCCCGCCCGAGGTCAAGCGATCCGATGGCCGAAGTTATTGAAAACAGGACACTTGATCCGACAGTGCCGGGCTGGGACCAGCTCGGCCGCTGGCCTGGTGAACTTTTTCACAAAGTCACGCTATACTGGTGGGCGCTTTAGGTCTTGGTGGGCAACGCCGTGTGTACTAGGCTCCTTCTGCAAGATTTCACGGGAGCTGGGACTGTATGGCACGGACGACTCGGGGGTTCTCGATCGAGCGGGCGGCGCGCGCTTTTCAGGCGAATGTCGCAAGCGCCGGTCCGGCGGCGGCGGCCAGCTACACCCTGGTCGGAGGCATCATCCTCCTGGGCGGAATCGGCTACGCTGTCGACCGCTGGTGGGGCTCGGCGCCGTGGGGGCTGGTCATCGGTTTGGCCCTGGGCATCGTGGTCGGCTTCTACGAGCTGATCCGGGTGGCCATGCGGCCGCCCACGGGGGAGCAGTGAGGCTGGCAACGTGATGGCGCCACTCCTCTGGATGACGGGTCTGTGCGCCGGAGCGTGGCTGGTGCTGGCGGCCGTGGCGCCGCACCTGAATCCCGAGGCGCTGCTCGGCATGCTGGGGCCGCTCGTGAGCGCGCTGGCGACGTGGGTCGTCGTGGCGCGTGCCGTGGCCGCGGCGCCCGAGAAGGTCACCGGCGTGATGGTGACCGGACTCGTGGCGAAGATGGTGTTCTTCGGTGCCTACGTCGCCGGCATGCTCCAAGGGGCCGGGCTGCGGCCGGCGCCGTTCGTGGTGAGTTTCGCGGGGTTCTTCATCGCGCTGCACGCGATGGAGGCGGCGTTCCTGCGACGGTTGTTCGCGGAGATGCAACGCTCCTCGCCGCCCGCGCGGAGCGCGGCAGAGGATGCTGGCAGTAGCTCAAGGGCGCCAGTGGAGAACAAGGGCTAGCGCCCTTGAGTAGACCGGATGCAGATAGAAGAAGCCGCCCAGCCCGCGGGGGAACACGCCGCCGAGCCCTTCAACGCCGGCGTGACGATCATCGAGCACGTCTCCAACAGTTCGTTGGAGCACCCGCTGATTCACCTGCCGACGATCATGGGCGTGGACATGTCGGTCACCAAGCATGTCCTGATGCTCTGGATCGTCGCCGCCCTGATCTTCGTGGCGGTGATGCTGTCGGTGCGGCGCTATCTGAACCAGGAGCGGCTCATCCCCTCCGGGTTCATGAACGCGCTGGAAGCCGCCGTCGACTTCATCAAGGAGTCGATCGTGCGTCCCAACGTCGGCGACAAGTGGGTGGATACCTACACACCGCTGCTGCTCACCCTGTTCCTGTTCATTCTCACCGCCAACGCCATCGGCCTGGTCCCGATCTTCGACGTGCTGGCGCTGCTCAATCACACCGTCATCCACGCCTCCGAGGATTCGTTCCTCACCAAGGTCACGCACGGTGGCGTCACCGCCACCGGCAACTTCAACGTGACCGCGGCGCTTGCCACCATCACCTTCTTCACCATCATCATCGCCGGCGCGCGCGCGCACGGTTTCGTGAAGCACTGGAAGAACATGGTGCCGCACGGCCTGCCGCTGCCGGTGACGCTGTTCCTGATCCCGATCGAGATCATGGGCATGCTGGTGCGCCCCTTCGCGCTCACGATGCGTCTTGCCGCCAACATGACCGGCGGCCACATCGCCATCCTGGCGATCCTGTCGTTCGTGTTCATCTTCAATCAGCAGTTCGGGGCGGCCGCCGGCATGGGCGTCGGCGTGTTCTCGCTGGCGCTGGCGGCGCTCATCTCGGCGCTCGAGATCATCGTCGTCCTGGTTCAGGCGTACGTGTTCACGCTCTTGTCGGCCGTGTTCATCGGCATGGCCATTCACGCTCATCACTGAGCGAATTTACGGAGGCACTGGAATGGAAGGTTTTGCGCTTGCTTACATGGGGGCCGGCATCGGTCTCGGTCTCGCCGTCATCGGAGCCGGCCTGGGCATCGGCAAACTCGCGGCCGGGGCGGCCGAGGCGATCGGGCGGCAGCCGAGCGCGACGGCGCAGATCACCGGCGCGGTCAACCTTCCGCTCTTCCTGCTCGAAGGCGTGGCGGTGCTCGCCGAAGTGTTCGCGCTCCTCATCGTCCTGATGAAGTAAACAGGTGCCCTGAAAGGACATCACGATGAACAATCCGCTGGTCCAGCCCGATCCCGGGCTCTATATCTGGACCATCGCGACGTTTCTGGTCCTCGCGGGCCTGCTGGCGAAGTTCGCCTGGGGGCCGCTGCTCGCGGCGCTCGCGGCGCGGCAGGACGCGATCCGGAAATCGCTCGACGAGGCCAGGCAGGCCAAGACGGAGCTCGAGCGCCTCAACGTGGAATCGCAGCGCATCCTGGCGCAGGCGCGCACCGAGGCCGAGAGCATCCTGGCGGCGACGCGGTCCGACGCCAATCAGTTCCGCGAGGAGCTGAAGCAGAAGGCGCGCGCCGAGGCGGCGGGCATCGTCAAGAACGCTGAGAAGCAGATCGAGCTCGAGACGGCGCGGGCCCTGCAGCAGATCCGCCAGGAGGCCGTGGACCTCTCGGTGACGATCGCGTCGAAGCTGCTGCAGCGCAACGTCTCGAAGGACGACAACCTGCGGCTCATCGAAGACACGTTCAAGCAGATCGAAAGCACCGAACGTCCTAGCTAGCGAGGCTCCGCCACGAGTGGCGCGGTCGGCTCCACCTCGCTAGCGCAGTGTCTAATTGCCCGCACTCCGTGCGGGCGGAGAACGCATGCTCACCGGGCGTCGGCAGTACCTCCTCACAGGAGTGACGGCGCTGGGTGGCCTGGTGCTCTTTGCCTACGCCGTCCGCAGCGTGGGCCTCGCCTCCATTACCGACGGTATCCGGCGCGTGGGCTGGGGTCTGGTGCCGATCCTGGCGCTCGGCGGCGTGCGCTTCGCGCTGCGCACCGAGGCGTGGCGGCGCTGCATGCGCGCGGAGGCCCGGCTGCCCTTCCCGCCGGCGCTCGCGGCGTTCCTCGCCGGCGACGCCCTCGGCAGCGTCACGCCGTTCGGCCTGGCCGCCAGCGAGCCCACCAAGGCGTTCCTGTCGCGGCGGCATCTGGCCACCGCCGACGCGGTGTCGTCGCTTGCGACCGACAATCTCGTCTACGCCGCGTCCGCGCTCGCAATGGTCGGCGTGGGCGTCGCCGTGCTGCTCATGACGGTGCCGCTGCCGTTCGCGTGGCAGGAGTGGGGCGTTGCCGCGCTGATCCTGCTTGCCGCCGCCGCGCTGGCCGGCGTGCGGCTGCTGCGCGGCACGTGGTCGCCCGAGCAGGGCCCGCGGCCCGCCTGGCGTGAACGGCTCGCGGGCGTGCGGCAGTCGGTCCTGAGCTTTACGGCCGCCAATCCCGGGCGCTTGTGGCAGGCCTTCGGCCTGGGCATGGCGTTCCACGCGCTGGCGGTGATCGAGGTCTACGTCACGCTCGGATGGATCGATCCCGGGGGGGCTCCGACGATCTCGCAGTCCGTCGTGTTCGAGGCGCTCAACCGGGTGCAGATGCTGGCCTTCAAGTTCGTGCCGTTTCGCGTCGGCGTCGACGAAGCGCTGACCGGCGCCCTGGCGCCGGCGCTGTCCGTGCCGGCCGCGGTCGGCGTGACGCTGGCGATCGTGCGGAAGGTGCGAAACCTGTTCTGGGCGGCGATCGG
>DASRPM010000093.1:0-18723 GCA_035646375.1 Vicinamibacterales bacterium
GCTCGACGTGACCAACGTGGCCGCCCACGCGGCCAGGTGGGAAAAGGTGGTGCGGAAGGTGCGCACCGGGTCGATGCCGCCGGCGGGGATGCCCCGGCCCGACGAGGCGACGGCAGCGGCCCTCGTGGGAGACCTGACGACAGCCCTGGATCGCGCGGCCTCGCCCAACCCGGGACGTCCGCTCCTGCACCGGCTCAATCGCGCCGAGTACGCCAACGTCATTCGGGACCTCCTGGCCATCGACGTGGACGTGCGGTCGCTGCTGCCCGCCGACGATTCCGCCTTCGGGTTCGACAACAACGCCGATCTGCTGGTGGTGTCGCCGTCGCTGCTCGACCGGTATCTCAGCGCGGCCGATCGCGTCAGCGCACTGGCCGTCGGCGATATGACGACGGCTCCGGGCTCCGACACGTTCTACACGAAGGGTGACCAGTCGCAGAGTCAGCAGCAGGACGGGTTGCCGCTCGGCACGGTGGGTGGCCTCGGCGTGCGCTATACCTTCCCGCTCGACGGTGAGTACGAGCTGCGCGTGGCGCTGACGCGCACCAACCTCGAGGCCATTCGCGGCCTCGAACACCCGCATCAGCTCGAAATCTCGGTGGATGGCGCGCGGGTGTTCCTCGCGGACCTCGGCGGGGCCGCCGAAGCGGGGCAGACGGGCACCATCACCGACAAGTCGGACGCGACCGACGGACGCCTGCACGTGCGCGTCCCGGTGAAGGCGGGGCCGCGGCTGGTCACGGCCACGTTCATCCGCAAGATCGCCGAGAACACCAACCGCCTGCGGCCGTTCCTGCGCAGCAACGCCGGCACCTACGACTCCACCGGCCGGCCGCACGTGAAATCGCTCACCATCAAGGGCCCCTTCGATCCCACCGGCCCGGGCGACACGCCGAGCCGGCGCCGGGTGTTCGTGTGCCGCCCGCCTTCGCCCGCCTCCGCACCTGACGGTGCTTCGGCGCGGCTTCGGCGCGACAAGCCCCTGGACGCCGCCGAGGAACCATGTGCGCGGCGGATTCTCAGCACGCTGGCGCGCCGGGCGTACCGGCGCCCGGTTGCCGACCGCGACGTGGCGCCGCTGATGGAGTTCTATCGCGACGGGCGGAAGAAGGGCGGCTTCGACGCCGGCATCCAGCTCGCGCTGCGGCGCCTGCTCGCCAGCCCGACGTTCATCTTCCGGGTCGAGGAGGATCCGTCGAACGTCGCGCCGGGGACGGCCTACCGTGTGAGCGACGTCGAGCTCGCGTCGCGTCTGTCGTTCTTCCTGTGGAGCAGCATGCCGGACGACGCGCTGCTCGATCTCGCGTCGGCCGGCCGGCTGCGCCAGCCCGCGGTGCTCGAGGCGCAGGTGCGCCGCATGCTCGGCGATCCGAAGGCCGCCGCGCTGGTGGAGAACTTCGCGGGGCAGTGGCTTCACATCCGCAACCTGCAGAACATCGCGCCCAATACCGACGAGTTCCCCGACTTCGACCACGACCTGCGCGACGCCTTCCGGCGCGAGACCGAGCTCTTCTTCGGCAGCGTCGTGCGCGAGGATCGCGACGTGCTCGAGCTGATGACCGCCGACTACACGTTCGTGAACGAGCGGCTGGCGAAGCATTACGGCCTGACCGGCGTCTACGGTCCGCGGTTCCGCCGCGTCACGCTGGCCGACGACGCGCGGCGCGGGCTCCTGGGCAAGGGCAGCATCCTGCTGGCCACGTCGCATGCCGACCGCACCGCCCCGACGCTGCGCGGCAAGTGGATTCTCGAGAACCTGCTCGGCACGCCGCCGCCGGCGCCGCCGGCCAACGTGCCGCCGTTCGAGCAGACGGTGAGTGCGAAGCCGCGCACCATCCGTGAGCGGCTGGAGAGCCACCGCGCGAACCCGTCGTGCGCCAACTGTCATCGCACGATGGACGGGCTCGGCTTCACGCTCGAGAACTTCAACGCGGTCGGGGCGTGGCGCGATCGCGAAGTGGGTGGCGACGTGAACGCCGAGGGCGTGATGACCGACGGAGAGACCGCCGTGGGCGTGACCGGCCTGCGGGCGGCGCTGCTCGAGCACCCCGACGTCTTCGTGCAGACCCTGACCGAGAAGCTGGCGACCTACGCGCTCGGCCGCGGCCTGCAGGACTACGACATGCCGGTCGTCCGCGGCATCGTGCGCGATGCCGGCAGGCAGCAGCGGAAGTTCTCGGCGCTCGTCATGGGAATCGTGAAGAGCACGCCGTTCCAGATGCGGCTCAAGGCGAACAACTAGGAGTTGCCATGTTCGTGACCAAACGGGCGTTGTCGCGGCGAACGGTGTTGCGGGGCATGGGCACCACGCTGGCGCTGCCGTTCCTCGAGTCGATGGTGCCGGCGTTCCAGGCGCTGGCACAGTCGCCCGCGCGGCCGCCGATGCGGTTTGGCGCCGTGTACTTCCCGAACGGCGCGCCCATGTCCGGGTCGAACAACTACTGGATGCCGGCGGCGCAGGGCCCGCTCGAAATCACGCCCATCCTCAAGCCGCTCGAGGCCTTCAAGAACCAGATGACCGTCGTCGGCAACCTGTCGCGCGCCGGCGGGAAGACGGTCACGGATCACGCGGTGAGCTCGGCCGGCTGGTTGAGCGGCGCCGTGGCGAAGCAGACCGAGGCGGAAGACATCCGCCTGGGCGTCACGATCGACCAGGTGCTGGCGCGGCAGATCGGGCAGGACACGCCGTTCCCGTCGCTCGAGCTCGCCACCGAGGACTTCTCCGGCTACGTCGGGGGGTGCGTGCCCGGCTACAGCTGCACCTACATGAACACGATCTCGTGGGCCGGCGAGACCTCGCCGCTGCCGATGGAGATCAACCCGCGCGTTGCGTTCGAGCGGATGTTCGGCCGTGCCGCCGACGGCAACCAGCGGCTGGAGCGGATGCGCGAGAACCGCAGCATCCTCGACTCGGTGGCCGGCGAAGCGCGGCAGCTGCAGCGGCGCCTGGGATCGCAGGACCGCGCCCGCCTCGACGAGTACCTGGGCACCGTCCGCGAGATCGAGCGGCGCATCGAGAAGACCGAGGCGCGCAGCGCCTCGAGCGTGACCGCGGTGACGGCGCCGGCCGGCGTGCCGGAGACGTTCGAGGAGCACGCCGCGGTGATGTTCGACCTGCTCGCCGTGGCGTATCAGGCGGACCTCACGCGCGTCTTCACGTTCATGATGGCGCGCGAGGCCAGCCAGCGCACCTATCCGGCGCTGAACATTCCCGAAACGCACCACGACGTGTCGCATCACGGCGGCCAGCCCGACAAGATGGCGCTGCACGCGAAGATCGACACACACTTCGCGTCGCTCTTCGCCGCGTTCGTCGAGAAGCTGCGCACCTCGCCCGATGGCGACGGCTCGGTGCTCGACCACTCGCTCATCGTCTTCGGCGCCGGCATGAGCGACGGCCAGGCGCACTCGGCCTATCCGCTGCCGCTCGCGACGGTCGGCGGCGCGAACGGCGGCTTGAAGGGCAACCGCTTCGTGTTGGCCGGGGAGTGGACGCCGGTTGCGAACTTCTGGCTCAGCGTGGCCGGGATGTTCGGCAGCCCGATCGAGCAGTTCGGCGAGAGCAACGGCCGGGTCACGCTCTGATGCGATCGGCCGCGCGCGTCCTCTGGTGTGTCGTGGTCGTCCTGGAGTTGCTCGTCTGGACGGCGGCGTTTACCGCTGCGGCGTTTGCCGAGGCGTCCACGCCGCTCATCGACGCGGTCAAGGGCGGCGATCGGGCGGGCGTGCGCGCGGGGTTGCTGCAGAAGACCGACGTCAACGCCGCCGAGCCGGACGGTACGACGGCGCTGCACTGGGCGGTGCGCGCCGACGACCTCGAGGTCACCCGGATGCTGCTGCGCGCCGGCGCCGATGCCCGGCGCGCCAACCGGTACGGCGTCACGCCGCTGCAGCTGGCCGCCGTCAACGGGAGCGTCACGGCGGCCACGGCGCTGCTCGAGGCGGGTGCCGATCCGAACGCCGTGCTGCCCGAGGGCGAGACCATCCTGATGACCGCGGCTCGCACGGGACAGCCGGCGCTGCTGCGGCTCCTTCTCGATCGCGGCGCGGCCGTGGACGCGCGCGAGAAGTGGTATGGCGAGACCGCGCTCATCTGGGCCGTGGCCGAGAACCACGCCGACGCCGCGAAGGTGCTGCTGGAGCGTGGCGCGGACGTGAACGTCCGCTCGGCGCCGCTCGACTTTGCCCGCCGCCGCACCGGCCAGTCGGTGCTGTCGCTCGGCAGCTGGACGCCGTTGATGTACGCGGCGCGGGAGAACGCGATCGAGACAGCTCGCGTGCTCGTGGGCGCGAAAGCGGACCTGAACGCCACCGACCCGGACGGCGCCACCGCGCTCGTCATCGCCATCATCAACGCCAACTACGACTCTGCGGCGTTCCTGATCGACGCCGGCGCCGATCCCAATGTGGTGGACAAGGAAGCCGGGATGGGGGCGCTCTACGCCGCCATCGACATGCATCGTCTGGCGATCGGCCACGGCCGTCCGAATCCACGCCCGTCGGGAACGCTCGGTGCGCTGGACATCGTCCGGCGGCTGCTCGATCGCAAGGCCGACCCGAACGCCCGGCTCAACGCGGCCACCTTTCAGCGCCACCACACGATGGGCGACTTCGCGCTGGGCAAGGGCGCGACGCCGTTCATGCGTGCCGCCAAGTCGGGCGACGTCGAGGTGATGAGGCTCCTGCTCGCGGCGGGCGCCGATCCCACGGTGGCGATGCCGAACAAGTCCACCGCGCTGATGTTCGCGGCCGGTCTCGGCTGGCGGGATGGCAGCCCGGCGGCGCCGTCGTACGACCAGGGCACGCCAGAGGAGGCCGTCCAGGCGATCACGCTGCTCCTCGAGCGCGGCTTCGATCTGAACGCCGCCAACGACAACGGGGAGACCGCGCTGCACCTGGCGGTGACCAACCGCGGCGCGCCGGAGATCGTGCGGTTCCTCATCTCGAGGGGCGCGAACCTCAAGGCGCAGAACAAGCGCGGGCAGACGCCGCTCGCGGCCGCCCAGGCCAGCCGCAGGGAACTCGGTCACCTCGTCGAGATTCTCAAAGCCGCCGAGGCGCAGTGAAGGCGATCGCCGCGGCACTCGTGGTGCTCGCCACGGCCGGCGTTTCCGCGCAGGGCCGTGCTTCCTCTCAAAGCGGTGCGCTGTCGCACCTGGTCGGCACCTACTGCGCCACGTGCCACAACGGCCGCCTGCGATCGGCGTCCGGCCTGCTGCTCGAATCGTTCGACGGGAATATCGCGGACCGGCCGGAACTCTGGGCCCGGACATATCGACAGCTGCAGGCCGGCGCGATGCCGCCGGTGGGGTCGCCGCGGCCGGCCCGGGCGTCGATCGACGCCGCACTCGCGTCGATTGAGCAGGCCTTGAACCCGACGGCCGCACGGCGCGCGACCGTGACCAGCGAGGCGGTGGCCACGCGACTCGCGGCGATGTTGTGGAACGCATCGCCCGACGACGAGCTGCGCCGCGAGGCGGGCCGCGATCGCCTGCGGGACGCGGCCGCCGTCGAGCGCCAGGTGCGCCGGATGCTCGCCGACGATCGCGCGCAAGAGTTCGTGGCGCGATTCTTCTTTCCGTGGCTCCAGCTCGACGCGCTCGCGCAGGCGGATCCCGACACGAAGTACTTCCCGGACTACGACCTCGCCCTGCGTGACGCGCTCGCGAAAGAGACGGAGCTCTTCCTCCTCAGCCAGCTGCGCGACGACCGCGATCCGATCGAGCTGTGGAGCGCGCCCTACACGTTCCTCAACGAACGGCTCGCGAAGCACTACGGCGTCGCCGGCGTGTCCGGCCCGGAGTTCCGCCGCATGGCGCTGACGACGCCCGAGCGCGCCGGGCTGTTGGGACATGGCAGCGTGTTGATGGTGACGTCGCGTCACCAGCGCGGCGTGGACGCGGCGTATACGACGCCGGCCACGCGGGCGAAATGGGTGCGCCTGCACTACTTCGGCGCGCCGCTGCCGAACGGGTTTCCCGGCGCCCAGCCGGTGAAGCCGGAACTGCCGATTACGCCGCAGGCGCGCGCGCTGCCCGCCGAGCCGTGCGGCAACTGCCACCGCAATTTCTTCCCGATCGGCTACGCGCTCGAGAACTTCGATCCCATCGGACGCTGGCGGACGCACGATCAGGCGGGGCCCGTGGACGTGTCGGGCGCGTTCGTGGACGGCACGCCGACGAACGGTGTGGTCGAGCTGCGGCACGTGCTGCTGCAGCGTCCCGAGGCGTTCCGCACGACGCTCGTCGAGGGGCTGCTGGCGTACGCCGCCCATGGGTCGGTCGCCGCGTCGCCCGGAACGTCCGACACCCTCGTGCAGGCGCGCCGCATCCTGCGGGTCACGCCGGCGCCGCGCTGGTCCGCGCTGATCGCCGCCGTAGCGGGCGGTCTTTAGACCGCCCGGGCGGTAATGTAGAGGGCGGGCTTTAGCCCGCCCTGACGCCGTGGCTCTTCCGTTCGACACGATCGCCACTCCGACCGCCGTCAGCCTCGCGCCCGGCGCCGTGTGGCTGCGCGGCTGGCTGACGTCCGGCGAGCAAGCTGCGCTCGTGGCAGAGTGCCGCGCGTTCATGGACGGTCCGGTCGGGGGGTATGTGCCGACCGTGCGCGGCGGCGGCACGATGCGCGTGCGCATGATGTGCCTGGGGCGCCACTGGAACGCCCGCACCTACACCTACGAAGCGACACGCGGCGACCACGACGGCCAGCCTGTGGAAGCGGTGCCCGCGGAGTGGGTCGCGCTGGCGGCGCGCCTGGCGGCCGACGCCGGCTTCGAGATGCACGCCGACGTGTGCCTGATCAACTGGTACGGCACCGACGGCCACATGGGCCTGCACCAGGACAAGGACGAGAGCCCGTCATCGATTGCCGCCGGCGCGCCGGTGGTGTCGATCTCGCTCGGCGATTCGGCGCGGTTCCTGTTCGGCGGCACGCGGCGCCGCGATCCGGTGGAGACGCTGTGGCTCGAGTCTGGCGACGTGTTCGTGTTCGGCGGGGCGGCGCGCCTGCGCTACCACGGCGTCGCTCGGATTCTGCCGGGGTCCGCGCCGCCCGCGCTAGGCATCGAGGGGCGATTCAATCTAACCTTCCGGCAATACTGAGGCGGGTAGGGCAGGTAAGGCGGGTGGGTAAGCAGGTGGGCGGGTGAGGAGAACGGACGTGACGATGATGTCGAAGCTGATTGGAACGGCGCTGCTGCTGACGCTCACAGCGTCGCCCGCCCTCGCGCAGGCGCCGCCCGCCGCGGCCTCGGTGGCCAGCCGCTTAGACGCGCTCGAGGCGCGTGAGGCGATTCGCGCGTTATGGGCCGAGTACGGCCGCACGCTGGACGCGCGGGACTTCGTGGCGTTCTCCAGGCTGTTTGCCCGTGACGCGGAATTCGGCGGCGGCGCCGCGCCGGTGAAAGGGCCCGCCGCCATCGGCGCGTTCCTCGAGAAGGCGATCGGCACCAACTACCCGGACTCGAAGGGCAGGAACTTCCACCTCTACTTCAACGAGTCGATCGACGTGCGCGGTGATCGCGCGACCGCGGTGAGCAAGGGCGGCTACGTGATGGCGACGCCCGACAACACGAAGGCGGACTTCCTGCTGCTGGCCGAGTACCGCGACGAGCTCGTGAAAGAGGACGGCCAGTGGAAGTTCCTGCGGCGGCAGATCATCGGGCAGATCCCGGTGCCTCGGGCCGTCCCGGCCAAGTAAGCGGCCACGTAGCACTGTGACCTGGGCTGTCACACCTCTCGCGCATCCTGGTGGGAGAGGCTGCCATGCCCGCCACCATCCTGCCGTTCGAACGTCGAGACCCCTCCGCCCGCGCCCGCGACGGCGACGCCGGGGCGACGCCCCTTCGTTCGCCCGCGTTACCCACGTCGCGGCAGATAGCCCATCGGTGGGCGATGCTGTCGCACCTGCGCCGGCACTTTCCCCGGCCGCGGCCCGACGCCGCCAGTCCGACCAGTCCCACCCGTCCTACCCTACGATGACGTGATGGACTCGCTTCCGCGCGCGTTGAAGCGCGCGCTGGCCGCGCCGCTGCCGGGGCTCGACGCACAGCTCCGCATGGCGCCTCGTTTTCGCGACGGCACCGAACCCCGCACGCAGCAGGACGGGCTCCGCCACGCCGCGGCGCTGCTGCTGCTGTATCCCCACGAGGGGCAGTGGTATGTGCCGCTCACGCTCCGCGGATCCGCGCTGCGGCATCACACCGGCCAAGTGTCGCTGCCCGGCGGCCGCCTCGACGACGGCGAATCGGTGGAGGCGGCGGCGCTGCGCGAGGCGCACGAAGAGATTGGCGTGGCCCCAGCGGACGTGGACGTGCTCGGGCAGTTGACGCCGCTGCCGATTGCGGTCAGCGGCCACCTGCTGCATCCGGTGGTTGGTGCGGCGGCGGCGCGCCCCTCGTTCGTGCTGCACGAGCACGAGGTGGAGACGCTGATCGAGGTGCCGCTGCCGGAACTGCGCCGCATGGACGTCGTGCAGTGGGAGGTGCGGCAGCGGGCGCGGCCGCCGTTCGGCGACATGGACGTGCCGTGCTTCGACGTCGGCGGCGTGCGCGTCTGGGGCGCCACCGCGATGGTACTGGCCGAGTTTTTAGTCGTGCTGGAGGCGCTCGGCATTTGACCGGGGTGGGGGCGTCGCGTATCCTCCGCCGACATGAAGCGTTACTGGACGCACGCCGCTGTGCTGGCGCTACTCGTCGCGCTCCCGCTGCTGCCGACCGCCTGCCGCGACCGGGCACCGGTCGTCGAGGCGCCGGGTGTCTCGTCGCCAGCCGGTTCCATCCCCCAGCGCACCAAGGAACAGAACGCCGCGCTCGGCCTCCAGCACAAGACCGCGTGGGATCTCTATCAGGCGCTCAAAGCCGAAGCCAAGGGCGGGCAGCGGCTCACCGCCGCCATGATGCCGGACTGGAGCGGTGTGTACTCGCGTCCGGCCGACAAGGGCTTCACGTTCGATCCCGATACCCCGCAGGGCGTGCTGACCACCGCGAAGCTCACGCCGGAGTATCAGGCGAAGCTCGAAAAGCGGGTCGCCGACGTGAAGCGTGGCATCGAGTGGGACCCCATTTCCACCTGCGCGCCGCCCGGCCATCCACGGTGGCTCACCGAGCCCTTCCTGCGCGAGTTCGTGCCGGCGCCGAATCAGACATGGCTCATCAACGAGATGGTCAACGACATCCGCCGCGTCTACACCGACGGGCGCGATCACGTGCCGTCCGAAGATCGCTATCCGCTCTACAACGGCGATTCGATCGGCTTCTGGGACGGCCCGAGCCTGGTCGTGCACACCAACCAGCTGCAGGGCGGCATCTACCAGCGCCAGAACCCGGACTACACCGACCAGGTGGAGACGGTGGAGATCTGGCGGAAGGCCGACGACACCACGCTGATTGCCGACGTGTGGGTGTACGACCCGCCGGCGCTGGCGGCGCCGTGGTACGTGCAGCAGCGCTACGCGAAGCTGTCGGATCCGGACAAGGCGCTGCGCATCCGCTATTGGAACTGCGCCGAGAACCAGAACAACGCGGTCTCCCAGACGAAGGACGGGACAACGCAGTTCAACGGCTTCACGTTCGACCCGGCTCGGGAAAGAAATAGCGCGGGAACGAAGTGAGCGGGGGAGATCTCATGAGCAGACGGCTGGCGCAGGCGCTCCGGGGGGTCGGGGTGGTGATCGCGGTGCTGGCCGCAGGATCGGCGCGCGGGCTCGCGCACCATTCCGCGGCGATGTTCGACGAGAAGAAGACGATCACCGTGGAGGGCGAGGTGAAGGAGTTCCAGCTCACCAACCCGCACTCGTGGCTGCTCGTGGACGTGAAGGACAAGAACGGCAAGGTCGCCACGTGGGGCTTCGAAGCCGAGGGCCCGAGCACGCTGTCGCGCGCCGGCATCAAGCCGAGCGACCTGCGCCCCGGCACGAAGCTGAAGATCACCGGCAACCCGATGAAGGACGGTACCCGCGCGGCCATCTGGGTGAACGCCGTCCGAGCCGATGGCAAGACCTTCAACCCCCGGGCCGGATTCGCCGTGCGATAATTGATCTGAAGTCGTGGCGCCCTGACGCCGATTTCCGTCTTAGTGTCGTCGTGCGTGGGATAAACGTGCACGCGCGGGCAGTGACGGGCTTTCACGTGGAGGGCGTATGGGGCCGCTGCGGGAACTTCTGGCCGTCGACGAGCGGAGAACCCTCGAGTTCTTCGTGACCGGATTGCAGGACGTCTGCGACGGCGGCGTGGACCGCCAGGAGCTGCTCTACAACGCCAGCGTCCTCGCGCACTACGCCCTCGTCTCCACCCAGTCCACCACAGATGTGCCGGCGCCGGCGTCGCTGCTCGCCGTCTTCGATCAGTTCGTGCTCGACGACACCATTGCCGACGACAGCCAGCTGCTCGAGACGGCCGGGGCGCAGTGCCTGCTGCTGGCGGGCTTCTTCGAGGACCAGGCGCGCCGCCGCCACAACATCCGCTGGTATGCCGACCTGGGCGCGTCGTTCTTCAGCCGCGCCGCCGCGCACGAGCGCTCCGCGCGGAAGGCGTCGCTCCTCGACACGCTGTCGCGCCACTTCGAGCCGTGGCGCCGCCGTCACGCGCGCCTCGGGCGCGAGCTGCGCGACCAGCCGTATTTGCTGCCGAGAACCATGTAGGGCGGCCTTCAGGCCGCCCTGGGACGGTCGGTCTAAAGACCGACCGCTACATTCCACCTAGTAGCTGAAATACACCACCAGATCGATGCCGCCACGCTCGACACGGCGCGTCAAAGAGCGGTTCGCGGACGTCTGGCCTTCGGCGAAGGAGCCCTGGAGCCGGAGGATCTCGGTCAGCTGGTATTCGAGCTGGAACTCGCTGGCGGGTTGCGCCCCGAAGAGCTGGCGGAACCTGACGAACAGCTTCTCGCCGACCTGCTGGCCGATGGTCACGGTGGGCCCCGCGTCGTCGTCGCCGGAGGGATCCACCTCGAGGACGTCGAGATTGAGGGCGCGCCCCACCGAACTCGTGATCGGCGTCAGGACGAATCCGCCGGCAATCTGCGCCGCGCGCTCGCCGAGATTGGTGGCCTGGCCCTCTCCGAGCCGGTTGGCGGGCTGGTTGAACACGATGAGCGACAGGATGTCGCTCTGGTCGAGCGGCGGCTCGCTCGACAGCGTCAGCTGCGGAGCGCGCATCGTGCCTCCGACCGTGACGTGCGCCACGATGCCCGAGATCTCGCGCTCGGCGGTCACGTTGAGCGCCGGATCGACCGGGGTTTCGCCGCGGAACGTGATGGTGCCGTCGCGCAGCACCTCGAATCGCCGTCCCTGGAAGTCATAGGTGCCGCGCACGGTTTCGATCGTGCCGAGGAGCACGGGAGGGCTGGTACCCTCACGCACCAGCGTGAAGTCGCCGCCGGCGGTCAGGTTGACGTCACCGAGCCCCAGCGCGCTGGCGTTGGTTCGAAGGTCCCGGCCGCGCAGGATCAGGTTGTCGGGCACCTGGATCGTCAGGTTCAGGCCGAGGGGCAGCGTCGGCTCTTCGACGGGCTTGATGTCGGCGGGACCCGGACGGGCCTCGGGCTCGTACGGAGTGGACGCAAACCGTTCGAGCACCCGATCGACCTCGATCCGCCCCGAGTGCAGCCGCACGAGACCGGCCACCTTCAGGGCGCGGACGGTTCCGACCAGGTTGAGGCTGGCGTCCACCGACATCTGCCCGTACTCGTTGTCGAGCACCGTGAAGTCGTCGCCGGTGACGGTGAACTCGATGTCGCGCACCGCACGGCTCTCGAGCTGGACCCGCCCCGTGCCCTGGAGCGCGTCGCCGTCGCTGTCGTGGATCAGCATGCGCGTGATCTGCACGGCCTGACCCTGCAGCGTCGCGTCCACCGTGGCGTTGGTGTATGTCGCGCCGGTGGCGGCCAGCGTGAACGCGCCCTGCTGCACCTTGACCGTGCCGCCCGCCTGAGGGTTCTCGCCGGTGCCCGTGACGTGCACGTCCACCACCAGCAAACCGACGGCGTTCACGAGGCCGGCGTTGGCGGCCTCGAGCACGGCGAGGTCGATGCCGGCGCTCGTGATGTCCACGGTCATCGGCTGGTCGGTCAGCACGCCTTTCGAGAGCGAGAACGGGATGCTTCCGGTGGCCTCGAGCTTCGACGTGGGCGACTGGATGAGGATGGCGTCGACCTGTGCGCGCCCGTTGCGGTAGTTCACCAGTGTGTCGAGCGACTGGAACGCGTAGCCGTCGACGATACCGGCGAGCAGCTTGACGTTGCCGACGATGTTGCGCGTCGACACGCTGCCGCTGATGCGTGCGTCGCCGGTGATCGTGCCGGCCAATTGCCGCTTCGAGAGCAGCAGCGCGCCGAGCTCGGTGAGGTTGACGCCCGACACTTCCACGTCGAGCGAGCCGGTCGCGCCGTCCGTCAGCGCCAGGGTGCCCACGGCCGAGAGCTGCTGGCCATTGTTGACGAGGGTGACCGGCTGCGGCAGCGTGATCAAGTCGTTCTGGTAGCGCACGCGCACCGGCCCGGCATCCGCCAGCACCCAGGTGGCGGGACCGGCGGTGAACGCGGCGCGGTTGACGGTCACCTCGCGTCCGTCCTCGAGCAGCACCAGATCTCCGGCGGCGGTGATGGTGCGGCCGGTTTCGTTGGCGGTGGCCTCGAACCTGTAGCGGCTGTCGGCGTAGGCGACCGTCGCCTTGAGTTCAGGAATGGCCCGGCCGCTCACGTTCACGAGCGTCGCGTCGGCCTTCACGTCCACCCGGACGGCGCGGGCATCGAGGTTCGGCGCGTGGGCCTCGAAGGCGGCATTGAGCGTGAGCGCGTCGAAGGTGTCGTCCACCTTGATGCCCGAGAAGACCGCCGTGCCGATGGACACCAGATCAGCGCGGTTGCCGGTGACCGTGCCCTCCACGAGCACGCGGCCGTCGAGCATGCGGCCGACCAGCGGGCCGAGATCCGAGAGCCGCGTCATCGACGCGCTGTACTTCAGGTTCGACTGGCCGTGGTCGCCGAGGGCGAGGCGTCCGCTGGCCATGGCGGAGAGGCGCGGCCCCATCGCTTCAAAGGCGGTGATGTCTGCCTGCCGGTCGCTCAGGCTGCCCTCGATCCTGGCCGTGTCGATGGCGAGCGGCCCGATCGTGGACGGGTCCAGCGTCAGGGTGCCGCGAGCCGTGACCCGCCCGAGATCGAACGGGTCGCCGAGGCCGCTCAGCGTGGCCTGGATGTCCACCATGCCGGCCACGGTGCCCGCGAGGTCGTCCCGTCCGGTGAGGCGCTCGGCCTTGAACCCGCCGGCCGTGCCGCGATACGAGGCGGTCAGCGTGCGGTTCTCGATCCGCGCGGTCAGGTCGGCTGGGCCGAGCGTCGCGGCAAACGCGGTGGAGGGCTCGAGCTGCGCGGAGGCGTCGAGAATGAGCGTGTCGAGCGACGAGCCCGACCCGTCCACCGCGAGCTGCCCGGAGAAGCTCGATGCGTAGTCGTCGCCGCGAATCGCCTCCAGGTTGAGGACACGGCCCCAACGCTGCACGTCGGCATGGGCGACGTGGCCGGTGAAGCCGTAGCGAAGCACGCCGTCGAGATTCGCGAAGCGCCCGGTGCTGCCGGCGCCCACCTCGGTGCCTTCGATGGTGGACGCCCCGAACGTGGCCGACGCGTCGAGCCGTGAGCCGGCGCCCGCCACCTTGTAGTCGCCGGTGATCCGGCTCTCCAGTTTCGGAAGGTTCAGCTGCGCTGGCACGCGGCGCACGTCCACGCCGTCCATGTGCCCCGCCAGTGTGTAGCGCACAGGCTTGGCCGTCGGCTCGATGGTGCCGCGGGCCGTGGCCCTGGCGCCGTAGCCCGCCACGGCGCCGTCGATTGTCAGCGTCTTGCGCGCGATCTTCACCGCGCCGCGCACGGAGTCCCAGCGGTAGCCCCAGATCGTCGAGCTCGTGGATTGCAGTCCGACGGTTCCAGACAGCGTGTCGAAGGACCACGGGCCGTTGAAGGTGAGGTCAATCCGGTCGCTGGACGTGAGACGGCTGGCCAGCGCGCGGTCCTTGAGAATCGGCGCGAGATCGAGCCGCGTGGTCGTCACCCGGCCGGTGATCCGTTTCGCGCGGTCGCCCAGCGCCAGCGTGACGTCGGCGTCCACCCCGCCCGCCTGCGGATCCGCGAGGGTGGCTTTCACGGCCAGCGCATCGAGCGGCCCGTTGATGTCGGCCGTGCCTGTCAGAACGAGGGGGCGGCCTTCGAGCGCCGGCACGAGCTCGGCGAACTCCGCCAGGTCGAGCGGCGCCGGCGCCGCGTGCACGGCCAGGGTGCCGCGCGGGCTTTGTCCGCCCTGATCTGGCGCGGTGGGCGGGCGATACGACACGTTCGCGTCGAGCACGCTGGCCGCAGTGCGCACGTGGAGATTGCGAACGTCGTGACGCCCCGCTTGCGCGGTCCAGTGGCCCGACAGCTCCGCGACGCGCAGCGCCGGCTGCGCAGCCTCGAACGTGGCGCGCCGGATCACGAGGTCTGTGAGGCCGCGCGACAGCGTGAGGCCGAAGTCGCCGTCGAGCGATTCGACACGGGCAGGCCACCGCGGTCCGGCTGGCGTGGCGGTCGCGTCTTCGATGGCCACGGTCCCTCGCTCGACGACGAGCGACGGGAGCTCCACCGGCTGCGCGTTCGGCGAGTCGTTTCGGCGCGGCCGGAGCAGGTTCGCGATGTGCCATCCGGCGGCGTCATGAATCAGCACGATCGACGGCCGCGTGAGCGTGATTTCCGGGAAGCGCCACTGGCGCGACAGCAGCTGGCGGACGCGGTAGGTCACCCTCACGCGCTCGACGCGTACCACCTCGCGGCCGTCCTGCGTGATGCGGACGTCGGTGAGCGTCGCGCCGCTCCAGAGATTGCCGTCGAGCCGCCCGATCGAGAGCTGCCCGTTGAGGAGCCGCGCGGCCTGCCGTTCGCCGAATCCCCGTGCCCAGTCCCGGAACCAGGCCGTCTGCGTCGCGATGAGCCCGGCGGCGACGAGCAGCACCACGGCCAGGACGAAGCCGCCAAGGATCTTCACGGTGCGCCGCGCCCACGGTTTCATCAGAACGCCTGTCCGACGCTGAAATGGATGCGCCAGTGCCGTGACTCGGGCTCGCCGTCGACGATCAGGCCGGGGATCGGATTGAGCTGGCGGGCGAAGTCGACGCGGACGGGGCCAATCGGCGTCAGATAGCGAAGACCCGGGCCCACGTCGTAGCGCAACTCCTTGAGCTCGACGTCCCACGCCTGCGCCGCGACGCTGCCCGCATCGATGAACCCGACGACCGACAGCTTGCCGAAGAGTGGAGCCCGGAACTCCGTGGACATCTCGAAAAGACTCAAGCCGCCGATCGGCAGGCCAAACGCGCTGAGCGGCGAGACTTCGAAGCGTCCCCAGCCGCGCAGGCTGTTCGAGCCGCCCAGGAAGTAGCGTTTGAAGAACGGCACGGGGCAGATAGCCGTCGTGATGGAGGGGAGGGAGCAGAGCGTGTCGGTGCCGTCGGGGTCGAGCGTCGAGATGCGCCCACGGGTTGCCAGCACACCAATCCGCCCGATGCGCTGGTACTGCCGCGCTTCGACACCCCACTCTTTGTACGCGAAGTCGCCAGGCAGGAAGCCGCCGGCGCGTTCGAGGTGCCCGAGGAGCGTGTAGCCATTGCGGGCGTCCAGCACGCTGTCGACCGTGGTCCGCTGGTAATCGAGGGCGATGGCGCCGAGAAACCCGTGCCCTTGCCCCGTCCGCGGGTCGAGGCCGAGAGAAATGAGCTGGTTCCGGATGCTTTGGTCGGTGAGGGCGTCAATGAGGGCGTCGGTCGTGATGACGTAGTCTTCACGCTCGCCGATGATCGAGACCGAGAACTGAGACCTGGCGCCGCGCCCGTTGACGGGATTGCGATCAGTCAATTCGTAGTTCACGGTGGCGCGACCACCATTGGTCTCGAGCCAAAAGGCAGGTTCGTCGGTGAACCACGCCTGCCCCGAGAGCGTCACCGAGACCTTGGGGCTGAACACGTACGGCTGCTTGAGACTGCCGCGCAGGCCGCGCTCGAGCGCCGACCACTTGCCCTCGACCCTGGCGGTGCGCGCACCACCGAAGAAGTTCACGTGCTTCCATTCGGCCTGGCCGCGGAGGTGTTCCTCGGATCCGTAGCCGGCGCCGAGCTTGATCTGCCGGTGCTTGGCTTCAGCGACCGTGACCTGCACGGGCACCAGACCGTCGGAGACCTGCTCGCTCTGCAACTTAACGGTCGCGAGCTGGAACAGCCCGAGCTCGTACAGCCGCCGCTGGCTCAGTTGAACGGTCGCCAGGCTGAAGCGGTCGCCCGGCTCGAACGCCAGGGTGCGGAGGATGACGTCGTCGCCGACGCTCTTGTTGCCCTCCACCGTGACCTCACCGTAGCGTGCGTCGGCGCCGGGCATCGCGTTGAGCGTAATCACCGCGCGCTTGCCCTCGATGAGCATCTCGTCGGTCGTCACCTGGGCGAAGGGGTAGCCACGGTCCTGCAGCGCCCGTGAGGCCATCGCCTGCGTCGCCGTCAGCTGCGCGCGGTCCAGGGGCGTGCCCGGTTTGAGCGGCAGCCGCGGCCGCAACCTCCGTTCGGCGCCTGGACGCAGGACGTCGAAGCCCACGAGCTCGACGCGGTCGACGAGCAGCGGCTCACCCTCGTTCACCGTGATCGACAAGTCGATCGCGTCCTGTTTTTCGTTCAGCTTCGCGTCGAACGCGGTGACCTTGGCGTCGGGATAGCCGCGGTCCGCATAGTACGCCTCGATGCGGCGAAGGTCGGCGTCGAACACCGCCCGATCGAAGTAGCGCTTTCGGCCCCAGGGAATCCAGCTGCTGGCGTGCGTGCCGAGCACCGAGGCTACCCGCGAGCCGCCGAGGGCCTTGGCGCCATGAATCTTGAAGCTGGTGACCTTGATGCGCGTCTGTGCGGGTCGCGCGACGGACCGGGGATCGGGTCGCGGCGGGAGCGGCGCGGGTGCCTGTGCGGGTACCTGTGCGTGGACAAGTGACCCGGCCAGCACGGATCCCACGATCAGAGCGACGAGTAGTCCGTGAAGGGCGCGGCGCAGGGGCGGGGTCATCACGGATACAGCGGTCGTCCGAGTCAGGGCTGCGTCACGGAGAGCTCGGACCGCACGTCGCTGACGCCGGAGATCTGGCGGGTCAAAGCCACGGCGCGCTCGCGCTCCGCCTCGGACCGCACTCGCCCTGACAGAGTCACGACACCGTTGGACGCCGTCACGTTGATGGTCCCTCCATTGACCTGCGGGTCGTTGAGCAGCACCGTGCGCACTCGCGTGGAGACGCTGCTGTCGTCGGTTGCTGCGGGGCGAACCGCCCTCGCGCTGCTGCACGCCACGGACAGGCTGGCCGCGAGAGCGAGCGTGGCGGCAGCGCGCATCCAGACGCGGGGGCCGGTCTGATGGCGTCGGGTTGTCGAGGTAGTGTTCATATGGTCTCGCAGCGATGGTGGCGCCGGTGCCCCCCCTTGAGCAACCAGTGTGCCACGGTTGACGCGTAGCAATCAGTCTCCAAGCGGCGATTTGTGCCGCCTCAAGTGACGCCCGGTCATGGCGGACAGCACGCTAATTTCCTATTTACAAACTCGGCCGCAGAATTTCAAACGAGATGAGGGTCTGATCAGTCCTCGAGGGCCGTCCTCGAGTGCGTACGGGCAAGAGGGGACAGATGGACAGATGGGTTGGACTAGGTAAGGCGGGCAAGGCGCCCGCCTCACTCACCTGCCCGTTCCCCGGAGGCCAAGTGACTCGGCCTCCGCTCTCATGAAGCTGATCACGTTGGCGATATGGACGTCGAGCGGCAGGCCCAGCTCCTCGGCGCCCTGCCGCAGGTCGTCGCGCGACACCGCGCGCGCGAACGCCTTGTCCCTCATCTTCTTGAGCACGGACGCCGCTTCGAGGTCGAGGACGCTCTTCGACGGCCGCACGAGCGCGGCGGCGGTGACGAAGCCGGCCAGCTCGTCGCAGGCGAAGAGCGTCTTCTCGAGCGCGCTCTCGCGTGGCACGCCCGAGTAGCTCGCATGCGACAGGATGGCGCGCGTCACCCACTCGGGGTAGCCGCGCCGCTGCAACTCCTCGCAGCCGCGGAACGGGTGATCGTCGAGCGACGGGTAGCGCTCGTAGTCCATGTCATGGAGCAGCGCCACGATGCCCCAACCAATCTCGTCCTCGCCGGCCAGGCGGGCGTAGCCTCGCACGGCGGCTTCGACGGCGAGCGCGTGCTTGCGCAGGCTCTCGCTCTGCGTCCACTCGGTCAGCAATTCCCACGCGGCTTCTCTCGACGGCGTCATCGACTTCGTGGATTCTATCGCACGGGTCCGGGAGCCTTGGCTGCCAGCTCGAACCCACGCTCGATTACCGCCGTCGCCTTCGGCTTCAGGCCGTAGCGACCGAGGTCGGCGGGGGCCGCGAAAATCGCTTCATCGACGTCCGACCCCGCCCGCAATTCGCCCGAGACCGGCCAGCACAGGTAATCGACGAGCACGAAGTGATACCGCACGCGCTTTTCGTCATCGAACATGATGCGGTCGAACACCTCGATGACCGGCCCGATGCGCACGACGAGGCCGGTCTCCTCCCGCATTTCCCGCGCCGTGCCCTCCTCGAGTGTTTCTCCGAGCTCGAGGGTGCCGCCCGGCAGACTCCATTGCCCGGCCAGCGGTTCATAACGCCGGCGAATCAACACCACGCGCCCGCGATCGACGATCACCGCTCCGAC
>DASRPM010000094.1:0-41585 GCA_035646375.1 Vicinamibacterales bacterium
CAGATTGAGGAGCGGCACCTGCAGCAGCTTGTCGTAGAAGCCCGGCATCCCCGCGCGCAGCAGCCAGTCGTAGAGCACCACGGTGGTGAGCCCATAGAGGACGCCGTACATGAGGCGCCCCAGCTCGGTGCGGGGCGACGTGGCTGGATCGGTGAACAGCAGGTGCATGCCAAGGAAGACGGCAATGGGCACATGCGAGTCGGAGAAGAAATAGATGCCGGTCGCGGCGTAGTAGACCGCGCTGCAGGCGAAGGTCGTCACCACGGCGGCCATGGTCATCGGCGTGACGCCGAACAGATACTGCCCCGGCATCCCGATCAGAAAGATCACGAGATAGATCTGGGGCGGGTAGAACTCGGTGAGCGCCACCTGGAAGCCCCAGGTCATCTCGCTCGTGTTCGTGAGCAGCAGCAGCGCCGACACCACGGCGAGCGGGAACGACGACGGGTTGAAGATGTGCGTGTTCTGCCCGTCCCGCTTCCACCGCAGGAACTCCTTGGCGGCAAAGCCGAGCGCCACCATCGGAAACTGCAGGTAGAACCACTCGTCCTTGAACCAGAAGAACAGGGTGATGCTGAAGATGACGGGGAACGGACCGAAGCCGAGCGCGAACGTGCGCCGGTGTGTCCACGACAGCAGACTGTCGAACGCGTAGGCAAACAGCAGCTGCGCGATGATGAGCGGCCCCGCGTGATATACCTCGCGCCAGTAGTAGCCCCAATAGAGGATCAGCGAGCCCTGCAGGCACGCCTGCAGATAGTGCTGGCGGCGCAGCAGCACGTCGAGCGTCACCTTCTGACGGCGCCGCAGGACGCCGAACAGCAGCGCGCTCCATGCGAGGAGCACCAGCGCGGCGGCGACGATCGAGCTCCGCACGACGGGTCGCGGCTCCAGCACCGGCAGCTGGCTGAGCACCAGCATGGCCCCGACGAAGAGCGCGTTCAGGAGAAAGGCGCTGCCGGACGATAGCGTGGTCGTGAAAGCCGGCGCTGGCGCGCCCGGAACCGCAGGAGCCCGCACCCGCGCGGGGGATTTCGCCATTCGCCGCATAATAGTCGCGCGTGGCGGCCCGAGCAATCGCGCCCGTTCCCAGCCGATGACCACGACTGAACTCTTCCTCATCGCCCTCGTCATCATCTTTTCCGTCCCGTATCTGATCTGGCGGCTTGGCCGCACCGACGACTACGCGCCGCTCGTCGTCGTGCAGATCATCGCGGGCATCCTGCTCGGCCCCGGCGTGCTTGGCGCGGTGGTGCCGGACTATTACCAGTTCGTGTTCACGCCGGAGGTGGTGCAGGCGCTGAACGGCATCGCGTTGTGGGCCGTGATGGTGTTCGTGTGGATTGCCGGCATCGAGCTGGATCTCCGCGCCGCCTGGAAACACCGGCGCGACACCGGTATCACCGCGGGGCTCGCGCTCGGGTGCCCGCTGCTTCTCGGTTGCGCGGCGGCGCTGTTCATGGCCCGCGACGGCTGGATGGGGCCCACGGCCAAGCCATGGCAGTTCACGCTCGGGGTCGGGATGTCGTGCGCGGTCACCGCGCTCCCGATCTTGATCTTGCTGATGGAACGCCTCGACATCCTCCGGCAGCCGATCGGCCAGCGCCTGCTGCGCTACGCCAGCGCGGACGACATCGCCATCTGGGGCGTCCTGGCGCTGATCCTGATGGAGTGGACGCGCATCGCGCGGCAGGGCGGCTTCCTGCTGGCGTTCGGGGTGGGCGCCTGGCTCTTCCACCACCTGATGGTGCGCATCCCCGCGCGGGATCGCTGGTACGTGGGGCTGATCTGGCTGGCCGTCTGCGCCCTCGGCGCCGACTGGGCCGGCCTCCACTACATGGTGGGCGCGTTCATGGCGGGCGCGGTGATGGACGCCTCCTGGTTCGACCAGCAGCAGATGGACCAGCTGCGGCACACCGTGCTGCTGGTCATGATGCCGGTGTTCTTTCTGTCCACCGGGCTCCGCACCGCGTGGAACGTGGGCGGCGCCAGCGTGTTCCTCGTCGCCGCAGGCCTCCTCGTCGTGTCGGTCGCGGGCAAGCTGATGGGCGTGCACGTGGCCGGACGGATTCTCAAATGGGCGCCCGGCGAGGCCTCCCCGATCGGCTGGCTGCTGCAGGCCAAGGGGTTGATCATGATCGTTTTCGTCAGCGTGCTGCTCGACAAGAACATCATCACCAGCGACACCTTCACGGCGCTGCTGCTGATGGCGCTCGGCAGCACGATGCTCACGATTCCGATCGTGGCGCCGATGCTGGCCCGGATGCGGATGACGGTGAGCCGGATCGCCTAATTGGCCGCTTCGAGCCGCTTCGCCGTGACGTAGCGCGGCTCGATGTCCACCGGCACGTCCTTCAGCTTGTCGAGGACCACCTGCACCGGCGGGCGGATGACGGCGAGTTTCTCGATCAACGCCTTGGCCGCCGCGTAGTCGCCGGTGGCCTGTATGGTCATCAGGTCGCGCGTCAGGTCGATCGCGTTCTGCTTGAAGCGGTCGGCGTTCACCTGGAAGGTGCCGTCGGCGTTCACGCTCACGCCGCCGTTGTCGAGAAAGTAGTTCAACTGGACGGCCACGCCGCGCCCGTGCGCCTCGTTGATGCCAAACCGGATCGACCGGAACATCGACGCCAGGTAGGTGTTGTACATGGTGTCGCCGAGCTTCGCGTCGAGCTTGCCCTTCTCGAGGAGGAACCGGAGCGCGAAGAGGCCCGACACATCGGCCTTCGCCTCTTCGGTGGCGCTGTGCAGCTCCTTGAGGTGCTGGCGCACCGGGCTGGTGCGGCCGCCAACGGTGCTGCTTTGCGGGCCGAGGCCGTGCATCAGCTCATGCATCAGGATGTGGGTGAAGAACGCGTCGAACGACACGTTGGCCTGCGCGGCGGGCGTCAGCGCCACCTTGGCGATCGGCTGCAGCACGCGCGCGAATTTGGCCTCCTGCACGTTCTTGAGCATCACGCGCTTCGAGCCCTTCTCGGTGACCACGCGCTCGTCGTTGGGCAGGTTGTAGGCCGCCGTCTGCACGCCGCGGTTCCCCTCGCCCGACGAGAAGACGCTGTTGATCACGCGGATCGGCGCCAGCGCCCCGAGCTTCGGGTTGCGGTACCTGGGGTCGATCGGCAGGTTGTTCTCGATCTCCTGCAGCTCGGAACCGAAGCGGGCCAGCTTGTTCGTTTCGGCGTCGTCGCGGATGCCGATGAATGCCTCGAAGGCGGCCTTGTAGTTGAACCACTCGTCCTCGTAGACCTCATACGGCCCGATCGTCGGCTCGATGCTGGCCTCGAGCTCCATCCAGGCGACATCGCTCTCGTAGTAGTCGTTGCTCAGGAGCGCCGCGGCGCGCGTCTCGAGATACTTCTTCAGCGTCGGCTGCGTGGTGAGCGCCGCCGCCTCGCGCAGCAGCTGCGCCACGTGCGCGAGCTCGTTCTGAAACTCGAGGCTGTACGGCACGGCCGTGAACCTGCCGTCGGCCCCGCGCCTGATGGTCGTGAAGAAACCGGTGGCGCGCGCCTTGTCGGCCGGACTGAGCCCGTTGATCCACGCCTCCACGTCGGCCTTGGTGGCGCCGGCCGGATAGAAGTTGGCCTGCGGCGGCTTCGCCGGCGCGCCGTCCACGAAGGGCTCGTTGTGATCGAGGCGCGACCACGGCCCCTTGTTCAGCAGGAAGTAGTGCAGGCGCGCCCGGCCGAGCGGCGTGTCGTCGGCCGCCAGCTCCGCCAGCATCGCCTGGTTGCCATCCCATACCTGGCGTAGGTAGAGCGCGTCGAACACGCGGCCCGCCTCCACCATCTTGGCGAGCGCCTGCTGTTCGTTGGCCGGCATCGAGGTGAGGTCGGCGGTCAGGTCCACGGGCGCGAACCGCGCCGTCATCGTCTGGATTTTCTGCAGCATGGGATCAGCAGTCTGGGCGCTCTGAGGCGCCGGTGCGGGCGTGGTTCCGCGGCCGCACGCGACCGTGAGGACTGCCAAGCCCAAGGTCCAAGGCCCAAGGCCAAAGGTCAACGCGCGCATCAGTGCACTCCTCCCCGCGCGTGCAGGGCGGTGGGGTCCGTACCAAGGCGCCGAATAGCCGTTTCCCACATGTCGTCCGGCGGCGTGTTGAAGATGAGCGCGGGATCGACCTCGGTGGTGATCCACGACGCCGACGCGAGCTCGACGTCCAGCTGTCCCGGCCCCCAGCCGGCGTAGCCCACGACCACGCGGGCGCGCGTGGACGGCGGCGTCTGCAGGATCTGCATCGTCAACTGACGTGACACCGACAGCAGCACGCCCGGGCAGATCTCCCGCTGCTCTTCGTCCGGCCCGTGCGCCTCAGCCATCAGCACCCACGTCTGCTGCGGGTCCACCGGGCCGCCGGCCCACAGCCGCAGGTCGGGATCCACCTTCACGGGCGGCTCGGTCTTGATCATCGTCCACGCCGGCTCGGTCATCTGCCGGTTGACGACCAGTCCAAACGCCCCCTCCTCCGTGTAATCGCAGAGCAGGATCACCGTTCGCGCGAAATTCGGGTCGGTCAACTGCGGCATCGACAACAGCAACACGGGGGCGGCACCGGACATGGCCGCATTTTAGCGCGAAGCTTCGCCACTCTCTGCGGTTACGGCTCCGCATCGCGCGGCAGTGTTTCTGGCCCGCGCTACGCGCGGGCGGCTCCGCGGGTACGCGCCCAGGCTACGTGCTCCTGCACCAGTGGATCAGTCACAGACAGGCGATCGGGCGTGCCGGCGTCGAGCACCGCTACCGCATCCGCGCTGCCGCTGTTGCCGATCGCCACCGCGAGATTGCGCCGGAGACCCACCAGCTTGGCCCGCCGCATCGGCCCGCCGATGATCGCGCGATGCAGCTCCTCGTCCGGCGCCTTCCACAGCGCCACGAGGTCCGGCGCGTCGAACGCGCTGCGCGGCTGCCACGCCGGGTCGTGCGACACGGGCGCCGGCTGGTTGTAGGGGCACACCTCCTGGCAGATGTCGCAGCCGTAGGCGTGCGTGCCGATGGCCGCGCGCAGCGGTTCGGGAATGGCGGCGCGGAGCTCGATGGTGAGATACGACACGCAGCGGCGCGCGTCGAGCACGCCCGGCTCCACCAGCGCGCCCGACGGGCAGGCGTCGAGGCACCGGGTGCAGGTGCCGCACTGTTCGAGCCCCTGCGCGTCCGGCTCGAGCGCGAGGGTGGTGACGATCTCGCCGAGGAACAGCCAGGAACCGACCTCGGCGTTGATCAGGCAGGTGTTCTTCCCCACCCATCCCAGGCCGGCATACTGCGCGTAGACACGCTCCTGCACGGGGCCCGAGTCTACGAGCGCGCTGGTTTCGAAGGGCTCGGGGGACACCTCCCGCATCCAGTCCACGAGCCGGTTGTGCCGCGCCCACAGGACGCGGTGGTAGTCGTCGCCCCAGGCGTGGCGCGACACGCGGCCGGCCGCCGGCGGCAGCTGCTGCGAGTACGGGCGATCGGTGTTGTAGAGCGTGCCGGTCATGATCACGCTGCGCGCGCCCGGCAGCACGCGCCGCGCGTCGCTGCGCAGCTCCACCGACTCGGCCAGCCAGGTCATCTCGCCGGCGTAGCCGCGATCGAGCCACTCGCGGAGGAACGACAGCTCGGGGAAGCTGTCGGCGGCGGCCACGCCGCACAGGTCGAACCCGACCTCACGCGCCTTGGCCTTGATGCGATCCGACGTGAGCGCGGTTGCGGCCGGATCCTGCGACCCGGCGCTCCTGATTCTCACCTGCCTACCTGCTTACCTGCCCACCTGCCTCAGGTCCGCGCGACCAACTGGCGGACTACGTACGGAAGAATGCCGCCGTGGCGGAAGGCCACCAGCTCCTCCGGCGTGTCGATGCGCGCGGTCGCCAGAAACGCCTTCGTCGTCCCGTCCGGCGCGGTCGCCTCCACGCGGACGTCGCCGCGCGCCGTCAGCCCGTCGGCCGACCCCACGAGGTTGTACGACTCGAGCCCGGTGAGGCCGAGCGACGCGGCGCTCTCTCCCGCCTTGAACTCGAGCGGCAGCACGCCCATGTTCACCAGGTTGCTGCGGTGGATGCGCTCGAACGACTCGGCAATCACCGCCTTTACGCCGAGCAGGTAGGTGCCCTTGGCCGCCCAGTCGCGCGACGACCCCGAGCCGTACTCCTTGCCGGCAATCACCATCAGCGGCACGCCGGCCGCCTGGTACTTCACCGAGGCGTCGTAGATGGTCATCGCCTCGCCACCCGGCTGGTAGGTGGTGACGCCGCCTTCGGTGCCGGGCGCCATCTGGTTGCGGAGCCGCACGTTGGCGAACGTCCCGCGCATCATCACTTCGTGGTTGCCGCGGCGGGCACCGTACGAGTTGAAGTCCGCCACCTTGACGCCCTTCTCGATCAGATACTTCCCCGCCGGCGTGTCCGCCTTGATCGACCCGGCCGGTGAGATGTGGTCGGTGGTCACGCTGTCGCCGAGCAGCGCCAGGACGCGCGCGCCGAGAATCTGCTGCCCCACGGGCGGCGTCATCGTCATGCCTTCGAGGAACGTCGGCTTGCGGATGTAGGTGGAATCCGCCTCCCAGACGAAGCGGCTGCCTTCCGGCACCTGCAGCCCCTGCCACCGCTCGTCGCCGGCGTAGACGCTGGCGTAGCTGCGGCGGAACATGCCGGCGGTGACCGCCTTGACCATCGTGGTCTGGATTTCCTGCTCGGTCGGCCAGACGTCCTTCAGGTAGATGTCCTTGCCGTCGGGCGTGGTGCCGAGCGGCTCGGTGGTCAGATCCGTGGTGATGGTGCCAGCCAGGGCGTAGGCCACGACGAGCGGCGGTGACGCGAGGTAGTTGGCGCGCACCTCCTGCTGGATGCGCCCCTCGAAGTTGCGGTTGCCGCTCAGCACCGACGCGACGACGAGGTCCTCCTCCTTGATCTCTCTGGAGATGTCGTCCGGCAGCGGACCGCTGTTGCCGATGCATGTCGTGCAGCCGTAGCCCACCAGGTTGAACCCGAGCTGATCGAGGAACGGCGACAGCCCCGCGTAGTCCAGATACTCGGTGACCACTTTCGACCCCGGCGCGAGGCTGCTCTTCACCCACGGCTTGCGCGAGAGCCCCAGCTCCACCGCCTTCTTGGCCAGTAAGCCGGCGCCGATCATGACGCTCGGGTTCGACGTGTTGGTGCAGCTCGTGATCGCGGCGATGACGATCGACCCGTGATCGAGCACCCCCGGCTCCACGTCGGCCACGGCGACCGCCGCCGTCGGCGTCACCGCCGCGGCCGCCGCCGTCCTGGTGCCCTTCGGGGGCATCTGCATCGTCGGGAGCGCGGCCGCGAACGCGCTCTTGGCGTTCTTCAGCAGCACCCGATCCTGCGGACGCTTGGGGCCGGCCAGGCACGGCTCCACGGCGTCGAGCTTGATTTCGATCGTCTGCGTGTAGACGGCGTCGGGCGAGGTGGCGGTGCGGAAGAGACCCTGCTCCTTCGCGTACGCCTCGACCAGCGCCACGCGCGACTCGTCGCGCCCGGTCAGGCGCAGGTATTCGAGCGTCATGTCGTCGATCGGGAAGATCGCGACGGTGGCGCCGTACTCCGGACACATGTTGCCGAGGGTGGCGCGGTCCGCAATCGTCAGCGCGCTCAGCCCCTCGCCGAAGAACTCCACGAACTTGCCCACCACTCCCTGCTTGCGCAGAATTTCGGTGACGAGCAGCACGAGGTCGGTGGCGGTCGTGCCGCGCGGCATCCCGCCGGTGAGCCGGACGCCGAGCACTTCGGGAATCAGCATCGAGCTGGGCTGCCCCAGCATGGCGGCCTCGGCCTCGATGCCGCCCACGCCCCAGCCCACGACGCCCAGCCCGTTGACCATGGTCGTGTGCGAGTCGGTGCCCACGAGCGTGTCGGGATACGCCACGGTCTTGCCGCCGGCGGTCTCCGAGAACACCACACGGGCCAGGTGCTCGATGTTCACCTGGTGGACGATGCCGGTGTCGGGCGGCACCACCTTGAAGTTGTTGAACGCCTGCTGGCCCCAGCGCAGGAAGGCGTACCGCTCGCGGTTGCGCGAGAACTCGAGCTCGGCGTTCAGCGCAAAGGCGTCCGCGCGGCCGAAATAGTCCACCTGCACCGAGTGATCGATGACGAGCTCTACGGTGCGCAGCGGGTTGATGCGGTTGGGGTCGCCCCCGAGCGCCACGACGGCGTCGCGCATGGCGGCCAGGTCCACTACGCAGGGCACGCCGGTGAAGTCCTGCAGCAGGACGCGCGCCGGCATGAACGAGATTTCCTTCTCCACTTTCCCGGTCGCGTTCCAGTCGGCAAGCGCGCGGACGTCGTCGGCCTTCACGAAGGCGTTGTCTTCGCGGCGCAACAGGTTCTCGAGCAGGACCTTCAGCGAGTACGGGAGGCGTGACACGCCGCCGAATCCGGCCTTCTCGAGCGCGGGCAGGCTGTAGATCTCAACCGCCTCTCCGCCGACCTGGATGTCGGTACGCGTGCCGAATGAATTCAACGTGGGCATAACCCGCAATGTTACTCAGAATGCGATGAAGATGCTCCCGGACAGCGCGCCTCGCGGCCTGACGCCCTGCCCTTCGGCGACGCCTCCGCTGAGAAAATGGACGCGGCCATCGAGACGCAGCCCATAGCGAGTCATCGTCCCGCGCGACGCGCCGAGGGCGTAGATCACGCCGCCGCCCGCGTACCCGTCCACGCCGTTTTCGATGAGCGTCTGCCCGTCGTACACGTGCCGCGCCACGCCGGCACCGCCGCTCACGAACGGCGTCAGGCGGCGCGGGCTGGTCGAGAAACGCCACACCGCGCCGCCCGTGATGACGTACTCCGTCGTCGCGGTGGTCGCGTCCACCGGCGCGGCGTTCTCGACGTCGGCCGTGAGCGCCGACGTCAGCGTGGGCCGCGAGGCGCCGAGCGTGCCTTCGACCGTGAGCCGCGGCGTCATGCGGTACCCGATCCGCACCTCGAAGAACGGCGCGGAGTCCAGGCTCGTGCTGGTCGAGAAGAGGCGGAACGGGCTGGGAGTGACGGCGTTCGAGCGGAGCGCGGCGTCACGCTCGCCAAGCGTCACGCCGCCGGCGACGCCGGCGCCGGCGCCGATCTCGACGCGGCGGGCGGCCGGCGGCCGCGAGGGCGGGCGCGGGGTCTGCGCATCCGCCAGCGTGGGAATCGCCGCGAGGAGCGCGGCGGTGACCAGCAGCAGGCGCCTCATTTCGGCGCCACCGTGACGTCGAACGAGGCCGGGGACCCGCCCGCCGGCACGGCCACCAGCCGGTCGGAGAGAGCCACCCGGAAGTTGATGTCGATGCCGGGGGCATCGAAGAAGCTGTCGATCGAGGCGTCGTCGAGCGGCTCCACGCGGACTGCGTACAGGCCCGGCGCCAGGCCGCCGACCAGGAACTCGCCTTCGTTGTTCAGCGCAAACGCCGCCACCAGCTCACCCGTCCGAAGATTGAACGCCTCGACGTGGGCTCCGAAGACCCCGCGGCCGCCAAGCCGTACGCGCCCCTGGATGGACCCGGTGGTCTGCTCGAAGTTTCCCGCAGGATAGAGGCTCGACACCCCCGCGATGTCGTCGGGCTGCAGCTCGCGGTCCGCGGTGACGCCGCGGCCGAACGCGATGGGAAACATCACGGACGCGGCCGCCAGCACCCGGCGGCTGCCATTCGCCTGCAGCTCCGTCTCGCCGAGCAGCGAGTGGCCGAGGCCGATGAAGTGCCCGATTTCGTGCGTGGCCACCGACTGCAGGTCGAACGCATTGGCCGCGCCCGACGTGGACCACTCGAACGCGGTGTTGAAGAAGATGTCCGACTCGACGATCGCGCCGCTGATGATGTCGATGGTGAAGCCGGTGGCGGCGAGCGTGCGGTCGAGATCCGAATGGTTCTCGAAGCCGAGCACCGACAGGCCGTCGCCGTCGTTGGACGGTGTCGCGCCGGTGAAGCCCGCGAACTGAAACGACACCTGGGCGCTCGGCACCGCCTCCCAGGTACCGAAGGCGGCGTTGGCCGCGGTTTGGAACTGGGCCGCCGAGACGCCCGGCGCGGAGGTGTTCGAGCTGTACCAGGACACCGGCGATCGGGCCCACTTGATCGTCTTCACGCCCCCGAACGCCGTCACGCTCAGGTGCAGATAGGCCGATGCCGGCGTGGCGGCGGCGATGAGGGCGCACACCGTGAGCACCGACGCGATCAGCTGCCGCCTCATGGACGTGGCTCCAGCCGCGCGCGCACTTCGCGGGCGAAGGCGTCGAGCGCCAGCGGCTGCCGCGCGGGGTCGCCGCGGACGACGCGCTCGGCGCCCGCCGCCGGCGCGGTCAGCGGCGCGGGGGCCACGACCGCGCGGCCGTCGGCCGTTCGCGCCACGCGATACACCCCCTGGCTGAGACCGAACACCGTGGGCAGCGACGGCGCCGCCCCGCGCAGAAAGACCACCACGTCGTCGCCGCTCGTGAACCGGGGCACGCCGACGATGACGCGGCGGTAGCGCCCGAACTCGCCGCCGGGCAGCCGGAAGCTGACGGTCTCGCCGGGCTGCCCCTTCAGCGCCTGGGCCACGGCCACGGTGACGATGGTTTCAATCGATCGGCGGTCGCCGGTCTGCTGCCCGCGCACGTCCACCACACGTCCGTAGACGACGAGCTGAGAGCCCTGCACCATCTCGCCGAACTCCACCGGCACTTCCACCGTGGCGTGCGCCACGGCCGGTATCAACACAGCCAGCGCCACCGCCATTCGTATCGTCATGTCAACCTCTGGTCGGGCCCATCTGAAGATGCGCCCCTACGAAAACTTCTCGCCACATCCAAAACGGCCTCAGCAGCCCGGCCGGACGCGCCAGGCATGGCCAAACGGTCACGGACGTCTCGTAAACCCGCGATGACCGCCTCCCGTCGAGGACGGTCGTCGGCCAGCGAGACGGCCTCTTCCACGATCCGTGCCGGCGTGCACGCGTCCTGGATCAGCTCGGGCACCAGCCGCGTGCGCGCGATCAGGTTCGCCATCGCGTAGGTATCCACCTTCACGAACGGCTTCCCGAGCCGGTAGGTCATGGGCGACAGCTTGTAGATGACGACCATCGGGCAGCCGTGTATAGCGCCCTGCACGGTGGCGGTGCCCGACGCCGTAATCGCCACGTCGGCCGCCGCGAGCACCGCATCCGTCCGCTCGCGCACCAGCGTCAGCGGCCGATGCAGCGGCGCCGCGGCCCGCAGGAGCGGCGCGTAGAGGGCATCGGCGAGATGCGGAGCCGCCGCCACGACGAACTGGGCGTGCTCGAGACGGGCCGCGAGGCCCGGCAGCGCGCCGGCGATCACCGGCACGAGCCGCTCGAGCTCGTTGCGGCGGCTGCCGGGGAGGAGCGCCACCGTCGGATGGCGAGGGTCGAGACCAAGATCGTTCCGCAGCTGCTGACGCGAACGTCCCGCCACTGCGGCTTCGGCCATCTCCACGAGCGGGTGGCCCACGAACTCCACCGGGACGCCGGCGTCTCGATACAGCGCCTCTTCGAACGGAAAGATCACGATGACCTTCGCGACGTCGCGCTGCATGGCGCGCATGCGCCAGGCGCGCCAGGCCCACAGCTGCGGGCCGATGTAGTAGGCCACCGGAATGCCGAGGCGTTTCATGGCCGCCATGAGGCGGAAGTTGACGTCGGGAAAATCGATCGGCACGAAGACGTCGGGCCGGAAGGCGCGCGCCGCGTCGGTGAGCGTGCGGATGAGGGCGAGCGCCCGCGGGATGACACGCAGCGGCTCGGTGAGGCCCGTGGCGGACAGGCCGCGGTAGTGCGCCAGCAGCTCGCCGCCGGCCTGGGCGAAGCGGTCGCCGCCGAGGCCGGCAATCTCGACGCCCGGCTCACGGGCGCGCAGCTCGCTCACGAGCGCGCCGGCGTACAGATCGCCGGAGGGCTCGCCGCACGACATCAGGATGCGCATGGCCGAGACCGAGGCGGAGCCTCGCTCGCTCAGCGCACCGAGGCGCGGCCGTCGCGCTGCAGGGCGCCCGACATCAGATCCAGGTTCTCGATCGGGATGACCTCGAAGTCCGTGAAGCCGACGGCGCGGAGCTGCTGCACGAACGCGCGCGCGTTGCCCACCAGCACGATCGACAGCCGGTCGGGGCGGATGTAGGCCTGCGACACGCGCTGGACATCGTCTGGCGTCACCGACTGCACCCGCTCGCGGAACGTCGAGATGTCCGAGAGCGGCAGGTTGTAGAACACGGCGTTCAGGACCTGCGTGGCGATCTCGTTCGGCGTCTCGATCGTGAGCGGGAACGTGCCGGCCAGGAACGCCTGCGCGTCGCGCAGCTCCGGCTCGTAGACGCGGTTGCGTTGGATGCGCGAGAACTCGTCCACCGCGATCCGCAGCACTTCACCCGTCGTTTCGGTCCGCGTGTCGGTCTCGGCCACGTAGTCGCCAGCCTGCTTCATCGCCTGCGTCTCGGCCGACGCGCCGTAGGTGAGGCCGCGCTGCGAGCGCAGCACGCGGTGCAGGCGGTTGGCGCCCTCGCCGCCGAGGATCTTGACGGCCAGATCCCACGCCAGGTAGTCCGGATGATTGCGCGGGATCGCCAGCTGGCCGATGCGGATTTCGGTCTGCACGGCGTCCGGCTTGTCCACCACGACCACGCGCCGCGTGGCCGCGGGCGGCTCGACCGTCTTCGGCATCGACAGCTCGGCCCGCGGCCAGCCGCCGAACACCTTTTCCACCATGCCGAAGGCCTCGTCGGTGGTCGTGTCGCCGACCACGGCGAGGATCATGTTGTTCGGCACGAAGTAGCGCTTGTGAAAGGCCAACAGGTCGTCGCGCGTGATGCCGGCCAGCGTTTCCGGCGTGCCGTTCCCGGGCAGGCCGTAGGGATGAAAGCCGTAGATCAGGCGGTCGATGAGCGACGAGGCCACGAAATCCGGATCCGTGGCGCTCACCTGCAGCGACGAGATCGCCTGCTGCTTCTGGCGGTCGATCTCCTCGGCGTCGAACTTCGGGTTGCGGATCACGTCGGCCAGCAGCTCCATGCCGGTGCCGAACGAGTCCTTCATCACCACGACGTTGGCGAACGACAGATCCGATCCGGAACCGGTGCCGAGCGCGCCCCCGATCGTGTCGATCTGATCGGCAATCTCCTGCGCCGTTCGCGTGCCGGTCCCCTGATCGAGGAGGCTGCCGAGCAGATTCGCCAGACCGGCCTTGCCCTGCGGATCCTCGGCGGCGCCGGCGCCGACGAGCAGGCGCATCGTCACGACCGGTTGCTCGTGGTGCAGGATTGCCAGCACCCGCATGCCGTTGGCCAGCGTGCGGACCTCGTACGGCGGGAACTTCACCTCGCGCGCCGCCAGCGGCAGCGGCGGCCGTTCAGACGGCCAGTTCGGGTTGTTGATCGGGTTCTGTGCCGTCGCCACCGACGAGATGAGCACACCCACGGACACACACAGAGCGACGCCGGGCATCCAGATTCGCATCGGCCACCTCACCGAGACCCGCCGGCTTTCGGCAGGATGTAGAGGACCGTGCGATTGGCCTCGTTGAAATAGGTGCGCGCCACCCGCTGCACGTCGGCGGTGGTGGTGTTCGTGAAGATGTCGAACTCGCCGTCAGCCGTCTTGATGTCGTTGTGAATCACCGCCGCGTGCGCCAGGTGCAGCGCCTTGTCCTGGTTCGACTCGCGCCCCACGATATAGTCGCGCGCGAACTGGTTCTTGGCGCGCAGCAGTTCGGTGGCCGTGACCGGCTCACTCTTCAGCTTCTCGAACTCGGCGATGAGCGCCTTCTCGGCGTCCTCGGGCTTCTGCCCCGGCTGCACGATGGCCACCGCGTAGAAGAGATTCGGCTGCTCGGTGATGTTGCCGCTGCCGAACGCCGTCAGCGCCAGCCGCTTGTTGTAGACCAGCTCGCGCGGAATCCGCGCACTCTGCCCGTCCGACAGGATCTTCGACGTGATGTGCAGCGGATAGGAATCCGGATGGCCGTCGTAGGTGATGTGATACGCCACCACCACCGCCGGCAGCGGCCACGACTCCTCCACCACCACGCGCCGCTCCTTCGCCTGCACCGGCTCCTGCGGGATGTCGCGCGGCACCGGGCGCGGCGCCTTGGGCACACGGGCAAAGTACTGGTTCACGAGCTGCGTGGCCTGCGCGGTGTCGAAATCGCCCACCACCGTCAGCACCGCGTTCTCGGGCACGTAGAACGTGCTGTGGAACTCGCGCACGTCTTCCACCGTGGCGGCTTCGAGGTCCGCCATGCTGCCGATCGTCGGGTGCTTGTAGGGATGGGTCGTGAACGTGTTGTCGTAGATGATCTCCGAGAGCCGGCCGTACGGCTGGTTCTCGATCCGCATGCGGCGCTCTTCCTTGACCACCTCGCGCTCGCGCTTGAAGTCGGCGTCGCTGATGCGCAGCGTGGCCATGCGGTCGGCTTCCATCCAGAGCGCCAGCGGCAGGTAGTGCGCCGGCAGCGTCTGCCAGAACACCGTCTCGTCCTCGGTGGTGTAGGCGTTGCTTCGCCCGCCCACGCTGGCGATGACCGACGTGTGCGACTCGGGCTCCATGTTCTTCGAGCCCTTGAACATCATGTGCTCGAAGAAGTGCGCGAAGCCGGTGCGCCCGGGCTTCTCGTTCTTCGACCCGACGTGGTACCACAGCGAGACGTGCACGATGGGCGTCGAGTGGTCCTCGGACAGGATCACCCGCAGCCCGTTGGGCAGCGTCGAGATGGTGTATTGCAGCTTCGGAGGCCGCACGGCGGCCTGAAGGGGTGCCCACGCCGCGAAACCGGCGCCGCACGCCAGCGCCACGAAGAGGAGCGTACGGAACAGCCGCCGGGTGCGGAATGTCATGTAGCTCGATTATACGAGGGTGGACGACCTAGCGTGTCAGCAGGCGCATGCCGACGCTGGCATAACTGACAGAGCCGAATTCGGTGGGATACGGGTCGATCACGCGCTCCACCGCCAGGTAGAGCTCGATCGTGGCCGCCTTCCCGCTCACCCGGACGGCGCCCTCGCCGCGGCCGCCCGTCTGAGTGCCGCGGTTGCCGAGCCCGTTCGTGCCCACCTTGCGCAGCATCGCCGATCCGAGCAGGCCCACGGTTCCATAGACGCGGCGGTGCGCGCGGGCGCCGGCGTGCAACTCCCAGTTGTAGTCCACGTTGGTCTTCAGGATCGCGCCGAGGAAATCCAACCGCGCCTCGACGTCGGTGCCGCCGCGCGCGAACATCGTGCCCACGCGGGCGCCCATCATGTTCCAGTCCACCGGCGGGCGCTTCGGCCGGTCGGCGAGGTGGCGCGACAGGTGGTGGAAGACGCCAGCGGCGTAGAAGCCCTTCACTCGCGTGCTGAGCACGCCGTCGATTGTGTAGTTGCCCTGGTTCGGATCGAAGGGATGGAACTCGTCACCCAGCACCGCCTGGTAGTTGACGACGAACGTGATCTGCGACCGCCCTACCGCCACGAGGCCGACCTCGCCGCCGTAGTTGGCGTCCCAGCTGTAGCGCGGGCTGTCGTGCGACAGATGCGCCATGTCCAGGTGGAAGTGATAGCTCGGCAGCCACACGACCCCGTCTTCCGGGTTGTCGGCGGGGGCTTGTGTATTGGCGAGGGGCGCGAGTTGGATGGATTGGGCCGTGGCCGTGCTCGCGGCGGCCGCGAGCACGGCCGCCAGCCACAAAGTACGCATCATCGTGTCGGGTCCTCGTCGTCGTTGGGCGCGTCCGCCTTCGCTGCGCTTCGACGAGACTCGCTGGCCCGAAGGTCTGCCAGCTCGGCTTCGAGCGCATCGATGCGCTTCTTCAGCTCGGGCAGGTGCTTGAACAGCACGGACGACCGGCGCCAGGCGTGGTTGTCGATGGCGGGATAGCCGGCCACCCGCGCGCCGGCGTCGAGCGAGTTCGTCACGCCGGACTGCCCCACCGCCACGGCGCCCTTCCCGATCGTCAGGTGGCCGCCCACGCCCACCTGGCCGCCGAAGATCACGTCGTCGCCGATCGTGGTGCTGCCCGAGATTCCCACCTGCGCCGCCATGAGCGCGTTGCGCCCCACGCTGACGCCGTGGGCAATCTGCACCAGGTTGTCGATCTTGGCGCCCGCCTTGATGCGCGTCTCGCCCACCGCCGGACGATCCACCGTCGTGTTGGCGCCGATCTCCACGTCGTCCTCGATCACGACGCCGGCGACCTGCGGAATCTTCTCGTGCGTGCCGTCGCCGCGGCGCACGAAGCCGTAGCCGTCGCCGCCGAGCACCACGCCGTCCTGCAGCACGACGCGGTGACCGAGGACCACGCGTTCGCGGATCGACACGTTGGCGTGGATCACGCAGTCGTCGCCGATGCGCGCGCCCGGCCCGATGGTGACGTTCGGGTAGACCACCGTGCGATCGCCAATCGAGGCGCCGGCCCCGATCACCACGAACGCTCCGATCGAGACGCCGGCGCCCACGCCCGCGTCGGGCGCTATCGCCGTCATGGCGTGGACGCCCGCGGCCGGTCGATCGTCGGGCGCGAACAGGCCGACGGCCCGCGCGAACGCGAGATACGGCTCCGCGCTGCGCAGCGTGGCGCACGGGGCGGCCGGACCGTCGAGGTGCAGGATCACGGCGGACGCGCGTGTCCCGGCCAGCGCCTTCTCGTACTTCGCGTTGGTCAGGAAGGTCACGTCGCCCGGGCCGGCGTCGTGGATGCCGGTCACGCGGCCAATCTCGATGTCGCCGTCGCCGTCCAGGCGGCAGCCGAGCCGCGCGGCGAGATCTCGAAGTTTCACGTGGGAGGAGATTGTACCCGTACCCGTCAGGGCTTCCGGCCGCACATCCGGTCCACGAACACCGTCAGCCGCAGCAGGCCCAGGTCGCGGGCGAGCGGCTCGATGGCGCGGGCGCGCTCGTGCGCGGGGCGGGCGACGGCGGCGCGCAAAGCCGTCATCTGCGGCAACGGGCGTCCGGTCCACGATGTCTTGTCGCGGCCGTGCGCGGCGCCGCGCATCGACAGCCAGTGGCCGACGACGCGAAACGCGAAGAAGTAGGCGATCACATTGGGGCCGGGAACGAAGAAGAACACCCCGGACCCGATGAACAGCAGCGTGTCCACTGCCAGCCAGCGGGTATGGCGCCGATGGTCGGCGCGCAGCGACTGCCGCACGATCTCCATCACCTCTTCGAACGGCACGTCGTCGGCGTGCGTCACGATGGCGGCGTCGCGGCCGCGCAGGTTCCACAGCAGCCGCTGCTCGGCCACGCGTTCCGCCACCCACGCCATCATCCACCCTTGCAGCCGCGCGAGCAGGCCGGCCGACGGCGGCGCCTCCTCGTCGTGGTCCTCCGCCTGCTTCAGCATGGTGCTGAACTTCTGACGCAGGCCCGCGAACCAGCCGCCTCCGGTCGGCGCCTCGTCCGGCCCGGTGTGGTGGCGTTCGCAGTACAGCTCGTAGCGTTCCCCGCCCAGCGGCACCAGGAAGACGAGCAGGGGATCCACGGGGATGACGGTCAGGGGCGCGCGCGCCGCCGCGGCGGCTGCGGCGCGGGCGAGACCGGAACGGGTGGGCGGCCGGCCGCCTCCCAGGCGCCGGCGATGGCGGCCGCCACGGCCGCGATGGAGTCGCTGAGCCGGCGTTCGAGCACCGGGCGCGTGGAGCGGAAGAACGCCTCGAAGTACTGGTCGTCGTACACGTCTCGCGTGCCCAGGGCGTCGAGATCGGCTTTCAGAATGCCGGGGGCCAGCCGCGTGTCCTCGATCAGGCGCTCGAAGATGAAGTCGCGCGGCGCGCGAATCGGCGGCAGCGCCTTGGGCGTCAGCACCAGCTCGCTCATGTAGCGCTCCACCAGCGTCGATTCGAAGCGGGCGTGAACACCGTTCTGCCGCGTGAGCTGACCGTCGTAGTTGATGACGCCGTGGAACGGCTGGATGGCATCGGACACGTAGTGTGCCAGCCACGCCGAGAAGTGGAGTATGTCGTTCTGGCCGAACTCGCCGCGTCGGCCGTAGTCCTGAAACGCCCGCTGCAGGTTGCCGAACATCTCCTCGACGCGCCATGGTACGGTGCCGTTGTCGAGAATGCGGGCGCGCCCGAACTTCGCCACCGCCGCCGTGTAGTCGCGCGGCAGTTCGCCGAACGGCTCCTTGCCGTAGCCCTCCCAGTCAAGGTCGAGAAAGTGGTTCGGCTCTTCTTCAGCAAAGCCGGCGGCGCGCCAGGTGTCGGGGTCGATGATGCGCTCGACCACCTTGGCGCGATGCTTCTCGAAGAGCGGCCGCAGCTCCGCCGGCAGGAGGGCGATGGCGCGCTCCATGATGAGGAAGTGCCCCACGAAACCCCACGCCTCGGCGCGACCGGGTACTGCGAGCGCAGCGACGAGGAGGACGACGAGCAGCCGTGCACGCACGCCCGCCACTACGCGTGACTCGCCGTCAGCGGGATGAACGTGGACGGCGGCGTGGACGGCGGCGTGTAGCCGTCGGGCAGGTCGCCGGCATCGGGCGGGATGAACTTCCACTGGTGCGGCTTGATCGTGGCCAGCAGCTCCTTGCGCGTCTTCACGGTGATCGGGCGCCCGACGTGGATCTTCCCCATTGCCCCCATCAGCTTCTCGGGCAGCGCGCTCGCGAACATGAAGAGCGGCCAGGTGAATCCCGGCCCGTTCAGCTTGCGCAGCTTCCACGCCCACAGCGCCAGTGCGCCCGTGCGCCACGCCGTCGGCCCCCACCAGCTCACCTGGCCGGGCCGCAGGTTCATCTTCCAGCACTTCATCATCAGCTGCCACTGCATCGGCGACAGCTGGCGCGTCTCGGTGACGCCCTTCTTCTTCTCCATCCGCGTGTCGTGGAGCGGCGTGAAGATCGACGGGATGAAGAACGCGAACAGGCCGCGGCGCTCCACTTCGTAAATCAGGTCGAGGGTCGCCTTGCAGTCGTCGTCGGTCTCGCCGGGATTGCCGACGATGAGCGTCATCGCCGGAAACCAGTTGTGCTTGTTCAGGATCTCCAGGCCGCGGATGACCACGCTCTGCCACTCGTCGATCGGAAAGGGCACGCCCTTGCTCGGCATGATCTGCTTGGCCATGCGGATCGACCCGGTTTCGAGGCCGATGAGCGGCACGAGCGCCTTCTTCTTCGGGTGCGTGCTGAGCAGTGGAATGTGAATCGGGCTCTTGTCGATGATCTTCTCGGTGAGCTGCTCGATCATCACCGGATCGACCACCGCCGGCGCGATCGTCGAGTGGCTCAGCACGTGCTCCTCGACGCCCGGCGTGTCCACGATCGACGCGTAGAGATCGACCAGCGCCTCGCGGTTCGGGAAGTAGAACGGCGTCGGCGTGTGCACCTGGCCCCAGATGAACATGTCCTCGGTGGCCAGCGAGATCTGCTTGTTGCCGTCGCGCACGTTGGCGCGCACGGCGCCGAGGATCTTGTCCTTCGGCAGATCGATCTGCGGGTTGAGGTCGGGCAGGCAGAACTGGCAGCGGCGCCCGCAGCCGGTGGTCATCTCCACCACGCCGAAGGTCGTGCGCTTGTCCGGGAACAGGATCTCGTCGCGGCTCTTCGGGTGCGCGACGTCCACCTGCTTCGGCAGCCGCTCGCCGCGCAGGGCCTGGTCGAAGAGGTCGAGCGTGCTCTCCGACTCGCTGCGCCCCTCGACGACGCAGTCCACGCCGAGATCCTCGTAGGAGTTCGTCTGAATGATCTGCCAGCCGCCGGACCCGCCCACCATCACCTGATACGCCGCGCGGTGCGGGTTGTTCTTGATCTGCAGGAACAGCTCGCGCGAGTAATGCGAATTGATGGGCTGGCTGGTGGAGCCGAAAATCGAGGTGTACACGCCCGCCGCGAAGGTGACCCCGAGCGGGTTGTGCGTCGAGACGGCCACGACCCGCGTGTCGGGGCCGATGAATCTGTCCAGGTCGGCCGGATAGCAGCAGACCATGTCGGACGCCGGAAAGCGGCGCAGCAGCGATGTTTCGAGCACGCGGACACCGGCCGGCATGTAGCGCGCGGTGCCGTCCTTGTTGTATTCGAGCTCGCGCCAGTGCGGATACTTGCGGTTGATGATCCCCTCGAGCCACATCGGCAGCGAGGCCATGCTCATCTGAATGAAATAGCCGGCGTGATCGATCGTCTCGGTCAGCGGTGCCGTCAGCACGATTCGCGCGCCGCCCTTTGGCGTACTCCCCTTCCCTGCTGCTCCCCCGTCCAGCATTCGTCTCCTCTTCGACCCCCTGAAGGCCGTCGCGCTATTCTGGCTCAACTCCTCTCGATTTCGCCCCCTCCGGCACCACGACTCGCGCCATGAAGGTCCCGTCGCCGACGGGAAAGCGGGCGTCGCGCACGGTCACCTCCGTGCCGCGGCCGGTGTGCCGCACCTGCCAGAACGGAAAGCGAGACCACACGAGGAAGCTGCGGACGGAAGGCTCCTCTCGCGCCGCGGCGACGGCCGGCGCCTGCTCGTTCTTGGGAATTCGCATGGCGTCCAACTGGAGCCGCGGTGACGAGAAGCGATAGACACCGGTCTCGTAGTGGTCGCCGGCGTCGATGATGACCTGGCGGGAGAAGGGCGACACGGGCACCGGCCCGACCATGAGCGCCGAGGGGTCGTACCCGCGCTCGGCCCGCCACTCGCGAATCACCGCCTGACGCGAGATTGCAGCGGCGGTCAGCATCACCACCACGTAGCCGCTGGCGAATCCGAGCGCGAGCCACGCCGGCTGCGGCACGCGTGTGCGCTTCGCCATCCACACACCCAGGCCCAGCAAGAGCCACAGCCAGGGGTCCACGATGAACACCGCGTCGCCGTAGAACCAGCGCCACTCGAGCGGCGCGAGCAGCCGCACGCCGTAGTTGTTGAGGAAGTCCAGGAACAGGTGCGAATAGAGCCCCAGATACGAGAGCGCCAGCAGCCACCCGGCGCGCACGGGCGGCCCGTGTGGACGGCGCCAGCGCGCCCACGCCATCACCGCGAGCGTCAGCGCGATCGGCAGGAGCGCCTGTCCGACCACGCCGTGCGTCCAGCCACGGCGAAACGACACCGGCGACATATCCGTCACGAACGACGCCACGACGGCCAGCGCGTCCAGGTCCGGGATGTTGGCGGCAATCATCAGCGTGCCGGTGGCATAGGGGGTGCGCTGCTTGAGGCCCGCATGACCCATGGCCGCGCCGACGAGCGTGTGGCAGATGTTGTCCATCTCGTGAAGGCCCTATTGTCGCTCGCGCGACCCATCAGCTAGCATCGCAAGATGTCCGCCCTGACGATTGCCGACGTCGAGCGCATCGCCGCCCTGGCGCACCTGGATTTGACGGCCGACGAGAAGACCCGGTTCGCCAGACAGCTTGCCGACATTCTCGACTACGCGCAGCAGCTCCAGCGGGTGAACACCGAGGGCGTGCCGGCCACGGCGCACATGCACGCCGCCGCGGGCATGGAACGCGACGACGCCCTGCAGCCCTCCCTCTCGCCGCAGCAGGCCGTCGCCAACGCGCCAGACGCGGCGGTGGACGCCGGCCTCTTCCGCGTGCCACGGGTGATCGGTGGCTGATCGCGCGGCTGCATCGGCTCGCGCCATTCGCGACGACGTCACGGCCAAGCGCGCGTCCGCGGTCGAGGTGTGCCGCGACGCGCTCCAGCGAATCGAGGCGTCGAACCCGGCGCTCAACAGCTTTCTGCTGGTCGACCCGGAGGACGCTCTCGCGCGCGCCGCGAAGGTGGATGCGCGCATCGCCGCCGGCGAGGCGCCGGGCGCCCTGGCGGGCGTGCCGGTCGCCATCAAGGACAACCTGTGCGTGCGCGGCATGAAGACGACGGCCGCGTCGAAGATCCTCGAGACCTACCGGCCGCCGTACGACGCCACGGTGATCCAGCGGCTCGAGGCCGCCGGCGCCGTGATCGTCGGCAAGACCAACTGCGACGAGTTCGCCATGGGTTCGTCGAACGAGAACTCGGCCTTCGGTCCGGTGCGCAACCCCTGGGCGCTCTCACGCACGCCGGGCGGCTCGAGCGGCGGCTCGGCGGCCGCGGTGGCCGCCGCGCAGGTCCCGCTGGCGCTCGGCTCGGATACCGGCGGCTCGATCCGCCAGCCGGCGTCGTTCTGCGGTGTCGTCGGCCTCAAGCCGACCTACGGCCGCGTCTCGCGCTACGGCCTGCTGGCGTTTGCCTCGTCGCTCGATCAGATCGGCCCGTTTGCCCGGACGGTCGAGGATGCGGCCCTCACGCTCGGGGTGATCGCCGGACCCGACCGCGCTGACGCCACGTCGTCGCGCGAGCCGGTGCCGGACCTGATGGCGGCGCTCACCGGCGACGTGAAGGGGCTGCGGGTGGGCGTGCCTCGCACGTTCGTGAGCGAAGGCGTCGACGAGGGCGTGAAAGCCGCGTTCGACGCCGCGCTTGCCGTGCTCGAACGTGCGGGCGCGCGCCTCGTGGACATCGAGCTGCCGCACGCGCCCTACGGCGTGCCCGCGTACTACCTGGTGTGCACGGCCGAAGCAAGCTCGAACCTGGCGCGCTACGACGGCGTGAAGTACGGCTACCGCTCGAAGGCCGCCGCCGACGGCCTGCAGGCGATGTACACGCATTCGCGGAGCGAGGGCTTCGGCGCCGAGGTCAAGCGCCGCATCATGCTCGGCACCTACGTGTTGAGCGCCGGCTACTACGATGCGTTCTATCTCAAGGCGCAGCAGGTGCGGACGCTGCTGCGGCGCGACTACGACCGCGCGTTCGAAGCGGCCGACGTCATCGCGATGCCGACGAGTCCGATTCCGCCCTTCGGCCTCGGCGAGAAGACGGACGACCCGCTGCAGATGTACCTGGCCGACATTTTCACCGTGAGTGCCAACCTGGCGGGCGTGCCGGCCATCAGCGTCCCCGGCGGATTCGTCGAGCACGACGGCGACAGATTGCCAATCGGCTTCCAGCTCGCGGCGCGTCCGTTCGACGAGCCGACCCTCTTGCGCGCCGCCGATGCGTACCAGCGACTCGCGGCGTGGCCGACCATTGCGCCGCCCTCGTAGCGGCAGGTCTTTAGACCTGCCGACAGCCTGCGGTAGGATTGCCCGCATGATCAACCGTCGCGAAGTGCTTCGTCAGGGCGCCATCCTCGCCGCCGGTGCGCTCGTCGCCCCGCACGCCGGCGCGCAGCAGCCGCAAGGGGCCAGCGAGGCCCGCTTCTTCCCCGGCTTCAAGCCGTTCAAGGTGAAGACCAGCGGCGCCGAGATCAACGGCGTCATCGGCGGCTCGGGGCCGCCCATCCTGCTGCTGCACGGCGCGCCGCAGAGCCACATCACGTGGCGGCTGGTGGCGCCCAAGCTGGCGGCGTCGCGGACGGTCATCGTGCCCGACCTCCGCGGCTACGGCGACAGCAGCAAACCGCCCGACGGCGAGAACCACGTCAACTACTCGAAGCGCGCCATGGCGCTGGACCAGGTCGAGGTGATGAAGCACTTCGGCTACGACCGCTTCCCCGTGATCGGCCAGGACCGCGGCGGGCGCGTGACGCACCGCCTGCTGCTCGACCACCCGAACGTGGTGACGCACGCCGCCGTGCTCGACATCGTGCCGACGCGCTACCTCTACACGCACTTCACCATCGAGTTCGCGCAGGCGTACCCGCACTGGTTCAACTACCTGCGCAATGCGCCGGCTCCGGAGAACGAGCTGAAGGCGGCCAACGACGCCGCCCTGGCCCGGGCCACCTCGGACGTGCAGAAGGAATACCTGCGCACGATGACCGATCCGGCCACCATCCACGCCATGTGCGAGGACTACCGCGCCAGCGCGTCGATCGATCTCAAGTGGGACGAGCAGGACGCCGGCAAGAAGATCACGATCCCGCTGCGGGTGCTGTGGGCTGAAAAAGGTGCGATGGGTCGTCTCTACGACGTGATGGGCATCTGGAAGGAACACGGCACCAAGGTGACCGGCCGGCCGCTGCCTGGCGGGCACAACCTCCAGGAAGACGTGCCGGACATGGTGCTCGAGGAGATCCTCGCGCTCGTGAAGCTCTGAGCGCCGGTCAGTAGCGCGAGCGTTTCTTGCTGAGGTCGTACCGAAACGCCAGCCATGGCACTTCGCTCATGGTGACGTCGGCCCGGCCCTTGAGGCTGAGCCCGTCGTTCTTGAGCACCAGTTGCACGGCCACCGTGTCCTTCCAGTTGCGGGCCGCGCGGCCGGCGGCCGGCGCCCGCGGCGTCCCGACGACGGCGGCGGCGTGCAGCTCGTCGCCGACAACCGAGGCGTCGACGATGGTGGCGCCTTCCTCGCCGCCCAGGAAAGGCGTGAGCGTGCCGCTGATCTTGCCGTCCGCCACCGCGATGGTGAGCGTCACTGGTTGATCCGCGCGGGCACCGGGCGGCGGGTTGGCAATCGCCCAGCCCTGCGTGCCCACCCAGACGCCGGCAAAGCGAGCCGCCGGCACGCTTGGCGCCTGAGCCAGCCCCGCCAGGAACAGAACAATTAGAACCGCTTTTGGCATACTGAAGCCGTTCGCAGGCAGACGATACATCAGTGGCTCACTCACGCCCACTCCCGAGCGGCGTCGCGTCCCTGGCCGCGGTGCTGGCCTCCGTACTGGTACTGGCCGGCGCGTCGCTGCCGGCCGCGCAGAGCACGGGGCGCCCGCCCGCCGCCCAGGCGCCTCCGCTGCCGCCGCTGTCGATGACGTGCCCGATGCATCCGGACGTCGTCGAGTCCAAGGCCGGCAGCTGCCCGCTCTGCAAGATGAACCTGGTCCCGGTGCGTCTCGACGCGTCGTGGATGTGCCCGGTGCACGCGGTGGTCGTCGAGCCGCAGGCCGGCTCGTGCCGGCTGTGCGGTCGCTCGCTGGTGCCGGTGGTGGTGGCGCTCTCCTGGACCTGCCGCGGCGAGGTGAACGCCGAGTTCCTCGAGCCCGGCGTGTGCCGCGACGGCTCGCCGCGCATCGGCAAGCGCACGCTGCGGCCGCACGGCAACCACAACCCGCAGCACGGCGGCCAGTTCTTCATGGCGCCCGACACGTGGCACCACCTCGAGGGCACGCTGCCGCGCGATCGGCTGTTCCGGCTGCATGTCTACGACGACTATGCCCGCTCGCTGCCGCCCGCGGCGCTCGCCGCGATGAACGGCCGCGTGGTCACGCGCCAGCGCTTCGACGCGGCGACACGTACGACGATCGAGGAGCAGGCCTTCACGCTGAAGCCGTCGAGCGACGGCAAGTCGCTCGAGGCCACCATCGCGCGCGCGGCGCTGCCGGCGTCGGTGAGCGTGAAGGTGCGTTTCAAAGCGGAGGCGCCCGAATACCGTTTCGATTTCACGTTTCGCGAGCTCACGCGCGAGCCCGTGGGACCGAAGGCAGCCTCGGCCAGACCCTCCACCCCAGCCGCGACGCCGGCCACGGCAGCGGCGCCGGCCGAGAGCGAGACGCTTGCCACGCCTCCGCCGGGGACGATGGGCGAGATGATCGCCGAGCTGCGGAAGCGGCGCCTCGAGATCGACGGATTGATCAAGAAAGGCGACTACGGATCGGTCTGGGTACCGGCGTTCCAGGCGAAGGACCTGGCGGTGGCGCTGGAACCGCACGTCGCCCATCTCGGCGTGCGCGAGCGCGGCACCGCCGAGCCCGCGCTGGCCGACGTCGTGCGTACCGCGTGGCTGCTCGACGCGGTGGGCGATACGGGGAACGGTGAGGACGTGGCGCGCGCGTTCTCCGCGTTCGACGCCGCCGTCTCGCGGCTGCTCGAAGCCTTCGACCCCGTGCCATGACGAAGAACGCTGCGGCAGCCTGCGTGCTGGTTGCGGCCACGGTGGCCGCCGCGACCACGTGGCGCGTCGAAGCGCACAAACCGATCACGTCGCCCTACACCTTCACCGAGGACGTGCTGCCGATCCTGCGCGACCGCTGCACGGCCTGCCACGTCGCGGGCGGTCCCGCGCCGATGGCGCTCACCACGGCGGAAGACACGGTGCCGTGGGGCGAGTCCATCCGCCTGGAGCTCGTCGCCGGACACATGCCGCCGTGGTCGGCGGTGTCGAACGGCTCCCGCCTGCGGCACGCCGAAGGGCTGACGGCGCGCGAGCTCAACGTGCTCCTCACGTGGGTCACCGGTGGCACGCCGATCAACGCGCCGCCACCAGGCGCGCCGGCCCCGGCGCCGGCATGGAGCCTCGGCGCCCCCGACGCCATCGTGCCGCTGCCGGAGGCCGCCGTGGCGGCCGACCAGGCGGAGCTCACGAAGGAGTTCGTGCTGCCGCTCGACGCCACCTCGCGGCGGCCGCTGCGCGCCGTGGACCTGAAACCCGGCACCCGATCGCTCGTGCGGAGCGCGCAGATTTCGGTGAAGACGGCGACGCAGGCCGGCGACGTCGAACGCCTGCTTGCGCTGTGGGTGCCCGGCGACACGCCGGTGCCGCTGCCCGACGGGGCCTCGCTCGATGTTCCGAATGACGCGGAGCTCGTCGTCCGCGTGCGCTACAAGAAGACGTGGGAGCACGAACGCGACGCGATGAGCGATCGCAGCGAGCTGGGGCTCTATTTCGCCTCCGGCACGCCGGTGCGGCGTCTGGCGCTCGACGGACAGCCGCTCCGCGGCGGCGTGCGCGTACTCTCGGTGTATCCCTCCGCGTCGTCCACCGTAACCCGGGTGACGCTGGACGCGACGTCAGCGGACGGCGCCACCCGGCGGATCATCGAATTCACGCCGCGGCCGGGATGGGATCGACGCTACGCGTTCGACCCGCCGATCGATCTGCCGGCGGGCACGCGGCTGCAGGGATCGCCGCCCGGCGCGCTCGTCGTCAACGTCGTGCCGTTGCCGTCCCGGTGAACAGGCGGCTCGGCGCGATCTGGATCGGCTCGTCGTCGGTGCGGTTGCGGTCGTTCACCGCGGTCCACGTCATGTACACCGAGTGCATCTCGTCCCACACCTGCTGCCCCCACGGCACCGGCTGCCGCGGATCGGGGTTGAGCGCGTTGGCCGGCGAGTTGTCGTAACTCGCCAGGTATTCCAGGATCGAGCCCTTCGACACTGGCGCGGGCCGTGCGAGCACGTAATAGTTCTGCCACGAGTCGTCCCAGTCCGGAATGTGCAGCAGCACGCGACGCTCGCCGCCGGGCTGAATCAGCGACGCCGTGCCGAGTCGCGCGCGCAGATGCATGTGCGGCCGCAGCGCGTGGATACGCGCCTCGTTCGGGAACTGGAACGCCGCGATCACCTCGTGCTTCTGCACCATCGGCGGCACGAGCAGCGTGTTGTTCAGCACGATGGTCGTGTTCACCTGCGTGTGCACCGGTGCGGTAGCGAACTTCAACCCGATCTTCGACTGGTCGGTGGTCTCACGGCCAATGGCGTTGTAGTGCATCTGGAACGAAAAGCGGGTGCCCTTGGGGAAGAACTTGCCGTAGCCCTCGCGCCACACCATCGCCTCGAGCCCCGGCGAAAACAGGTGCACGTTCTGCGAGCCGCCCGGCCCCACGCTCACGCCCGGCAGGTCGGCCTGCGCCACCGCGTGATGCACCACGCGGCGGTTGCCGGGACGGATCTCGATCGCCTGCACCCACACGTCGCGATCGAGCACGAAGTCGGTGGGATACGTGGCGTATGGAACCGTGCCCGACGCCGGAATCGTCACCGGCTCCTTCATCGTCAGCACCACGTCGGGTGTACCGATCTGCCAGCCCTCGGTGATGCGCGGCGCCCGCGGCAGGTCGGCCGGATTGCCTTCCTTCGCGCCGCCATTCACCCACGCGGCGATCGTCGCAATCTCGCGATCGGTCAGCGTGCGGGGGTCGCGGAACTCGCCGAAGTGCGGGTCGGCCTTCCACGGCGGCATGGCGCCTGTCTCGACCTGGTGCTTGATCGACTGCGCCCACGGCCGCGCATCCTTGAACGAGAGCAGCGAGAACGGCGCCACCTCGCCCGGCCGGTGGCAGGAGACGCAGCGGCTGTTGAAGATGGGCGCAACGTCCTTCGAGAACGTGACGTCGGGCGCGGCCTGCCCGGCCGTGCGCGGCGGAACGAGCGCCGCGGCGGCGACGAGTGCGGCGGTTCCCAGCAGCACTCCGCGCATCGTCAGTTCCCCGATCCGCCCTGACGTCCGGGACCTGCAGGGCGCCCCGGCGCACCGGGACCGCCGGGCCGGCCTGGAAGCGGCCCGAGCGTGGCGGCCGCCTCGTCGTCCACGTCCTTCTCCCACGCCGCGAGCAGTGGCCGCAACGTGCGCGCGACGTCGCCGCGCGCCGACGCGAGGTCGTTGCGCTCGCCGATGTCCTTCGTCAGATCGAAGAGGAACGTGTTGGGCCCGTCCACCAGCAGCTTCCAGTTGCCCCGGCGCACGGCGCGCTGCTGCCGGCCACCGGCGGCGTTGCGGAAGAACAGCGTGCGCTCGACCGGTTGCGCGCGCCCCTCCAGGATCGGCAGCAGGTCGATGCCGTCGGGCCGCGCCTCGGCGGGCACGGTCACGCCGCCCGCGGCCAGCAGCGTAGCCGTGACGTCCATCACGATGCCGACCTGCGGGGTCGTCCGGCCGGCCGGAATCCGGGCAGGCCAGCGCATGATCGCCGGCACGCGGACGCCGCCCTCCCACACCGAGTCCTTGCGATGGAAGAGCGGCGCGTTGCGCGACAGCCACTCGCCGCCGTTGTCGTTCATGAACACGACCAGCGTGTTGCGGTCGAGCCCGCGCGCCGTCAGCGCCGCGAGGATCTTGCCGACGCCCTGGTCGGCGCGCTCGAGGATGGCCACGTAATCAGCGCGGGTGGACGTGCTCTCGTCATGCGGCTGCACGAACCGCGCGTTGTTCGGCGCCACCGACGGACGGTCCGGCACCTGGAACGGCCAGTGCGCGGCGTTGTAGGCCACCTCGAGGAAGAACGGCCGCGAGGCGTTCTCGTCGATGAAACGGACGGCGCGATCCGTGAAGAGATCGGTGCTGTAGCCGGCCGGGTGCGCGGGGCTGTCGTTTTCGAAGAAGTCGTGCTGCCCGGCGCCGTCCGTGTGCTGGTAGTAGTCGATCAGGCCGCTCTTGAACCCGTAGAAGTAGTCGAAGCCGTGCGCGTTGGGGCTCAGCGCGGGCGTGTAGCCCAGGTGCCATTTGCCCAGGAGGGCGGTGGCATATCCCGCGCTCTTGAGTAGCGCCGGCAGCGAGCGGCCCGTGGGGCGCAGCCCTTGATCGCCCGCCGGCCCCGACGCGGGCAGCGGACGCTCGATCCGGAACCGGTGGTAGTACCGGCCGCTGATGAGCGACGCGCGTGTCGGCGAACACGTTGGCGCAGCGTAGAAATCAGTGAAGCGCACGCCCTCCCGCGCCAGGCGATCGAGATTCGGCGTCTTGATGTCGGGCGCGCCGTAGCTGCCGATGTCGCCGTAGCCGACGTCGTCGGTGACGATGAGAACGATGTTCGGTCGCGGAGTCTGGGCCGCCGCCGGGAGCACGGCAGCCGACAGGGCCACCGTCAGGATTGCCACGCACGCTCGGGTCATCGATCGTCCCCTACTTGAAAATCTGGCGCCACGTGTCCATTTGCGAGGGATCGTCTTCGCCGAGGCGCATCGGCGTCACCGACACATAGCCCTGCGACACCGCCCACGCGTCGGTGCCCTGGGGCGCGCTGCCCGCGCCCTCCTTGAATACGTTCCAGTAGATGGTGCGACCGGACGGGTGCTTCATCTCGGCGAAGCTCTCCTCGCCGCTCTTCGCCCGCGCCTGCGTCGTCACCATGTAGCCCTTGTAGCCGCCCGGCGGAACACCGGGGATGTTCACGTTGAGGAACGTGCCGGGCGCCAGGCCGTACTGCTTGACGCGACGCGCCACGCCGAGCACTTCCTCGGCCGCGGCCACGAAATCCCGCGGCGCGGCGTCCTCCGAGAGCGACGCGGCGATAGCCGGCACGCCGTGAATGGCCCCTTCGCGCGCGGCGCCCACGGTGCCCGACAGGAAGGCGGTATAGGCCAGGTTGTAGCCGCGGTTGATGCCCGACACCACGAGATCGGGTCTGGGGCGCACGATGTTGCGGATGGCGATGTTGACGGTGCTGGCCGGCGTGGCCGTCAGACCGATCGCCCGCATGCCGTTCGGCAGCGTGAGGTCTTCACGGAAGACCGGCTCGGTGGTGACGATCGAATGCCCCTTGCCGCTCTGGTTCTCGGCCGGCCCGACGATGTGGACCTCGCCGATGGCCTGCAGCACCTGCGCCACGGCGGCAATGCCTGGCGCGCGGACGCCGTCGTCGTTGCTGACGAGGATGCGGTAGGGCGGAGGGTCAGGACGCTGCTGGGCGGTGGCAAACCCGCCGCGCGCGGCGCACCCGGCGAGGACGATGGCGAGAGCGGTTGAAAGCAGGCGGCGCATGGGCTCGACCGCGTAGAGGGTAGCCCAGAAGCGCCGGGTTCGTCAGTTCCAGAAACTGGCGGGAGGCGGCGGGGGCGGCGGGGCCGGCTTCTTCCAACCGAGCCGGTAGATGGCCCACCCGAACAGTCCGAGCAGCAGCGCCGGCAGGAGCGGCGCCACGAGCGACAGAACACCGCCGACGAGCGCTACGACCATGCCGATCACGGCGATGACGATCACGAAGGGCGCGACGAGCAGGCCCAGGAGCACACCGCCCAGGCCGAAGACGATCTTGAAGAAGATGCGGAACGGCAGCGTGACGACCCAGAAAACCAGGTGGAACAACGCGCCCACCACGGTGCCGATGACGCCGATGACCAGCATGGCCGCCACGCCGATCATGCAGAGCAACAGGAACGTGCCCATCGTCAATCGGTGGTTACGGCGGAACCCCGGACCGGGTTCCAGCCCGCGCGAAGCGCGGGCCCGGGAGATGCTGCCCTATTCGGCGGCCGGCGTCTTCGTTTCGGGGACTTCGTACAGCACGAGATTGCGCCGCACTTCTTCCATCGCCACGCGCTCGGACTTGAACGGGTGCACGCGGTGGCGCGGGTCCTCGTGGTTCTCGTCGGCGTCGTCCAGCCGCGGCAGGGCGCCGCGACGGAGCTGCTTGGCCCGCATGGCGGCCACGTCTACGAAGAGAAAGCGGCTCTCGATGGGCGGTGCCTTGGGGCGCGGGGCTGCGGGGGCGTCGAGCTCGGACCCGGGCTGAGGGGTCAGTTCTGTGATGTCGGCCATAAACCATTAGCCTACCACGGGTTGGGTGTGTGTGGCCGGGTCAGCATCTGGCAAACCGGCTTAACGCCGGTTCGCTATTAGACCCGGCCACCTGGAGGGCACTCAGGCCGCCACTTCGACGTTGATGGTGCGTGGTCTGGCTTCCTCGCGGAACGGCAGCTTCACGGTCAGCACGCCGTTCTTGTAGTCAGCCGTCACCTTGCCGGCGTCTACCGTGTTGGGCAGGGCAAACGACCGCGAGAACGAGCCGTAGCGGCGCTCGATTCGGCGGATCTGCTCGTCCTTCACCTCCGCCGGCCGCTTGCGCGTGCCCTTCAACGTGAGGGTGTTGCGCTCGACCGTCAGTTCGATGTCCTCGCGGGCCAAATCCGGGAGCTCGGCCTTTAGTACGAGGTCGTGCGCTTCGGTCTCGTAGATGTCCACCGGCGGCACCCAGCCGTCGGCATCGGCCAGCAGGCGGGCGAATTCAGCAAACGGGTCAATTCTGGTTACGGTCATGATCCTTTCTCCTCTGGTCGGGCGGGTCTCGAGACCCGCCCGTACGAAAACGGGTCCTTAGACCTCCACCACTTCTCCCTCGACGACGTCGCTTTCCTTGCCCGCGCCCGACTGACCACCGGACTGCGGACCCGGCTGCGACTGCGCCTTGTAGAGCTGCTCGGCGACCGCGTGCGAGGCGCGCTGCAGCTGCTCGCTCGCCGCCGTGATCGCCGCCACGTCGTCGCCCTTCACCGCCTCGCGCAGCGACGCGATGGCGGATTCGAGCTGGCTCGCGGTACCGACTTCGACCTTCGTGCGGTTCTCGTTCAGCGTCTTCTCGGCGGCGTAGGCCAGCGAGTCGGCCTGGTTGCGCGCGTCGATCAGCTCGCGGCGCGTCTTGTCTTCCGCGGCGTGCGCCTGCGCGTCCTTCACCATCCGATCCACCTCCGACTTGTCGAGACCGGACGATGAGGTGATGGCGATCCGCTGCTCCTTGCCCGTGGCGACGTCCTTGGCCGCGACGTTGACGATGCCGTTGGCGTCGATGTCGAACGTGACCTCGATCTGCGGCACGCCGCGCGGCGCCGGCGGCAGGCCCACCAGCTGGAACCGGCCCAGCGTGCGGTTGTCGCGCGAGAACTCGCGCTCGCCCTGCAGCACGTGCACCTCGACGCTCGTCTGGTTGTCGGTCGCGGTCGAGAACGTCTCGCTCTTCTTCGTCGGAATCGTCGTGTTCCGCGGAATGAGCGTCGTCATCACGCCGCCGAGCGTCTCGAGCCCGAGCGACAGCGGCGTCACGTCGAGCAGCAGCACGTCCTTGACTTCGCCCTTCAGCACGCCGCCCTGGATGGCCGCGCCCACGGCGACGACTTCATCCGGGTTGACGCCTTTGTGCGGGTCTTTGCCGAAGTACTCCTTCACGAGCTGCTGAATCTTCGGCACGCGCGTCGAGCCGCCCACGAGGACCACCTCGTCGATGTCCGACGGCTTCAGACCCGCATCGGCGAGCGCCTGGCGCACCGGCGCCATCGACCGCTCGAGGAGATCCCCCACGAGCGACTCGAACCTGGCGCGCGTCAGCTTCATCTGCAGGTGCTTCGGGCCGCTCGCGTCCGCCGTGATGAACGGCAGGCTGATGTCGGTCTCGAGCACGGTCGAGAGCTCGATCTTGGCCTTCTCCGCCGCTTCCTTGAGGCGCTGGACGGCCATGCGGTCCTTCGACAGATCGACGCCGTCGGTCTTCTTGAACTCCGCGACGATCCACTCGATGACGCGCTGGTCGAGGTCGTCCCCGCCGAGGTGCGTATCGCCGTTGGTGGCCTTCACCTCGACGATGCCCTCGCCCACCTCGAGCACCGAAATGTCGAACGTGCCGCCGCCGAAGTCGTACACGGCAATCGTCTCGTCCTTCTTCTTGTCGAGCCCGTACGCCAGCGCGGCCGCGGTCGGCTCGTTGACGATGCGCAGGACGTTGAGGCCGGCAATCCTGCCAGCGTCCTTGGTGGCCTGCCGCTGGGCGTCGTTGAAGTACGCCGGCACCGTGATCACGGCGTCGGTGACCTTCTCGCCGAGATAGTCCTCGGCCGCCGTCTTCAGCTTCTGCAGCACCATCGCGGAGATTTCGGGCGGCGAGTATTTCTTGCCGCGCACGTCCACCCACGCGTCGCCGTTGTCGTTCTTCACCACCGCGTAGGGCACGCGGCCGGCTTCCTGTGTGACCTCGGCGTGCTTCCGCCCCATGAACCGCTTGATCGAGGACACCGTGTTCTCGGGGTTCGTCACGGCCTGGCGCTTCGCCACCTGGCCGACCAGGCGGTCGTCCTTGGAGAAGCCCACGACCGACGGTGTGGTCCGCGCCCCTTCCTGGTTGACGATGACCGCCGGCTCCCCAGCCTCCATCACTGCGACGACGGAGTTGGTCGTGCCGAGGTCGATTCCAATCACTTTGCTCATTGCTGTTCGCTCCAAGGAGCTCGTGCCTTTCCGGCTCCAAGAACATCTTAGCAAGTGATTAGTCGATGTCAAGCAGATTTTCTTAGTGTCTATTACTCATATCTTAGCCTTTGACGGCCGGAGGCATCCGTTGCCATGATGGGCAAATCGTGGCTCATTTCACGCTGTTTCCGCCGGGCGAGTCAGGCGAGCTGGGCGACGACATCCGGGAGCTCTTCGACGACTTGGCGCGCAGCCTCGGCAGCGCCCCTGGCGCGTACCCGGGCCAGTGCCGTCCTCTCGTGGACGTCTTCGAGACCGACGCCGCCGTCGAGTTGGTCGTGGACACCTGCGGCGTGCCCAGCCAGGCGCTGCGGGTCCTCTTCCGGAGCGGCGTCGTGATCGTGGCCGGAGAGAAGGCGCCGGCGCCGACGGTCCCCCAAGCGGCCTATCACCTGGTGGAGCGCGATTTCGGCCGCTTCGCGCGCGCGGTGCGCTTGACCGGCGCCTTCGACATCCCGCGGGCGCGCGCCACGCTGCGCATGGGTGAACTGACGGTAGTGCTGCCCAAGCTGATCGAACGCCGGGGCCGCGCCCATCACGTCCCCGTCGTCACTCCGGATACGCCCGTGGCATGAGGCTGCTCTTCATCGGCGACATCATCGGACGGCCGGGCCGTGAGCTCCTGCGCAAGGGGCTCAAGGGGCTCGTCGCCCACCACGGCGTGGACTTCGTGATCGCCAACGCGGAGAACTCGGCCGCCGGCTTTGGCGTCACCAAGGACATCGGCGATACGCTTCTCGAGTACGGCGTGGACGTGATGACTTCCGGCAACCACGTCTGGGACAAGAAGGAGGCGCTGGACTACATCGCCACCGAGCGCCGGCTGCTGCGCCCCGCCAACTACCCCGCCGGCGCCCCGGGCCGCGGCTCGTACGTGGCGGAATCGGGCGACGGGCGTCCCGTCGGCATCGTCAACGTCATGGGCCGCGTGTTCATGACGCCGCTTGACGATCCCTTTGCCGTGGTCCTCAAGGAGATCGAAGCGGTGCGCGGAAAGGCACGCATCATCGTGGTGGATTTCCACGCCGAAGCCACGAGCGAGAAGGTGGCCATGGGCTGGCACCTCGACGGGAAGGTGACGCTGGTGGTCGGCACCCACACACACGTGCAGACCGGCGACGAACGCATCCTGCCGAACGGCACGGCATACCTCACCGACGCCGGCATGACCGGCCCGCACGATTCGATCATCGGCATGGAGCGCGAGCCGGCGCTCTCACGCTTCCTCACGGGCATGCCGTCGAAGTTCGAGCCGGCCACGGGCAACCCGCGCCTCAATGGCGTGATCGTGGACGCCGACGACGCCACCGGCAAGGCCACCGCGATCCTGCGGGTCAATCTCGGCGAGCGCGACCTGCTGGCGCTCGGCGGCACGACATGAGCACGTTCTTCGATCTGCCGTTCGAAGAGCCGCCCGAGGACGAGCGCCCCGACGAACCACCTGCCCGCGCCCGCCGCATCCTCACCGTCTCCGAGCTCACCGCCCAGATCCGCACCACTCTCGAGCGCCAGTTCTTCGAGATGTGGGTCGAGGGCGAGCTGTCGAACTGCAAGGTGTGGAATACCGGGCACCTCTATTTCACGCTCAAAGACCAGGGCGCGCAGATCCGCGGCGTGATGTTCCGCGGCTCGCTCCGCTTCCTGCGCTTCACACCCAAGGACGGCATGCGTGTCGTGGCCCGCGGCCGCGTCAGCGTCTACGACCCGAAGGGCGAGTATCAGCTCGTCTGCGAGCACTTCGAGCCGGAGGGGCTTGGCGCCCGCCAGCTCGCGTTCGAGCAGCTCAAGGAACGGTTGTCGGCCGAAGGGCTCTTCGATCCGCGCCGGAAGCGCGCGCTGCCGGTGCTGCCCCGCAAGATCGGCGTCGTCACCTCGCTCGACGGCGCCGCCGTCCGCGACATCATCCGGGTGCTGCGCCGCCGCTACGCCAACGCGCACATCGTCATCCGCCCGGCGCGCGTGCAGGGCGAGGGCGCCGCGCTCGAGATTGCGCGCGCCCTCGCCGCCATCGGCAAGGTGCGCGGCGTGGACGTGGTGATCGTCGGGCGCGGCGGCGGATCGATCGAAGACCTGTGGGCGTTCAACGAGGAGGTCGTCGCGCGTGCGATCGCGGGCTGCGCCGTGCCGACGATTTCCGCCGTCGGGCACGAGACCGACGTGACCATCGCCGACTTCGTGGCCGATCTCCGGGCACCGACGCCGTCGGCGGCCGCGGAGCTCGTGGTGGCGCGCAAGGACGAGGTGCAGGCCCGCATCGATCGGCTGTCGCAGCGCCTCGATTCGAGCCAGGACTCGCGGCTGCACCGTCTCGAGGCGCGGCTGCGCAGTCTCGAAGGGCGGCCCGGGTACGGCGGCTTTCACGGCCGCGTCCTGATGCGCAGCCGGCGGGCAACCGAGCTCACGACCGATCTCCGCGACGCGATACTCGCCGGGCTCGACGCCCGGGCGCGCCGGCATCGCACGCTGCGCGCCGCGCTCGACACTTTCGACCTGCGGCACCGGCTCGCCGCCGTCCGGGCCCGCCTGCAGGCGGCGACGTCGGCGCTCGGCGCCGGCGCGTCGCGCCGTCGGATGCGGCTCGAAGGCCGGCTGGGCAGCGCGGCGGCGCGGCTCGACTCCCTCAGCCCGCTGGCCGTCCTCGGGCGCGGCTACGCGGTGTGCTGGGACGACACCCGCACCCGCGTGCTGCGCCGCGCGTCGGAGACCGCCCCAGGGGACTCGGTGCGGGTGACGCTGCACGATGGCGAGCTGCGCTGCGACGTCCGTGAGATCATGAAACCGAATGGAACCGACGACCATTAAGGACTTCGAAGCGGCGATCGCGGAGCTCGAAACGATCGTCAAAAAGCTCGAAGAGGGCGACCTCGCGCTCGAAGCCTCGCTGCAGCTCTACGAGCGCGGTGTCCATCTGTCCCGGTTCTGCCACAGCCGCCTCGAGGAAGCCGAGCGCCGTATCGAGATTCTCAACGAGCGCGGTCAGCTCAAGGCGGCACCGGCGGATCTCGACGCCGACGACGACGCGGCGCCACGCCCGCGATGACCGGCGCGACGGCCGTCGCCGAGTACGTGCACGCGCGGCGGGCCGAGGTCGAGGCCGCACTCGCCACCCTGCTCCCCTCACCACCCGACTGTCCGGCTTCCGTGGCTGAGGCCATGCGCTACAGCCTCACGGCCGGCGGCAAGCGTCTCCGCCCCGTCCTCTGTCTTGCCAGCACCGAGGCCGTCGGCGGAAACACGGCGGCGGCGCTGCCAGCGGCGTGCGCCATCGAGCTCATTCACACCTACTCGCTCGTGCACGACGATCTCCCGGCCATGGACGACGACTCGATGCGCCGCGGGCGGCCGACGCTGCACGTCGTCGCCGGCGAAGGCATGGCCATCCTGGCGGGTGATGGGCTGCTCACCGAAGCGTTTCACGTGCTCGCCGGGATCGAGGGCGACCCGGTGCGCGTGCTCCGCGCCATCCGAGTGATTGCCGAAGCGGCCGGTCCGGTCGGGATGGTCGGCGGGCAGGCGATCGACCTCGCGTGTGTCACGCCCGACCCGCGGGGCCACACGACCCCGCCGCTCGACGGCGAGGGGCTGGCGGCGATGCACGCGAAGAAGACCGGCGCGCTCATTCGGGCGTCGGCCGTCGCCGGTGCGGTGCTGGGCGGGGGGAACGACGGGCAAATCGCGGCGATCGACAGCGCGGCGGCGGAATTCGGCCTCGCGTTCCAGATCGTGGACGACATCCTCGACGTGGAGGGCGATGCGGCGCAGCTCGGCAAGAGCACGGGCAAGGACGCGGCGGCGGGCAAACCCACCTACCCGGCGCTGTACGGGATTGACCAGTCCCGAGCCATGGCGGACGCGTGCATTGCTCGCGCGACCGAGACGTTGGACCGTGCTGGCCTGGCCAACTCCTGGCTGCTCGGCATCGGACGGTGGATCGTTGAGCGACGAAACTGAGTCAGGTGGGTCAGGTGGGTCTGGTAGGTAAGAGGTTTCCCCACCCGGCTTACCTGACCTACCTGACCTACCTGACCACATGACTCGTCTTCGTCTCGATCAACTCGTGCTCGACCGCGGCCTGGCCCCCTCGCGTGAGCGCGCCAAGGCCGTCGTGCTTGCCGGCCTGGTGAGCGTGAACGGCGGCGTGGTGACCAAAGCGGGCACGCTGGTCGATCCCGACTCCGAGGTCACGCTGCAGGCGCCGGACCACCCCTATGTCGGCCGCGGCGGCCTCAAGCTCGCGCATGCGCTCGACACCTTCGGCATCGCCGTCGCCGGCCGCGAGGCGCTCGACATCGGCGCCTCCACCGGCGGCTTCACCGATGTGCTGCTCCAGCGCGGCGCGGCCCGCGTGGTGGCGCTCGACGTCGGGCACGGTCAGCTCGACTGGCGGCTGCGCAACGACCCGCGGGTCGTCGTCATCGAGCACTTCAACGCCCGGCATCTGACGCTCGCCGATCTGCCCGGGCCGGTCGACGTCGTGGTCATCGACGTCTCGTTCATCTCGCTGCGCCAGATCTTGCCGGCGGCGACCAGCGTCCTTCGGGCGGGCGCCGACGTGGTAGCGCTCGTGAAGCCGCAGTTCGAAGCCGGACGCGACGAGGTGCGCAAGGGCATCATCCGCGACCCCGCCGTGCACGAGCGCGTGCTGGCCGAAGTGACCGCCGCGGGCGCTGAGGTAGGATTGACGCGCGTGGGTTCCACCCCGTCTCCCATCACCGGCCAGAAGGGCAACGTCGAGTTCCTGCTCCATCTGCGGCCGTCCCCCGAACACCGCGCCCGCGCCTGAATGCCAGCCCCCTCCGTCACCCGGGTCGGCATCGTCGCCAAACGCGGCCTCACCGCGGCGGCCGAACAGCTCGAGCAGCTCGGCGAGTGGCTCACGGAACGCCAGATCGAGCCGGTCTATGAAGACGAGACCGCCGGCCTCACCGACTTCGCCGTGGGGTGTCCGCACGCCACGCGCGACGCGCTGCCGGGGCTCGTCGATCTCGTCGTGGTCCTGGGCGGCGACGGGACGCTCCTCTCCATGGCCACGCGCATCGCGCAGTCGGGCCGCGACGTTCCGATGCTCGGCGTCAACTTCGGCAGCCTCGGCTTCCTCACCGAAACGCGCATCGACGAGATGCTTCCGTCGCTCGAGGCCGTCCTCGCCGGCACGGCGGTCATCGAACCGCGCGCCATGCTGGCGGCCGAGATGCGCCGGGGCACCACGCGAACTGATTCGCACGTGGTGCTGAACGACGTCGTGTTCACCAAGGCGGCGCTCTCGCGCATCATCGAGCTGACGATCTCGGTGGGCGACAACCTGGTGACCAAGGTGAAGGCCGACGGCCTCATCGTGGCCACGGCCACCGGGTCCACGGCGTACAACCTGGCTGCCGGCGGACCGATCGTTCACCCGCGCGTGGACGCGCTCGTGTTGACGCCGATCGCACCGCACACGCTGACCAACCGGCCGATCGTCGTGCCCGCCAGCGAGCTCATCGAAGTGCGGCCGACGGTCGCTGACGCGAAGGACGAGATCTTCGTGACCTACGACGGGCAGACGGGGTATCCGCTGCACGCCGGCGACGTCGTGCGCATCCGGCGCTCGGAACGCGCACTGCAGCTCGTGAAGGCGCCGGCCCGCAACTACTTCGAGCTCCTCCGCGAGAAGCTGAAGTGGGGCGAACGCGGCGGCCGCGAATGAAGGAGCCGAACATGAAACGCCTTGTTCTCGCGCTTGCCGTCGTGGCCGCGGCGGCCTGCTCCACCGGCCCGGAGGCCCAGAACGTGCCGGCGGCGCCGCCACTGCGGCTCTACGTCTTCGACAACGGCGAGATCACGGGGCTCGACCCGAAGCTCTTCGGCTTCACGCGCGAAGAGCTGAGGGAAGTGGATTTCGTCAACGTGTCGTACCTCATCGTCCACCCGCGCGGCACCGTGATGTTCGACACCGGCGGCATCGGCGACGAGCACTTCCCGCCGGGCGGCGGCGGCGCGAAGGAAGGGATCCTCACCGCGAGCCAGAAACTGGTGCCGCAGATGGAGGCCGCCGGCTACAAGCCGTCGGACATCAGCTACCTGGTGATGTCGCACTACCACTCGGATCACACCGCCAACGCCAACCTGTTTGCCGGAGCCACGTGGATCGTGCAGAAGGCCGAGCACGATTTCATGTTCAGCGACAAGCCGCAGGGGATCATCCAGCCGGCAAGCTACAGCGCGCTCAAGACGGCCAAGACGCGGATCCTGAACAACGAGGACTTCGACATCTTCGGCGACGGCACCGTGGTGGTGAAGACGACGCCGGGACACACGCCGGGGCACCAGGTGCTGTTCGTGAAGCTGGCCAAGACCGGCCCCGTCGTGCTCGGCGGCGACCTCTATCACTACCCCGAGGAGATCACGACCGGCCGGACGCCGTCGTTCGAGTTCGACGCCGCGATGTCGGCGAAGAGCCGGGCCTCGCTGCAGTCGTTCCTGAAGCAGTCCGGCGCGACGCTCTGGATCGAGCACGACAAGATCACGCACGCCGCCTTGCCCAAAGCGCCTAAGTACGTGGAATAGTCAGCTGGGTCACCTCGCTACCTACCAGACCCCCTACCCGACCCACCTGACCTACCCGCCCTACTTGACCTGAAGTATTCGACCTGGAACTTCTGCACGTTCGCGTTGTGCTCGCGCAGCGTCTCGGCGAACACGTGTGAGCCGTCGTTCCGGCTGACGAAATAGAGGTACTTCGCTTCCGCGGGCGCCAGCGCCGCTTCGAGCGCCGCGCGGCCGGGGGCGGCAATCGGACCGGGCGGCAGGCCGCGATAGCGGTAGGTGTTGTACGGCGAGTCGATGGCGAGATCGACCCGGCGGATGTTGCCGTTGTACTTCCCGCGCTGCCGCAGCGCGTAGATCACGGTCGGGTCCGCCTGCATCCCCATGCCGATCGCGAGGCGGTTGCGATAGACCGCCGCCACGATCGGCCGCTCTTCCGCACGCGCCGTTTCCTTCTCGACGAGCGAAGCGAGCGTGACCACCTGACGCGTGGTGAGGCCAGTCGCCTGGCGGTCTTTGGCGAGCTCGGCGTAGACCGCCTTGAAGCGCTCGACCATCGCCGTCACGAGCGACACCGCGTCCGCATCGCGCGACACCGGATAGGTCTCCGGAAACAGATAGCCTTCGAGGTTGCGCGCGGCCGGATCGAGCTCAGCGATCGCGCTCACGTCGCGTGCCGCCGCGCGGAACGACTGCGCCGTGCCGAGCTCACGCGACTCGAACACGCCGGCCATCTCGTCGATCGTGAGCCCCTCGGGAAAGGTGATCGCGATCGTGTAGACGTCGCCGCGCGCCAGGCGCTCCACGATGTCGAGCGGCGATGCCGCGTCGGCAAAGCGATACTCCCCCGCCTGCAGCGTCTGCCCGCGCCCCGACCACCGGACCGCGGCGCGGAAGGTCCACGAGTCGGCCACGACGCCCGCGTCCACGAGCCGGCGCGCGATCGCGCCGGAGCCGTCGCCTTGGGGAATCTGCACGAACAGTTCGCCCGCAAACGCCATGAACGGCTGGTGCATGCGAGTCCACACCAGGTAGCCGGCGGCGGCGCCCGCACCGAGTCCGGCCACGACGAGGACGAGCAGCAGTCTGAGCAGGAATCGCTTCACCGTGGCAACTCGTCGAGATGGTCCTGCAGGATGATGGCCGCGGCGGCCGCGTCGAGCCGCTTCTTGCGGGAGCGCCAGTCCTTGTCGTGCTCGGCGAGTCGGCTTTCGGCCTCCACGCTGGTGAGCCGCTCGTCCTGGAGCGCCACCGGCAGCCCGGTGCGTGCGCCAAGCTGCGACGCGAAGGTCTGGACGCCTGCGGTGAGGCTGGTGGGACGGCCGTCGAGACGGCGCGGAAGGCCGACGACGATTGCGGCAACGCCGTCGTCCTCGGCGGAGAGCCGCCCGATTTCGTCGGCGGCGCGCGCAACCGCCGCGGCGTCGAGCCGCGCGATCGACAGCACGCCCACGGGTCGCGCCAGCGTGCGGGTCGCATCGCTGATGGCCACACCGATGCGGCGTTCGCCCACGTCGAGTCCTACCACCCGCACTCAACCTTTATACTAGCG